>JAZSGU010000029.1:0-12906 GCA_045532895.1 Acutalibacteraceae bacterium | reverse complement strand
TCCTTATGCATTTTCAACAAACGGAGAGCACATAATTTTTTCACTTTCCACAAAAATTTTTATTTCGTAAAAATTGGCTGTATTTTATCGGCTTATATGTTATAATATTTCCATTATAATCCGTAATCGGCGCGCCGATTGCGAAAGGAGACATAATATGAATAGAAAGATATTGGCATTAATAAGCGTTGTTCTTGTTTTCTCGATGGTTCTCGGCTTTGCAGGCTGTTCCTCAACCGGCACGGAAGAAGAGTCAACAACCACAACAACAATCAACGTTAAAACTCCCCTTCCCACAGACATAACAACCTCTGTTGATGAAGAAAGCAACGTTATTACAGACACAACCTATTCACCCGAGGCACTTGCCGCCAACACAGCAACAATTTTTGAATACTTCAACCTTCATGTTAACGAGGTTAAGGGTATAAAGGCTGCTGTTGAAATGAGCCAGGGCAAGAGCATCGAAAAGGCAAAGGATGCCGAGGGCAACGACCTTCCCATGAGCGAAAACGAATATATCAATGCCGCTATCACCGCTCTTGACAGCTACATGCTCCACACAGACGGCGCAAACATCGAATACGGCGAAGACCTTGCCGCATTCCTTCCCGTTAAGGGCGCAAGCTATGTGAGCGCAATCACTCTTGACGAGGTTGAAAGCGCAACATGCGTTGACAACGAGCTTATCAGAACAATCACCGTTAACCTTAAGAGCCCCACACTCCCCGCAACAATCGAAAAGGCATATGACATGGGCAATGTTGACGAGGTTCTTGCAGAGTTCCAGAAGGCTGAAAAATACCTGACCGTTGCTCAGCCCACTCTTACATATAAGGACTGCCAGATTATCATTACCGCTAACGTTGAAACAGACGAAGTTCTTTCCATCGAATATGTTAAGAACATCGATGTTGCAACAGAGGTAACAGGCGCAGGCTCGCTTGCAGATATCGGCACAGTTCCCGTAACATTCCGTTACAGAAACACCGTTAAGTATTCAATCGACAGAACAAACCCCGCTGAAACAACAGCAGCGGCATAAAACAGAGAAAAAAATTACCGCTCGATGTAATGCATCGAGCGGTTTTTTAGCATTTTAATGTAGGGGTCGCTTCACGAATCGCCCGTGAAAAACCGTGCAAATGAAAACGGGCGGATATTATCCGCCCCTACCCGAAGTTGGGATACTGTATTGAAACAAAAAACCGCCAAACCTTCACGGCTTGGCGGTAATTTTATTTATTAAAGGATTTCACCCATCATGCCGGGCTTTGCGCCTGCGGCGTTGGATTCGTCTGTGACAATGTGCATTGCGAGAGCAAAGTTGGGGTTAACTCTAACAACAACATCGTCAAAAATGAGGCTTCTGCCGTCGGATTCAAGCTTAACGCAAACAACCTGCTTATCCTCAAGACCGTATTTTTCTGCATCTGCGGGGGTTGCATGAATGTGTCTTTTTGCGGAAATAACGCCGCAGTCAATCTCAACCTCGCCCTTGGGGCCGACAAGCTTGCACTTGCCGCTTGAAGCGATATCGCCGCTTTCGCGAACGGGAGCAACAACGCCGATGCTGCGTGCGTCTGTGAGTGAAAGCTCAACCTGAGTTGAGGGACGAACGGGACCGAGGATTGAAACAGCGGGGAAGCTGCCCTTATCGCCGACAACGCCTACTCTTTCTTCGCAGGCGAACTGACCGGGCTGTGAAAGGTCTTTTTTGTGAGTGAGCTCATAGCCCTCGCCGAAAAGGACATCAAGGTCGGCGCGGCTTACGTGAACGTGACGGGCTGAAGTTTCAACAAGAACTTCCTTTTTCATGATAATCACCTTTTTATAATATTTTTTACACAATAATGGTGACCGCCGCAATGACGGTCACCGTTAAATTAATTACCAGTTAATTGTATAGTCGTTCTCGGTTGAGAAGGGAAGAACAACGTCTGTGCCGCTCAGGGGGATGTAAAGAGTCCAGTAAAGCATGTAGTTAGCGGAAAGAACGTTGCCTGTTGCGGGGTCAACAGTTACCTGAACTGTGCTTGCGGGGTAACCTGTAGCAACTGTGCCAACGCTGAAAAGGCTCTTGGCGATGCCGGGGATATAACCGTCGATGATGCCGGGAAGAACAGCGTTGAATGCCTTGGGAGCATGGCCGTTGCTGTGTGAATAGCCTTCTGAACGGGGGTCATCCTTGGTTGTGATTCTGATAATCCACTTGCCGTCTTTTTCAACGATCTTTGCGTCCTTAACGTCAGCAGCGGTGAGCTTGCTTGCGTATGTTTCGCCTTCAACGGGGAAGAAAGCGTTCTTGTCTTCAGCGGAAGTCCAAGTAACGTTCTTTTTGGAATCGTCTTCGCCCATGTTATCCTTAATAAGGCTCTGACCTACTGAATCGAGAGCGCTGGGGATACCGGTGATTTCGCCTGCAACAGCGTGCTTCATGTAGTTTGAGTGAATGCTCTTGGAGTTTTTCTTTGCGTTGTTGATAGCTGTGTTGTAATAAGCAACGATTGCTTCTTTGCCTTCGGGCAAAGCGTTTGCAGCTTCTGTTGTTTCTTCTTCGGAAACATCTGTTGCGTCAGCAACGGTTGTGTCTTCAACGGGAGCTGTTGTGTCGTCAACTACAGCGGCAGTTGTGTCGTCAACTGCGGGAGCTTCTGTTGTGTCGTCACCCTGTGCGAAGGGGTCTGCTGTTGTTTCAACGGGAGCGGTTGTGGTTGTTTCATCGTCGCCCTTGCCGCCGCAAGCTGCGAAAGCAAAAACAAAGGTGAGAGCGAGAAGAATGGCAATGATTTTCTTTGACATTGTTTTTTCCTCCTGATATGTAGGTTTTAATGCATATTTTCATTGCGGCGAAACATGTCATATTCCGCCGCAACGGCGTATAAAATTAGTATAATATAAAATTATTATAAATGCAAGAAAAATATTGCATCAGTAATAAAAACTTTCGTCGGGGATGGAGCCGCCGATGGGTGCGGGGTCTGCCGCATAAAGAATTTCAAGAGCCTTTGAAACGCCCGATTTAAGCGCGTCGGCTTCAAGGAAAGTGATGTTGCTTGAAATGATGGCATTGTAGCAGGCGCGCTCGTCATCAAAATATCCGTTTTCCGTAAAGAAAATCGTTGCAAGCTCAACGTTGCCGAGGATATAGTTGGCGGAAACCTCGCTGAAGGTCATGAATTCCGAAATAATATCGGGGTTTGCGCTGATATATTCCGTTCTTGCAACAACACAGCCGTAAACAAGCGGTGATTTATTAAGCTTGCCGAACTCTTTTGAAAAATCGATTTTTTTGCCGAATATTGACAGGGTGGAGGGCTTGTTTTCCTGCGTTGTTTCGTCGGTATCGATTGAATCATCGTCGGCGGTGGTGGCTGCCTGTGTTGAGGATTCCTCGGGCTGTTCAACCAAGGTGCCCGCAACAATCTGGGTTGCATAGGGCTCGGGAAGAATAAAAATGCCCTTTTTGTCGTTTATTGCCTGCGCAACAAGTGCCTCGGGGTCGTCGGAATACTGAATATCAACGTCCTTTTCGGGGTCAACGCCGTTTTCGGAAAAAACATGGTTTATGATACGCTCATAAGCCGTGCCTTCGCCGATTGCATAAACAGTCTGACCCTTTAAAATTTCAACGGAGTTGATGCCGCTGTAGCTTGTTACAACAGTGAGAGAGCTGAGGGTGATTGCCGAAAGAATTTTTACTCCTCCGTTTGTTTCGTTAAAAAGCTTTGCGGCAACATCCAAGGGGAGCGCGGCAATGTCAGCCGAGCCGTTTTTGATGAGCTCCGCGGCTTCCTGCGGGGTGGCATAAGATGTTACCTCGTAGGCATATGAGCGATCCGCTTTAAGCTTTTCAAGAGCCATCGCAATGGGAATTTCGGCAACGGCAACCTTTGTTTTAACCTCGCGGATATGGTCGGTGTTTTCAGCAGTTGTCGTTTGGGTGCCGCCCGTGCCCGTGCAGCCCGCAAAGGCGAGAAGCATCGCAAATGCCAGAATAACGGCAAAGAATTTTTTAATCATGTCCAAACCTCGTTTCTGTACGATATTATATTAATGTGAAGAGTTAAAAGTGAAGAGTGAAGAGTTTCGGAGAGGCTCCGCCTATGACCGAATTATTATATTGGGTGTGGGCAACGCCCACCCTAAACTTTTCACTATTCATTTTTCACTTTTCACTAAACCCTTAAAATATATCTTTATTATACAAACTGTAACAGTTGTTGTCAACACAGCGGAGTGTCAAGCAGAGCGTTGAGATAATCGGCGATTTTTCCGTTTTCCGCCTCTTTAATAATATAGTATCTCTTTGAATATTTATCCTTGACGGCGGAGGTTTTTCCGTCGCCGTCAACCGTGATTTTAACGGGCTTTGAGAGGGAATAGAATTCGCTATCGCCCTCAAAAGCATAGTGCACGGCGGTCAAATCCCAGCTGTGGCGCATATAGGGAGGTCTGTCCCCGCCGATATAGAATTTATAGCTGTCGAAAACGGGGTTGTTTTCTTTTTCCGCGGAAAAGCCCGCAAGAATATTTTCGCCGACCTCAAAACCGGAGCAAACAACAATGTTTTTGAATTTTTCAAAAAAGCTTTTTGCCGCGTTTATGTCGCATTCAATGTTGAATTCCTTGCCCTTGGGGAATTTGCCCGCCATGGCAACAACGGAATTAACCTTTTTATTGAATAAATCGGGCTCGTTTTCAAGAATTTCCGCAAGGTTTGTGAGCGGACCTGCCGAAATGACGGTTACGGAGCCGTCCTCAACGCCCGAAAGAGCTTTTTTATAAAAATCAATGGCGGGCGGAGCATAAACCGCGCTGTTGATATATTTGAAGTATTTCTTTGTGACGGGCTTGTTGTATTTATCGCCGTCTTTCAGGATTTCATAGCCGCTGTGTGCACCGATGTTTATATCCTCCATACCGTAATAATCCGCTATCGCGCGTATTGCGCCGTTGCCGTAGGGGTTGGAGGTGCAGTTTGCGGCTCCGAGGATTTTAATGTCGTATTTTTTTGCCATTTCAAACAAAACAGCCATTGCACCCGCATCGTCGCAGTCAGGGCCGATATCGGTATCAAAAATAACATATCTGCGGCTGTCCTTGAGCGGCTCATAGGGTGATTTGCCGTAATCATTTTCTTTTTTCGTCATTTTTACCGCATAGCGCACAACCCAGATAACAAGCGCAACGGGCAAAAGAATTGCCGCGGCAAGCATGAGCTTCTGCATGGGTATGTAGTCATAAAGTCCGTCGCCGAGAATGGTGAAAAGGATAACGCGGGGCAGAATTCCGCCAAGCGAAAGCAGAAGATAGTGCAAAAACTTCATTCTCACCGCGCCGAGGAAAAGGCTGACAAGGTCAATCGGGAAAATCGGCAAAACGCGGATTGCAAAAATTGCGGAAAGCTTATTTTTGCCGTGAAGCTCAAGAATTTTGTCGCCGTGCTTTGTTTTTTCGAGCTTGTTTATAACATACGGTCCGCCCATTATTACGCCGAAAAGGTAGGTGACGCAGACTTCGATAAGAATGCCCGCCGTGTTAATAAGGATTGCCCAATGGGCGGGGAATACCATGCCAACGGCGATATATACCAGCGAAGCGGGCACAACGAAAACAACGGATTTGAGCAGATAAACGCCCCAGATTGCAAATATTGCGGCAAGGGTGCTCGAGCTTGCGTCAACAAGAGCCCTTATATCAACATTTTTGAAATCGTCATATTTCCATATAATTACGGCAATAATAAAAACCGAAACGATAATTCTTACCGCAAGCCCCGCGGCGTGCGAGCCTCTTAAAAGCTTTTCTTTCATTTGTGCACTCCAATCTTATGATAAGTGAAGGTTAAGGACGGGTTTTGCCCGTACCCAACATATTCGGTCATAGGCGGAGCCTATCCGAAACTATTCACTTCCAACTTTTCACTATATTTTAAAATATACTCTAATTTATCGGTTAAATCAAGAAAAATTTCTGTAGACAAAAATAAAATACTGTGGTATATTTAAGTGTATATCTTTTTAATATTATAAGGAGGTGGGCTGTTATGATGACAGTAAAAGAGAAAATAGAAAGAGCATCCGCATCGGTTGCCTTTGACGGCATCTATAAATATGTCAAGAAAAATCCCGAAGAAAATATCATTAAGCTCATCGACATTGCGCAAAAGCTTATGGGCGGCGCGTTCCCCGAAAAGAACTATGATGCTTTCCGCAAAGCCGTTCAGGATAAAGATAATGTTTGGCGCACTTTTGCAATGAACATTATCAACGAATGTGACGGGGGAGTTATCAAAAACATGCTTCTTGCGCTCGGTCTCGGCGCGGGAGTTAACGGCACAAAGGCTGTCAGAGCAAACAGAGAAAAATACAAGTGCAATATTCCGTTCCTTATGCTTTTTGACCCTACAAGCGCCTGCAATCTTCACTGCAAGGGCTGTTGGTCCGCCGAATACGGCCACAAATCGAACCTCTCTCTTGACGAAATGCGCAGCATCGTAAATCAGGGCACAGAGCTCGGCACTCACCTTTATATGCTCACCGGCGGCGAGCCTCTTATCAAAAAGAACGAAATTCTCACCCTCTGCCGCGAAAACCCCGACTGCGCTTTTCTTGCCTACACAAACGCAACCCTCATTGACCGCGAATTCTGCGAAAAAATGCGCGAGGTCGGAAACCTTTCGCTTGCGCTCAGCATTGAGGGCACTGAAGAAAGCAACGATTCAAGGCGCGGCGGCGGCGCATATAAAACCACCGTTGCGGCAATGGATTTGCTTAAGGAATACGGCTTGCTCTACGGCATTTCCGTTTGCTACACAAGGGAAAACATTCCCTATGTCACAAGCGACGAATTCCTTGACCTTATGGTTTCAAAGGGCGTGCGCTTCGGTCTTTATTTCAACTATATGCCCGTGGGCAAGGACGCGGTTATTGACCTTATCCCCACCCCCGAGCAGAGAGTATATATGTATAATTGGCTGCGCACCGCCAGAAGCGGCAAAACCGGCAAGCCGATGTTCATAATGGATTTCCAGAACGACGGCGAGTATGTCGGCGGCTGCATAGCGGGCGGCAGAAACTATTTTCACATTAATTCCGAGGGCGACATGGAGCCCTGCGTTTTCATCCACTATTCGGATTCCAACATCAGAAGCAAAACGCTTCTCGAGGGACTCAAAAGCCCGCTGTTCCAGGCATTCTGGCACAATCAGCCGTTTAACGACAATCATCTGCGCCCCTGCCCGATGCTTGAAAATCCGCAGTGCCTGCGCAAGATAATTGCCGAAACCGGCGCAAAGTCAACCGACCTTATCGAGCCCGAAAGCGCGGAAACGCTCTGCTCAAGGTGCGACAAATTCGCCGCCGAGTGGGCACCCGTTGCCGAGGAGCTTTGGAATTCCAAGCCTCACCCCTCACCCAAAACGCAGTATTACCGCGATACTCCCGAGGGAAAAGCGGAGAAAAAATAAAGGTTGACAAATTTTTACCGATGTAATATAATCAGTTTCGACAAAGGGGTGCTGCCTTACGGCGGCTGAGATTATACCCTCAAACCTGATCCCGGTAATGCGGGCGTAGGAAAAAAGGCTCAGTGCAGATTCTATGCCCGACGGATATCCGTCGTGCTTTTTGTTTTCTGCATCCCCTTTCAAAACAGCTTGATATTTTCAGGCAAAGAAAGGAAGTTTGTCAAAATGAAAGAAAAGTTCACCAAAACCCAGGTCCTTGCGGAAAGCGCAATAATGATTGCTCTTTCAATCGCCGTTTTCGCTGTTTCGGATTTGCTTCCGTGGCCGTTTTTATACGGCGGAGGCTTCAGCTTTTTCGGTCAGGTGCCCGTTATTATCGTGTCTTACCGCCACGGAATAAAAAACGGCATTCCCGCCGCTCTTGCCCTTGCAATTTTTGAAATGATTATGGGCTACAAGAATTTCAGCTATGTAACGGGAATTGCCGCGTATCTTATTGTTGCCTTTGCCGATTATATCGTTGCTTTCGGCTGCCTCGGATTCGGCGGCATGTTCAAAAACCGCTTCGGCGGCAGGCAGTCGGCAGAGCTTGCGCTTGGCGGAGCGGTTGTCTGCGTTATCAGATTTGTCTGCCATTTTATCAGCGGCGTCACAATCTGGTCGGGTTACACCCCCGAGGGAATGGCGGTTGCGTGGTATTCGTTCATATACAACGGCTCATACATGGCGATTGAGCTTTTGCTGACGGTTATCGGCCTTGCCGCCGTGGGCAAAGTATTCAATTTGGAAAAGAAAAGAATGGTATAATCAAACCCCCGGCTCAGCCGGGGGTTTTGACTTAACCAAGATTGAATTTGCTTGTAAAGCCGACAGCCTTGTTTTCACTTGCCTTTGCTTCACAGTTTGCAAAGTATCCGTCGCCGGAGTTTGTTGAACCGCAAAGATAAAGAACCGTTGAACCGTCGGAGCAGATTGTGCGGGCGTTATCTGCCATAGAGCCGCCGAGAGAATAGATATTTCCCTTTGCGCCGTAGTTATTAAGAGTGTAAATGAATGAGTCGTAGTTGCCTCTGTTGGTTATCGAGAAATCTCTGTTGGTTGAGGTGGTGTAGCCCGAAACGGCATAGCCGCCGCCAATCTTTGTGATGCCTGTGATATAATCGTTTTCAAAGCCGATAAGGGGCAGGTACCAGCCGATGTTGCCGTTGGGGTTGATTTTAACAATCATTCCGTCAAAGGTGCCGGGGTTGCCGCCGTTATAAATGCCCTTGAATGTGGCTTCGTTGCCCGTTGCCTTTGAGGAATACTGGCCTGCAACAACGCAGCCGCCGTCGTCCGCAAGAGCGATGGAAAGAAGCTCGGTTGCGCCGGAATCATGGAGAGCCTTTTGCCAAAGAGTTTTACCGGTGGGGTCAAGCTTGAGAATAACGGTTGTTCTTTTTGTTGTTTGTGTGCCGGGAATTTCGGCAAACTCGCCGTCGCCCGAGATGCATTCGATATCAGCATAGATTTCGCCTGCGGGGGTTACAGCTATATCCTGAACGGCATTGTGCTTGGAGCCTGAAAGAGCGCGCTTCCATTGAATGTTGCCGTTTGCGTCGCACTTGAATACGAAAGCCTTTCTGATTGAGGAAGCAAGGTTTTTGAGGTCGAAATCGTCGGACTCTGCCTTGCCGCCGATAACAAATCCGCCGTCGGGAGTTGCAGCAGCGGAATAAATCATGTCACCCTTGCTGCCGCCGTAAAGCTTTGTCCAAAGGCGCTCGCCCTTGCTGCTGAATTTAACAACAAGGCCTTCAATAGTGCCCTTGCACTTGTAATCGGCATCGGTTGCGCCGGTAACATCTGATGCATGGGTACGGCCAACTGCAATTATGCTGCCGTCTTTAAGAACAGTTACATTTTCAAAAGCGGTTGTGTGGTCGCCGCCGATGATGGCAGACCAAGCAACCTTGCCCTTTTCGTTGCGCTTAACTATGAGACCGGAGGACTTGTCGTTTATGGAGCCGTCGGGCTTCTGGAAGGTAATGCCGACGGAAATTACGCCGCCGTCAACAGCTTCGCTGTCAACAAGAACCTGGTGGCTCTGACCGCCCGATGTGTTTACCCATGCAGAAGAAAGGGTCGAAACGGGGGGCGTGGTTGTGGGCACGGGGGGCACATAGCCCTGTGTTGGCGGGGTGTATATGGGAGTTGTGGGCTTAACATATTTTGTTGTGAGCGGAGGTCCCAGGGTGGGGAAGGCTGTGGGAGCGTTTGTTACAACGGGAACGGGAGCCTTTGTTGTGGGAACGGGCTTAACAATCTGAACCTCGCTTGTTCCGGGCTTTGTAACAACGGCCATGCCGTTATCGCCCGCGACCTTTGAGAGCTCCTCAAATTCCTCGGGAGTCAGGTTGTTGGGGTCGCTGACCGAAACCTGATTCATTATGTTGCTGTATTCTTCGGGAGTAACCTGCGTTGTGGGCACTTCCTCTTTTTTGATAACCGTGTTGTTGTTTTCGTCCTTTTCAACGATAAGACCCTTGTCGGCAGCGAGGTCTTCAACCTTTTCGAGCTGCTCGGGTGTGAGGGTGCTTAAATCGCCGTTAAAGCCTGCGGCATCGTTGCCGAGAGCTTCGGAAACAAGCTCAACAAGCTCAACATTTGTGATTGTTACGGGCTCATAGCCGCCTGCGGTGTTCCAATAATCGTTGTTGTCAACTAAAGGAGCGGTTGTTGTTGTGTCATTGTCTTTTTTGATGCTGCAAGCCGCAAATGTTGACATAATCAAAACAAGACACATGAATACGCAGAGCCTTGCCGTGAATTTGTTTTTCATGATAATCCCCCTATTATAGATTAGGTACAGTTATGGTATCATAAAATCCGTGCAAAATCAACTGTTTTTAAATATATAAAAGAAAAATTCATATTTAATTAAAAAACAATCTTTAAAAAATGCGGCTGTTGATATATAATTGTTACAGGAGTGATATCATGAAAGAAAAAGAAAGAGCTCTGCTTGCGGTGCAGGCTCTCAAAAAGGAATATCCCGATTCAATATGTTCGCTTAATGCGGAAAATCCCCTGCAGCTTATCATTGCAACCAGGCTTTCGGCGCAATGCACGGATGCAAGGGTTAATCTTGTTACCCCCGCGCTGTTTGAAAAATACAAAACCGTTGAGGATTTTGCCGCGGCAGAGATTGCCGATGTTGAGGAGCTTGTGCGCTCATGCGGATTTTTCAGAACAAAGGCGAGGGATATTGTTGAAATGTGCCGCAAAATGATAAGCGATTTCGGCGGCAAGGTGCCCGATAATATTGAGGATTTGACTTCTCTGCCCGGTGTCGGCAGAAAAACGGCAAATCTTATCATGGGCGATGTTTACGGTAAGCCCGCGGTTGTTGCGGACACGCACCTTATCAGGATTTCAAACCTGCTCGGTCTTGTTTCAACAAAAGACCCGTTCAAGGTTGAAATGAAGCTGCGCGAAATTCTGCCCCCCGAGGAGAGCAACGATTTTTGCCACCGCTGTGTGCTTCACGGCAGGGCTGTCTGCATTTCGGGCAGACCCAAGTGTGAAGAATGCGTCATGAAGGATTTCTGTAAGCATTTTAATAAGTAAACAGCGAAAAATGAAAAGTTAAGGGGCTGTGCCGGTTTTTATTCGGGTACGGGCAGAGCCCGTCTGAAACTTTTCACTATTCACTTTTAACTTTTCACTTCACATAAATGACGCCACAAGAAACACCGTCCCGCTCACGGCGGCGCCTGCGCAGGCGGCGGCACCCATGCTCAACGCAAGGCGGAGCCTGTTCTTTTTAAGCCTTGCGGCGGGCGGCATGCCGGCACTCTGGGCAATAATTGTTGCCCTTTCCTTAAGGTCACCCTCGCTGACGGCGGAAAATTCGGGCTTTATAAAAAACAGAACCTTTTCAAAATATTCGCATTGAGTCTGTGTTATTTCAACTACCTGTCTGTTTACCCCTTTTATCATCGTGCTTCCCCTATCTGTATGATTTTCTATGTTATTTTTGGCAGGTGAAGGCGTTATTATTCCCGCCGCTCCAAGGATATAAAAATTCACAACACGCAAGATAAATATACGGTTTGTATAACGCACTTTTCCACCTTGAAAGTGGATAACTGTGTGGATAATGTGTATAACTCGGGTGGAAAAGCCCTATTTTTATGGGGTTTTGGGTGTGGAAAACTTTATAATTCGTTTTTAGAATATACAAAAGGTTGTACAATCTTTACAAAATGTTGGATTATGTCGAGACTTTTATAGCCATATTTTTGAGGAAAAACTCATAAATATTACAATTTGGAGAATTTGAAAATGGCAGTTAATTTTTATCCGAAAACAGAAAACGGCAACCCCGTTTTAGAGGTTGAGTGCTTTAATTTGGGGCTGACTCTCGACTGCGGGCAGTCTTTTCGCTGGGTTCAGACCGCCGAAAACGAGTGGCACGGTGTTGCTTTTGCAAAGCCGCTGACGGTAAGACAGAGCGGAAACAAAATCGAGTTTGTCGGCGCAAGCGCGCAGGACGTTGAAAAAATATGGATTCCCTATTTTGATTTGGAGCGTGACTATTCGGCGCTGTGCGAACGCTTCAGGGCGGACAGACATCTTGAAAAAGCCGTTTGCGAATGCAGCGGAATACGCGTTTTGCGTCAGGAGCCGTGGGAGGCAATCTGCTCGTTTATAATATCCTCCAACAACAATATTCCCCGAATCAAGGGCATAATTGACCGCCTTTGCCGCCTGCTGGGTGAGCCCCTCGGCGGCAACGACTATGCATTCCCGAGCGCGGAAAAAATTGCCGAAGCGGGGCTTGACGCGCTTGCACCAATCAGGGCGGGCTTCCGCGCAAAATACATAATTGATGCGGCGCAAAAGGTTGCAAACGGCGAAATTGATTTTGAAAAAATCTATGCCGCAAGCCTTGAAGAGGGCAGGGACGAGCTTATAAAAATCAAGGGTGTCGGCGAAAAGGTTGCGCAATGCTCGCTGCTCTACGGCTTCGGCAAGGTTGATGCTTTCCCCGTTGACGTGTGGGTTAAGCGAATTATGCAGGAAATGTATCCCGACGGGCTGCCCGAATGCGTTAACGGCGCACGCGGCATCGCCCAGCAGTACCTTTTCCATTGGAGAAGAACGCAGTAAAGTGAAGAGTTAAAAGTGAATAGTGAAAAGTTTCGGACGTTTCACCCGCACCCGACATAAAAAGCGTCGCAGACCCTTAACTCTTCACTTTTCATTCTTCACTCTTCACTTAACAAAAACCGCCCGGTGCATTGCACCGAGCGGTAATTTTATGCTTATTATTCGTCTTCTGCTGCTGCCTTTGCTTCTGCGATAACCTTCTGAGCAACATTTTCGGGAGCTGCTTCATAGTGGTCAAACTCAAATGAGAAGTAGCCTCTGCCGACGGTTACGGAGCGGAG
>JAZSGU010000155.1:0-32543 GCA_045532895.1 Acutalibacteraceae bacterium | reverse complement strand
TCATTCGAATTGGGGCGGTAAGAATACGCATCTCGGAAACAACGTTTATGCAAACTTTAATTTAACCCTTGTTGATGATGCTCATATTTATATCGGCGACGGCTGCATGTTTGCGCCCAATGTTATTCTTGCAACGGCGGGGCATCCCATTGACCCCGACCTTCGCCGCGAGCAGCTTCAGTTTAACCTTGATATTCATATTGGCAGCAATGTTTGGATTGGCGCGGGTGCTGTTGTTTTGCCCGGCGTCACGATTGGCGACAATTCCGTTATCGGCGCGGGCAGCGTTGTTACAAAGGATATCCCCGCAAATGTGGTTGCAGTCGGCAACCCGTGCCGCGTTCTTCGCGAAATAGGGGAGCATGACAAAATTTATTATTACAAAGACAGAAAAATCGATTTGTAATTTTATTTGTTTTTGGTGTTACAATAAAATATAACATTTTGGAGGCAAACCATGAAAAACAAAAACGGTTTCGTAACCTCTTTCGGTGAAAAAGCAAGCTACGGAATATATTATCTGGCGCAGAATATATTCTACACATTTGTAACAAGCTTTGTTGCAACCTATCTTCTCAACAACGGCATGGATGAGGTGCTTATTGCCGCCGTGCTCCTCGCTCCGAAAATATGGGATGCGGTCAATGACCCGATTTTCGGCGTGATAATAGACAAGCTCAAGTTCAAAAAGGGCAGATTTTTGCCGTGGATTAGGCTGTCCGTCATATTTATCCCCATTGCAACAGCGGCACTTTTTCTTATGCCGGCTTCAATTCCGCAGGGCGCAAAAATCGCGTGGGTAATTATCGGCTATGTGTTCTGGGACAGCGCATACACAATCTGCGATGCTCCGATTTTTGCCCTTGCAACCACCATGTCGCCAATTCCGCAGGAAAGAACGGCAATTCTTTCGCTTGGCAGAATAACGGGCACTCTCGGCTCGTTTGCGCCGATGCTCGCCGTGCCTATGATGTATGGCGAAAACGGGCTTAACCTCGGCTTCGGTTTAACCGCCGTAATCGTTTCCGCCGTCGGCTTTGTGCTTATGCTTCCCATTTGCTTTACGGTAAAAGAGAGAAGCCACGCGGTTATCGAGGAATCGCCGTCCGTCGGAAAGCTTTTGAAAAACCTTGTCGGCAACAAATTTTTGCTGATATTCTATTGCGGCCTTTTCTTCCTCTCGGTTACCAACTGCGTGCAGATTTTGGTGCCTATCTTCAGCCAATATGTTCTCGGCAACGAAACGCTTGCAACGGGTCTTTTGGTTGCGGCAATGGGTCCCATTGTTCTGGTTGCGCTTGTTATGCCGAAGCTCGCGCAGAAAATCGATAAGTTTTATATTTATATTGCGGCGATAACACTTTTTGCGGTGGTTTCCGTTGCACAGTATTTTATTGGCTACGAAAGCCTTGCCGTGCTTTACGGCGTAACCGTTTTGAGGGGCTTCGGCCTTGGCGGAATGGGTGTGCTCGGCTTCCTCTTTACTCCCGATTGTGTTGAATACGGTCATTATAAATCGGGCAGCCGCAACGAGGGCATGTGCTTCTCTCTCCAGACCTTTAATTCAAAGCTTGTCAGCGCGGTTGTAACATCGCTTACAATGCTCGTTATCGGTGCGCTCGGCTTTGACTCCGCTAATGTTACCCCCATCGGCAAAAACGCCGTATGGCTCACTTTTACGGCATTAACCGCCGTCGGCGCGGTAATCGCCCTGCCGATTTTCATTTTCGGTTACAAGCTGCGCGACAAGGATGTCCGCTTGCTGGCTCTTTGCAACAACGGCGAAATAACCAGGGAAGAATGCGAAAAACAGCTTTCGGATTTAAAGAAATATTATTAAAAAATGCCTCCGAGCTTCACAAACTCGGAGGCGTTCGTTTTTCTTATTTAATCTTCTCAAATCCGGGGCAGTATGCCTTGAATGTGTTTTTCAAAACCGTGTTATAAGCTTCAACGGTGAATTTTTCGTTGCCTGCCGCTGCGTTTACTCTTGCCAGAACCTTTTCTGCAAGATTATCTGCGGTTGTTGTTCCGTTAAGGATATCAAAAGCACTGTAGAGTGCGCCGGTAAGAAGCTTTGATGCAAGCGGGAAGCTGTAAATGCTGAATCTTGCTGTGCCTGCTGTATCAGCCTCAACAGCGGCTTTGAGGCTTGCAATATATGCCGCTGTGTCGTTAACGCTTTCGGGAATTGCTGCTTCATAAACTTCGCCGATTCCGTTATATGCGGTGGGGAAGTTGGGACAGATATAGATGAAGCCTTTTTCGTTTGAAACTTCAACAAGTGTGGGCTGAACGGTGCCGTCTGTTGAGAAAAGAACAACATCCTTGCCTTCAATGGTGTTGTTGTTAAAGAGCCTTGCAACGGATTCCTTGATATATTTGCCTGTGTTGCCGAGTGTGGGGTAAATTGGGTCAAGCGAGCTTTCGTAAATATAGGTTATGCCCTGTGCTTCGCAAGCGGTTTTGATAGCATCGTTTTCTGCTCTGATAAGGGGATTGTTTGTTATATGGCGGTTGAATGAATAAACAACAAAGTATTTTGCACCCTGTTCCTTTGCGGCTGCAACAATATCTTCGGCAGCCCTGCTCCAGTCTGCGCAGAGAACAAGGTCGGCAGCCTCGGAAATCTTTTCAACGGATTCCTCGGGCTCAATGCAAACGGTCACAATGTTGGGGTTAACCTCTTTTGCGGCGGCGATTGCATTGGTTGTGAACTGCGTAGCTCTTGCGTAAATGATTGCACTGATTTCGCTGTTTTCGGCAAGCTCTTTTGAATACTGCTTGATTTCGGGGTCGCCTGCACGCAGTATACGGCTGTCTGAATATTCCTTAACAATTACGTTGTCGGGATATTTCTCGGCAAGCTCTTTTGCAGCTCTGTAATCTTCAGGATACTGTGACTCGGGAGCAACAAGAATTGCAACCTTTTTTTCGGGCAGAACAACATCGTCGGGCTTTTCCGAAACGCCGTTATCCTTGCACGCTGCAAATGAAAGCATCAAAACCGCAGCAAGAAGAAAAGCAGCGGTTTTTTTGAAAATTCCGAATACTTTGTTTTTCATAAAAATACCTCTTTAAATAATGTTTGTTATTTTTTTGTCCATCAGTTCTTTAAGGCTGTTGGGCTTTATTATTTCAATTCTGTCGCCAAGCAGGAAAAGCAGACCGATGAGGCTTTTGTCAACAACGGCAAAAACCTTTGCGGTGCAGTAGCCGTCCTCCTGTGCTTTGCGAAACTGAATTGGCGAAGCAAAGTTGTTCTCAATAAGCTCAATATCCTCAAACTTGAATTTGAACAACAGCCATTCGCTCGTAACTGTGCTTGCGGTTGAGGGCCTGCCGTTAAAGTAATTTGTGGCAGACTGTAAATCACCGCTGTAGGGCACAGAGGGGGTGGAGGCTATGTTTGCGGACTTGATTCGCGGCATGTTAATGAATTCTGCTTTTTCAGGCGTGTCTGTGCTTGTGAAAACAAGCGCCAGAACCCCGCATGAAACTGCAACGGAAACGGGATTAACCGTTATTGTTTCAAGCTTTTCAGCGTATGAAAAGCTGTCGCCCGGAGTTATTTCGGAAACGGTTAAATCCACCTGCTTCTTATCCCTTATTGCCATGCGCAGGTTATAAAGCGCATCGGCGGAAATTTCTTTTTTCGGAGCAAGCGAATAGAAGTTCTTTGTCGTGCTCATAATCAGGTCGAGCGCGGGCAGGCAGGTGTTGCGGCGAAGATAGCGGGTGATATATTCCATATCATCCTCGCAAAGCATGTCCGAAGAGTAAATTGCCTCCAATATAAGATTGATTGCCGCCTGCGAAAAGCTTTTTGCAAGGTAATATCCCTTTTTGGGCTTGCTGACCGATATCATTTTTATCGGCGTTGTATTAACCGCCTTTATATCGGCAAGAACAGTTCTTTTGGTGACTTCGTAGCCGTATTCCTTCAGTTTTTCGCAGATTTCATCAAGTGAGAGTATGTTTTGTTCGTCGGAATACATGGTCATAATTTCAACAAGGCTGATTAGCCTTGTTCTTGCGTTAAGGCTTTGTGCCATGGTGTTTCACCGTTCCTCTAAAATATTAAAACTCTCTTGTCTTGAATTGCTTAATATGTGAGCTTTTTGTTTACCTCAATAACCGTGTTTTTATCAACCTTGAGCACTTTTCGGTCATAGCTGTAAATGCCGTTAACTTCAAATTCAACGTCACTTACCTGCGTGTAAACCGTGGCGCAAAGTCCTTTTTTGATTAATCTTACAATCTGAACATCGTGAAGATGCTTATATGCCGCAGAAAGCTTCTTGCTGTTGGGGAACATTATATATCCGAACGAACGCTTTTCGTTCCAAACATGACCTTTGATGTTCCAACTGTAGCCACCGTATTCGCTCAAAACATAAGGTCTGCCATTCTTTGTGAACCTTGTCGGTCCTGTTACGGGCACAATGTATCTGTGCATGCTCTTAAAATCGGGACCTTTCTGGTCGTGCCAGCCGCTTGCGTGGTCAACAAATCTTGACGGGTCAAGCTCTTTAATCTTTGTGCCGATTTCCTTTGCATCAAACTGACCCCAGCCCTCGTTGAACGGAACCCAGCAGCAGATTGAAACGCAGTTGTAAAGGCTGTCAATCATGCCCCAAAGCTCCTGCCTGAATTCCTCGCGCCATTCGGGCTTTCCGCGTTTAAAGGCTTTATACATGTTGTCTTTAACATGTATGCTCAAATTCGGGAAAACGCCTGCAAGAATATTGCCGATATACTGACCGCCGCTTATCATATCCTGCCAAACAAGCATTCCGAGGCGGTCGCAGTGATAATACCAGCGCAGAGGCTCGGTCTTGATGTGTTTGCGCAGCATGTTAAAGCCGAGCTCTTTCATTTTTTCGATATCGAAAATCATTGCCTCGTCACACGGGGGAGTGAGCTGGCTTTCGGGCCAGTAGCCCTGGTCAAGCAGACCTCTTTGGAAATAGGGCTTGTTGTTGAGCGCAAGTCTCGGACAGCCCTCGGAATCCTTGATTATGGAGTATTTACGCATGCCGAAATAGCTCGAAATCTCGTCTTTTTCGCCGTCACAGTCCAAAGTAAGTTTGAGGTCATATAAGAACGGGCTTTCGGGGCTCCAAAGCTTTGCATCGGGCACGGGGATTGCCGCATCGGCGGTGATTTCGCCGTCAAAAACAGCCTTTTCGCCGTCAAGCACCTTTGCAAAAAGCTTTCCGCCGCATTCGCAGGTGTGCTTCGTTTTAATATTTATAACGCCCTTGTCGATATCGGGCACAAGCTTTATGCTTTCGATTCTGCAGTAATTAACGGGCTCCAGCCACACCGTCTGCCAGATGCCGGAGGTTGCGGTGTACCAGAAACCTTTGGTTTCAAGCACTTGCTTGCCTCTCTGCTGATGGCCTGCATCCGTGGGGTCATAAACCTTAACAACAAGCTCATTTTCTCCGTCAGTCAGAGCATCGGTTATGTCAAAAGAAAACGGATTGTAGCCGCCCGTGTGCTCACCCATAAGCTTGCCGTTGACCCAAACGGTGCATTGCCAGTCAACCGCGCCGAAATGGAGCAGGGTTCTTTTGCCGCTGAAATCCTCGGTCAACGAGAACTTTCTGCGGTACCAAAGGCGTTGAGTGGGCAAAAGCTTTCTCTGAACGCCCGAAGCAGCCGACTCAACGGAAAACGGAACAATGATTTTGCCGTCAAAGCTTTCAGGGCATGAGGCGTTTTCGGCGGTTATCGCATAGTCGTATTCGCCGTTGAGACAGAGCCACTTTTCCCTTTGAAGCTGGGGTCTTGGGTATTCGGGAAGCGGACAGCTTTTGTCAATGCCGTCAAACCATATTGTTTTAATTTCGCTCATTTTTATATCTCCTAAACTTAATAAATATTCTCAAGTCTGATGCCGTTATCGGTTTCAACCGCGCTCATAAGCGTTTCTTCCTTGCCGTATTTAACCGTAATAACGTATTTGCCGTCGGGTGAGATTTCAGCCGAGATTTCCGGGGCTTCGTCAGATGCTTTTCCCTGCGACGGAGCATCGTATTTCATGTTGAAATAAAGCTTTCCGTTTATTTCGGCATATTTTGCGGGGCTGTTAAGAAGCTTTTCCGCGGTTTCTTCCGTATAGGTTGAATAAACCGTTTCTTTGAGCTTCTCGTATGTTGAAATCTCAACCGATGCAACGGGAGCAAAAGTGCCTTCCTCGTTTTCAACAAGTCCGCTTTCATCAACGGGCAGATGGCCGTCAACAAAAACCTCGGAAGCTAAGAATTCGTTTGAGCTGACAAGAATATTAATTGCCGTCATTTCGCCTGCGCCGACATAGGAAAAAGCGTTGGATTCGTCGAAGGTCGAGGTCGGCTTTTCATCCTTGCCTGTGCATGCCGTCATCAAAAATAAAAAGCAAAACAAAAGTGCAATAATTTTTTTCATGTTAAACCCCTCGATTTTAATTATATATAGGTATTATATATTTTTTTGTGCTGTTAGTCAATGTTTTGAGAATATTTAACGCAAAAAATGTGTAAAAGAGCAAATTTAAACATGTTGACAAACTTCTCCTCGACTGCTATAATAAAACCAACATATGAATATATGTTCATACGTTGTGAAAAGGAGATGCTGTTATGGAAGATAAAAAGATTAAAAAAGGTCATATTTGCGAGCATATAAATCAATCGGGTGAGCCGAAGATTGAAATTCTTTATGATTTGTCCGAGCTTTTCAAGGTTTTCGGCGACAGCACGCGAATCCGCATTTTAACTGCGCTGACAGCGGGCGAAATGTGCGTTATTCATCTTGCCGAGCATCTCGGAATGGGTCAGAGCGCTGTTTCTCACCAGCTTCGCATTCTGCGCGCTTCGGGGCTTGTTAAGCCTCGCCGTGCAGGCAAAACCGTTTATTATTCGCTTGATGATGACCATGTAAAAGAAATACTCGAAGCCGGTCTTGAGCATATAATGCATAAGAGGGGCGTGAATTAAATGAGTGATAACCATGAATGCGGATGCAGTCATTGCCATGCGCATGAAAACGAAAAAAAGCTGTTGCCGATTCTTTTAACCGTTGTCGGAGCTTTGCTGACCGCTTGTTCGCTTTTGCCGTTTGTCGGCGAAATCGGTGCAAAGCTGATGCAGACTGCGGCGATGATAATTTGCGGTTTTCCCGTTTTTGTTGATGCGATAAAGTCGGTTTCGAAGCTGAAAATCAACGAATCGCTCTTGCTTGTGATTGCCGTTATAGCGGCATTTTTGCTCGGTGAATACTTTGAAGCAGCGGCGGTAGCAGTTTTGTTCAGGGTGGGCGAGCTTTTGGAGGATTTTGCGAGCGACAGAAGCCGAAAATCCATAGAAGCGATTTTCTCCATTGTCAGCGACAGCGCAAATCTTGTTTTGCCTGACGGCACAATCAAAAAGGTTGATGCCGATGATATCAGCATCGGCGATATTGTTTCTGTTTTGCCGCACGAAACCGTGCCCGTTGACGGCGTTATCGTAAGCGGCACGGGCAGCATGGATGCCTCGGCAATTACGGGCGAAAGCATTCCCGTTGCGGCTGAAATCGGCTCAAAAGTTTCAAGCGGAATGATTAACGGAAACACAGCCGTTCAAATCCGCGCAACAGAGGTTAAATCGCAGTCATATGCCGCAAGAATTGCCGAAATGGTTGAGGAGGCGGCGCAGAAAAAGGGCGAAGCGCAAAGAGCAATAACAACCTTTGCAAAATACTATACCCCCGCAATTATCGCAGCGGCGATTGTGATAGCCGTTGTGCCTTCTTTGATAACGGGCGATTGGAATGCATGGGTTTACAGAAGCCTTGTTTTGTTGGTTGCCTCATGCCCGTGCGCGGTTGTGATTTCCGCACCGCTTGCCTTCTTTTCTTCCATGGGTGCGGCGGCAAAAAACGGAATGATTATAAAGGGCAGCCGTTATATAGAGGCGCTTGCAAAGGCTGACACCGTTATTTTTGACAAAACGGGCACTTTGACCACGGGCGATTTAAAGGTCGGCAATGTTTATGCGGCAGAAGGCTTTGGCGAAAAAGATGTTATTTCACTTGCCGCAAAGTGCGAATATTATTCAACTCATCCCATTGCAAAAGCGATTGCTGCAAGGACAGGGCTTGAAGAATTGAAAGATATTTCGGATTTTTCGGAAATTGCAGGCGGCGGAACTTCCGTCACAGCTTCCGAGGGCAGAATTCTCTGCGGCGGAGCAAGACTGATGGAAAAAAACTCGGTTGATATCTCCGAATTTCCGCATGCGCCGGTTTATGTTGCTCTTAACGGCAAAGCGATTGGTGCGATTGAAATTGACGGCAAGCTGCGTGAAAGCGCACCCGAAACCGTTAAGAGGCTTCGCAGGCTCGGCGTTGAGCATTCGCTCATTTTAACCGGTGACAGCGCACAGCAGGCGAGAAAGGCCTGCGCTCAATGCGATATTGATGATTTCAGAAGCAATTTGCTCCCTGAGGATAAATTAACCGCCCTTGAAGAAATCAAGGACGGCTCAAACGGAGTAATTTATATCGGCGACGGTATCAACGATGCCCCCGTGCTTGCCGCGGCTGATGTCGGCATAGCGATGGGGCTCGGCACGCAGGCGGCATGCGAAGCGGCTGACGTTATTTTAACAGATTCCGAGCTTTCGCGCGTTGCGGATACCGTTCATCACAGCAAGCGCACAATGGCGGTGTTAAAGGCGAACATTGCTTTTGCAATAATTGTTAAATTTGCCGTTATTGCTCTGGGAATTATCGGAATTGCGCCCATGTGGTCGGCGATTTTTGCCGATGTGGGAACAATGATAATCTGCGTTGCCAATGCTGCAAGACTTATGAAAATCAAGAAATAAATTATGCCCGCTGTGCAAAGATTTCTTCGCATGGCGGGCATCTTTGTTTTATTTTAATGCAACAACCGTAACGGCTGAAATAAGAGCCTGAATCATGCAGAAGCGGAAAATAACCTGCGTATTTGACCAGCCCTTGTTCTTTCTGAAATGGTCGTGGAGAGGTGTGCGGATATTTTTGAATGCGTTCTTCATTTTAAGGAAGCGTATGAGCGAAACCTTAACAATGCCGAGAAGTCCGTCAAGGCAGAGCATGAAGCAGAAGGGGATAACAAGCAGAATGTTGCCCGTTTTGAGAATGCAGATGCAAAGGAAAAGACCAAGTGCTCTTGAGCCTGCATCGCCCATCATCATTGTGCTGGGCTGTGCGTTTTTCCAAAGATAAGGGAAGAGGGTGAAAATCATTATGATAATGTGATAGTTGATTCTGACATCTTCAACGTTGAGAACAATGTTTGCCGCCATGACAGAAATGAGCGAAACGATTGTTAAACTGCCGCAGAAGCCGTCAATGCCGTCAGAGCAGTTGGTGGCGTTAATGAGCATCCAAACAAGCACGGCGGCGATAACGCCGAAAACAATCGGGGGAATGTTAAGGCTCATGCCGAAAAGGTTTACGCTCAAAAGGTCGCGGTTAAAATAAACGAAGTTTGCGGCGGTGAGAGCGGAAATAACAAGGTCAATCGCGCCCTTTTTGTATTCGCCCCAGGGCTTTTCAGACTTATCGTCGAGATAGCCCGAAAGCATGCCGAGGAAAATCAGAATAAGATAAAAATAATATTCAAGATTAGTGAAAACAGCAATGTCGCTCGCAGGCAGGTTGAGGGTTAACAAAGAAACAATAATAAACGAGCAAACAAAAATTATGCCTGCGCCTCTGACCTTGCCGGCAGAAAGCTTTCCGTCAACGGCAAATTCGCGGCCCTGGTCTTTGGGAAGCTTATCCTTGAAAAGCGAAAGCAAAACCGCGCAGATAACAACCGGCAAAATGATTATGCCGAGCCAGCTTAATTTTTCGGGAACAAGATTAAAAAACATAGACTAACCTCCGAAATTTTTTACAGCAAAATGATAACATATTATTTACGGATTTTCAACATCAATTTAATTGACTTATAATGAAACTGTGCTTATAATAAACAAGGGTGTTTTTATGAAAATTTTGGCAATAGGCGAAATAATATTTGATATTTTTAACGGAGAAGCCGAAATAGGCGGAGCTCCGCTCAATTTTTGCGCCCACTGCGCCGCAAACGGTGCACAAAGCGCAATAGTTTCCGCAGTCGGCGGCGACAGCCTCGGCGGGGATGCATTAATGCATCTGAAAAAATTCGGCGTTGATACAGCTTTTGTAACGGAAAACGGATATACCACGGGTCAATGCCTTGTAACGGTTAAAAACGGCAACCCCGAATATAATGTGCTTTGCCCCGCGGCATATGATAAAATCGTGATTTCAGATGATGAGCTTGAAAGAATCAAAGAATACAATGCGGATGTTTTTGCTTTCGGCACTCTTATTCAGCGCGATTCCGTTTCGCGTGCAGCAGTTAATAACATTCTTTCTGCCTGCACTTTTTCAGATGTTTTCTGCGATGTTAATCTGCGTGATGGCTGTTATGACGAAGCTTCCTGCAAATGCTGCCTTGAAAACGCAAGCATTCTTAAAATAAGCAGCGAGGAAGAGCCTCTGCTCTCAAAATTCGGCTTCTACGGCAACGGCAAAACCGACAGAGATATCATTCTAAATATATGTGAAGCTTTCAAAAATATAAGGCTTGTCTTGTTTACGAAGGGCGAAAACGGCTCGGTTGTTTATGATAAAACCAACGGCAGATTTTATGAAATCCCCGCCGTTAAAACCGAGGTTGTTGCAGCAGTCGGCGCGGGGGACAGTTATTCCGCGGCATTCCTTTGCGAATATCTTAAAAGCGGCGATATCGAGGCGGCAGGCAAAGCGGGCGCAGAGCTTAGCGCATTTGTTGTTGCCCACCGCGAAGCGGTGCCGTGCAAATGAATATGATAAAAACCTCCTGAAGCGCATCAGCTTCAGGAGGCTTTTTTATGATTTGTTATTGATTTTGAGAACGGGCTCGCCCGCTTTTTGCATATATTCAAGCAGAATTTTGCGAAGCTCAAGCTTGATTTCGTTATATTTCAAATCGTCAATAAGATTGTTTCTTTCATACGGGTCGTTCTCAAGGTCATAAAGGAAATCGTCGGTGTATTCTTCTGCAAACGCCTTGTCTGCATTCTTTGCCGAAACGCTGTATTTCCACTTGTCCGTGCGCACGGCTCTGCCAATCTGGCTTTCGGAAATCTGCATAAATACGCTCTCGTGCCCTTTTTTATCCGTCAGGCTCTTGCCCATGAAATGCTCGGGAATCTCAACCCCCGCAATGTCAAGAATCGTTGCAGGCAGGTCGATGAGTGAAACAAGGTCGCTGACCTTTCCGCCGCCCGTGAACGCGCCGCCCGTAATAACCAGCGGCACCTTTATGCTGTTTTCGTGGCAGGAACGCTTATATTCCATGTTCCTTGTTCTGAAATGGCAGCCGTGGTCGGAGGTATAGATAATAACCGTGTTGTCGTAAATGCCCTCATCTTTAAGCGTTTGAATAAGCCTGCCGAAGTTTTCGTCAACTCTGTTGCAGCATGCAAGGTATGACGGCATCTGCAGGCGCCAGTCACCGAGTGTGCCTTTGAGGTCACCGGGTACTTCGTAATTCCTGAACTTGCTTTTCAGCCCTCTTGGAGATTCAAAGCGCAGGCGGTCATTCTGATGATGGGGCTCAAGCTGAGAAACAAACATAAAGAAGGGCTTTTTGTGTTCTTTCTTTACATATTCGATTGCGAAATCGTTGATTTTGTCCGCGCGGTAGCCTTTGAATTCAAGCTTGTTGCAGTTTTCGTCAAAAACATAGCCGTTGTAGCCGTGGGAGGTGAATTCAAGAATGTCAGCCGCTCTCCAATAATCGTAGCCGCCTCTGCGCTCTTTGGGGGTGGGTTTTGTTGCAAGGCGGTGTTCTTTGTCGGAAGCAAGGTGCCATTTGCCGATATATGCCGTGTCATAGCCCGCCTCTGCAAGATAATGCGCAATGCCCTTTGTGTCGGTGGGGAGCGCAATGTCGTTTCTGTAGCAGCCGTTTTGTGAGGCGTAAACACCGCTTTGCAGGCACGCTCTCATCGGGCCGCACACGGGCTGGCAGGAAAAAGCGTTTTCGAAAAGAGTTCCCTCCTCGGCAAGGGAGTCGAGGTTTGGGGTTACGGGCAGCTTTTGACCGTAACAGCCTGCAGAATCCGCCCTCTGCTGGTCTGAAAAATAAAAAATTATGTTAGGCTTTTTCATTTTTTTATCCCCTCTATCGTGCGAAGTTTATCAAGAACATGCAGAATAAAATCCTTTTGCGGGCAGTAGCCCGAAAGCTGATTATAAAGGCTTCTGTATCTTTTACAGCCCCCGCCGCAAACGGCTTTAACGGGGCAGACGGGGCAAAGAGAGTTCTTTTCTTCATCGTGCTCAAAGAATTTTTTAAGCCCCTCGCAGTTAAGAATATCATTTATGTCAGCCTTGTTGATGTTAAGGCATTCGTATTCGTCAAGACAGTAAAAATCGCAGGGGTAGCAGGTGCCGTCGGCTTCAACAACAAGCTGTGCGTTGCATCTGCCGCTTGCACCGCATTGCTCTGCCTTGCCTTTGGTTATAAGCGAAAGAATGTTGTCAAAATCGCGCACATAAAAATGATTGCCCTTAGAAACCTCGGTAAACCAGAGGTTGAACAAACGCTTTTTAAACCTTGCAAGCTGCTTTGCGCCGAGGCTGTATTCCGCCTTCTCTCCGCCGAGCGGGTCAAGGCAGTAAATGGGCTGAACATCGCGGAAGCCGTTTTCGATATAGAATTCAAAAAGCTCCGCGGCATCGCTTTCTGCGGTTATGACCGAAAGAATGTTAAAATCAACTCCGTGCTTTTTTAAAAGCTCAATTCCGCGCATTGCCTTGTCAAACGACTGTGAGCGCATTTTATCGTGAAGCTCTTTTTTTCCGTCAACGGAAACACCGATAAGGAAATTATGCTGTTTGAAAAATTCGCAGAATTCTTCGGTGATTAATGTTCCGTTGGTCTGCAGGGAATAATTAATTACGCTGCCCTCGGTTTTGAGTTCTTCTGCCGTTTCAACGAATTTTTTGAAGAAATCCAAGCCTGCAATAAGCGGCTCGCCGCCCTGAAACATAAAGGTCAGCACGGAGTTATCGCCGCAAAAATCAAACATCTTTTTGATAAGATTTTCCGCTGTCGCGATATCCATTACCGAACTAAAGTTTTTTTCTCTTTCGCTTGCCTCATCGCAATAAAAGCAGTAACCGCATTTAAGGTTGCAGAGCGAGGAAGCAGGTTTTACCAAAGCGGTCATCTGCCGCATAAAAGCACCTCTTTTACAGAATATATTTTAGGTGATTTGATTGTTGAAATTTAAAGAATATTTTATGTGTTTTGCGCTCGGAGCGTTCACTTACGGGCTTGTGGAGGTTGTTGTGCGCGGCTATACGCATTGGTCAATGGCGATAGCGGGCGGCACGGTTATGGTTGTTTTCAATGTTATAAGCCGAAGCCGAAAATTCGGCTTTTTTGCCCGATGCCTGCTCGGTGCGCTGGTGATAACGGCGGTTGAATTTGCCGCGGGAATGATAGTTAATGTTTGGCTTGATTGGCATGTGTGGGATTATTCCGACAAGCCGTTTAACGTTTTGGGGCAGGTATGCCCCTATTTCACGGCGGGCTGGTTTTTTATCAGCATACCCGCGTTTTGGCTTTGCGAGTTTATCCAAAAACGCTTTACGCCGCCGAGATATAATTCTTAATTCCCTCAACGGTTGCCGCCGCAAGGATATCTCTGTTTTGAGCGGTCTGGAGAATCTGGCATTCGTCTGTGTTTGAAACAAAGCCGTATTCAATCAGTATTGCGGGGCATTCCTCAACGCGCGTTACCCTGAACGCATAGAAGCCCGCACCGCGGCTGACCTTGTCTTTAACCGACTGCGCCTCGTCTTTGTAAATTTCGGTTTTGTATGCGTTCACAATACTGTTGTGAACAGCCTTTGCAAGAGGCTGTGAATACGCTCTGTAATAATAAGCCGATGTGCCCATTGCCGAGGCAGAGGTGCTTGAATCGCAATGAATTGCGATAAACATATCGGGGTTATGCTTCCTTACGGCGTTATTTCTATCGGTGTAGCATACCCAATCATCGCCCGTTCTTGTCATAACAACCTTTGCGCCCTCTGCTTCCAGAAGCTCTTTGACCTTGGTTGCAATGGAAAGATTGATTTGCTTTTCCTGACCGAAGCTTGCCGATGAAACCGCGCATATTGCGCCGGGGTCAACGCCGCCGTGACCGGGGTCAAGCATAATTGTGTAGCCGTTTAAGGAAGATGACGGCTTGTGCTTGAGCGAAATTACAAGCAGACCGCTGTCGGTATATTCGTAATGGAAGCCGTAGAATTTGCCCTTTTGTGCAAGCTCAAGGGTTAATGTGACTGTTGCTTTATCTTTGTTGCCGGTCCATTTTCCGCCCGTGCAGACAGAATTGGAAACGGAGATTTTGCCCTCTGCGGTTTCCGTGTCGCTGAATGTAAGCTCAAGCCCCGTGCAGTTAAGATTTGAAACGGTGACGGGTCTGCCGTTGTATGAGCCGTAGGTCTGCCCGATAAGCTTTGCATTGAACGCAACGGGTCTGTTCATGTCAAGCATTATAACTGTTTCACCGTTTGCGGTTTTGCAGGAAACAACCTTTATGCTGTTTTTCGGCATCACATAGCCGTCTTTTATGCTCACATGGGTAACCTTGCCCTCTTTGCCGCTTGCGAGGCGTTCCTCGCGCAGAAGCGGAACTTTAACACCCGAAGCGAGAATATAATATGTTTCGTCATCAAAGGTTGAAGTGGAAACAACATAGTCAACCGTGCCGCGAAGCAGGGGAGAGCAGTCCGGCACTGAGAATGTGCTGGTTGTGTTGCCCGGATATGTTTCAACATAGTCATCGATTATTTCGCAGATTTTTGCGCTTCCGAGGCCGTAATTCTCGGTGTAATAATATCTTTGAAGCTTGTCTGCATCTGAAACTGTCGGCTTTTCTTCGGTTGTGGTTTGTGAAGCGCCCGAGGTTTCGGATGTTGAGCTGTCAGAAACATCGGTTAGTGTGCCGCCGTGCGTAACAGAGCTTGTTTCTGTCGGCTTTTCGGTTGTTGTTTCGGTTACGGTTGCGGTTACCTGCGTTGTCGGCGGAGGGGGCGCAACAACCTCTTTTGCCGCAACGGAAACCTTTGCGCCGCTGAGGCTTTCTGTCAGCCCGCTGTATTTTGCGGTTACTTTATATTTGCCGAGATTCTGAACGGAAGCCGTGCTTTTCGGTGCGGTAACGGTGGCAGTGAATGTAGCAAAATCGGATTCTGTGTCGGGAGTGTTCTCTTCGTCTTCGCCGCCCTGCAATATCGACATGGGGTAGCTTTTGCCGTTGAAGCTGACGCTTACATTCGCCTTTTTCAGCGCAACGGCTGAAAACTCAATCATCATTTCGCCCGGAACGGAAATATCGCTCGACGGCGAAACGGATTTGAGAAGCTTAATTTTGTATGTTACCGTGTATGTGTAGGTTTTGCCCTTGTGTTCAAATTTAACTGTGTTTTTGCCAACATTCAAATCGCAGTCAACCGAAAAATCGCCCGTTTTTGCAACCTTCAGCTTCTGTCCGTTGCATAAGAGGTCGTATGCGGGGCTGCTTGTTCCGCGGAAGGTGATGGTGGACTGCTCAACGGTTATATCCGTTTTCTTGTGGTTTATTACGGAAAACTCCTTGTCCAGCAGATATGTATCGCGCTTTTGAATATAATTGAGCACTATTTCAGCTGCCGTGCCCGAAGCTGACGAAATATCCGAAAACGGCGCGAATGCAAGAGCTTTGCAAAGCGACATGTCCGCCGACTGCGCAATAACGGCAATCATTTTTTCGGCTTCCTCGGTTGAGAATGATGAAAGACCGCTTAAATCATGGCAGAGCCAGAGGGGACTTGTTTTTTCATTCCAAACGGTTTGCGCCGCTTCAAAGGCGGAGTCTTTTCCTTTTGAATGGCAAAGAAAAACAAAATCCGCTTTGCCCAATGCCGTGAGTGCGGTTACGCTTTTTGATGCCTTTGAAGTATAAATCGGCTCAATGCCTATGAGCATTGCTGAATCTTTTTCCTTGATTTTTGTGCATATGCCGTCAAGGTCGCTCACATAGCCGTCAAGGGTTTCGTCACGCCCGCCGAGTATAACAAAATCAAAGTTGAATTCCTCGGTAAAGGCGGTAACATAATCATAATTCTCTGAAATGTCGGCACGAATGCCAAAATAAAGCCCGTTTGCTTTTGCTGTTTCAAAAAGACCCGCAACGGTTGCCGCGTTTTGCTCGTTCATGTCAAAAATAACGGTGTTGAAGCCTTGCTCAGCGAATTTTGAAAGCTCCTCGGCACTTTTTTCGGAATATTCCGAAAAAACAGCAGCAACAATCGAAGCGGGCTGTGCGCTTTTGGGTCTGCCCGAAACGGGAATAATCTGCGTTGTTGTTTCGGTGTAGGGCACGGTTGTCTGCGGTTCAAAGCTTTCTTTGAGCTCTCTGAATTTGCCCGTTGCAAACATTGCGGCAATTATTGCAAGAATAGCAACAACAATGCCGATTATCGCTCCTGTCAGAATTTTGTTATTTTTCATTTTCATTTCCCCGTTTTAATTGTGTCTTTTAAATTTTGAATTTCGGTTTTGCAATCCTCACGAATCAAATCACCGTAAGAAAAAACAACAAAACCGCCGTAGTTTTCATTGTTTCTTATTGTTTTCAGCTGCTTTGCAAGAATGTCGGTGCATCCCTGCCATTCGCTGATGCCCGTGCCCGCGTATTCATCGGCTTTTGAGCATTTGTATGCCGCTATTCCGCAAGCAAGGGCGATGCTTTCATTTTTTGAAAGACTTCCCCATTCATCGAGCAGAGTTTTAAAAGCGCGTGTTTCATGCTCAAAGCCGAAATATATCTGCGGTATTATGAGGTCGGCATAGCCTTTTTCTTTGAGCCACAGCTCACAGTCGGCATAAAGCTCGTTGCGGTTTCTTTCAAGCTTTGCATCGGGGCTTATGCTGACGGTCAGCGTGCTGTCTGCGGCTTTTACTGCCGAATAAAGCGCGGAAACAAATGCATTCACATTGATTTCACGCCATTCCGAAAGGGGCAGAGTGCCGCCTGCAGATTTATATTCGGAATATTGTTTCTTGTCTGTCTTTTCATCGGTTGACGGATAAAAATAATCATCGATATGTATTCCGTCAATGTCGTATTTTGTTATGATTTCTTTAACTCCGTCAAGAATCAGCTTGTGGTTTGAGGCGCAGGACGGATTATAATAAATCCCGTTTTCAAGAATGCATATTTCGCCGTTTGGGTTGCCTTCATCGAGCATCCTTTTCGCGGGGTTTTTCTCGCATAAAAGCGAAGCATCGGTTTTGGTTGAAATTCTGAAAGGGTTTATCCACCCGTGAACGGATATTCCGTGGGCTTTTGCACTTTCAAGCATAACCTCAAACGGGTCAAAAGGAAGGGGTGCACCCTCTTTGCCCGCAATATATGAGGAGTACGGGAAGATATCGGACTCATAAAAAGCATCCGAAAAAGCGCGCAGATGAACAAACGCCGTGTTTAAGCCGCAGTCGGCGATTTCGTTAAACATTTCATCCGTTTCGGTTTTGTATTCTTCTTTGGTTTTGCCTGCCGCGCTTATGTGGTCGTAGCACGAAATCCATACTCCGCGAAGCTCCGCGGTGTCTGATTTTTCGGGTGGTTGCCGATTATTGAGTTGACATGACGATAATAAAAGGCATATAATCATCATGAGCGGAAAGAACTTTTTCATAGGGGTTCCTTTCGTATGTGTTTTTCAACCCCAAATATATTATAAAGGACTGTTTAAAATGCCGTTTTTTTCTGATTTATTAACAATCTATTTTGTTGCCGTTTTGATTGTTGCCGCAATAATGACCTTGGCTGACAAATTCTTTGCCAAAAAAGGAATGTGGAGGATTCCCGAAGCAACGCTTATGCTCGTGGGTTTTCTCGGCGGTGCACTTTCGATGTATATAACAATGAGAACAATCAGGCACAAGACCAAGCATAAGAAATTCATGATAGGCTTGCCTATCATGATTGCGTTGCATGTGGCTTGCGCATTTGCGTGGATATTCTGTTTCTATATTTAATCAACGGTGGGATGCGAAATCCCACCGTTTTGCTTTTTAAAGAGTGCTTAAATCATAGGGGGTACGCTGATAAACGAAATAGTTGAGCCAGTTTGTGAAAAGCAGGTTTGCCGTGCCGCGCCAGCTCATTTTGGGCATCATGGAAGGGTCGTTTTCGGGGAAATAATTATAGGGAACTTTTATATCAAGCCCTTTGTTAACATCCCTGAAGTATTCCTTTGCAAGGGTTTCGCGGTCATATTCGGAGTGACCCGTTGCAAAGAAGTTTCTGCAGTCCATGTCTGAAACAAGGTGAACGCCCGCAAACTCCGAATAGGAAAGGATTTGCAAATCCTTAACAAGCGCAATGTCGCCGCGGCGGTTTTCCGTGTGCCTTGAATGCGGCACATAGAAAGTGTCGTCAATGCCTCTCATGAGCGGATGATAGGTGTCAAGGCATTTGTGGGGGAAAACTCCGAAAAGCTTTTCTTCAAGCGGGTATTTCGGAATGCCGTAGTGATAATAAAGAGCCGCCTGCGCGCCCCAGCAGATATGAAAGGTTGAATAAACGTTTTTCTTGCTCCATTCAAAAATTTCACAAAGCTCGTCCCAATAGTCAACCTGCTCGAAATCAAGCAGCTCAACGGGTGCACCCGTAACGATTAATCCGTCGTATTTTTTATGACAGATTTCGTCAAAGGTCTTATAAAATTTAAGCATATGCTCCTGCGAGGTGTTTTTGGATTTGTGCGATTTGACCTGCAAAAGCTCAACCTCAACCTGCAGGGGCGAGTTGCTCAAAAGCCTTAAAAGCTGGGTCTCTGTTTCGATTTTTGTCGGCATCAGGTTAAGTATAAGGATATTCAAGGGTCGGATATCCTGCTTTACGGCTCTGTCCTCGGTCATAACAAATATGTTTTCCGATTCAAGAGCGTGATGAGCCGGCAGCTCGTTTGCGATTTTGATGGGCATTATATCACCTTAAACTAAATATTTTTATGCGAGCCTTTTGTTGGCTGCCAAAACGGCTTTTGAAACTGCGGTTGCGATAACAAAGCCCGCAATCGCTTCAACCGCGCCGTTAAGCCCAACAAACCAGGCGAAGAAAGCAACAATGTTTGTTGCCGCGGATTGTCCGTAAAGAGAAGCGAAAACATCGGTCTGACCGAAAAGAAGAATAAATCCTCCTACAAAAAGAAGGGTGTTGAGCAGGGGGCAGCAAAGACCCGAAACCGCGCACGGCACGGAATTGCTTTTGCAGACCTTTGAAAGACTCTTGAAAATAAGACCCGTCAGCCAGCCCTCAAGAATGCGGGGCACGAAGCAAAGAATAAAGGTTAAAACGGGGCTTACGTTAACAAGCATTGCGCCGAATGCGCTCATTCCCGAAACTGCCTGCCAGAAGCTGGTCAGACCGAATACCGTTCCGCATACCGCCCCGGCAGCAGGGCCGAGTACGATTGCACCGATGGCAACGGGAATAATGTTCAGCGTTATTTCGATAACGCCGATTTTAATGTAGCCTATGCTTGTGAAGCCGAAGATAAGCAGCAATGCAACAAGCACGGAAAGCTGGGTCAGGCGCAGTATGCGCCCTTTTTGGGTTTTTGCGGTTGACATATATATTCCTCCTTACTACTGCTCCGACGTGTCGGATGCAATGTAAAAATTGGCGGATAAATTATTTTTTGTTTTTTTCGTAAAGAACTTTAAGACCGTGAAGAATGAGCTCGCCGTTATATGCTATTTCTCTTTTGCAGCTTTTGACAAGGTCTTTTGCAAGCCCGCCCGTTGCGACGGTTGTCATAACCTTTTCACCTAGCTCCTCCTCAAGCTTTTCGCACATGCCGTCAAGCATTGAAGCATAGCCGAAAACCGTGCCGGACTGCATTGAGTCAATGGTGTTTTTGCCTATGGCTCTTGCGGGGGTTTTAAGGCTGATGCTCGGAAGCTGTGAGGTTCTTGCTGAAAGAGCGTCAAGCGAAATGCCTACGCCGGGGGCGATGGTGCAGCCGCAGAAAGCTCCGTCTTTGTTGATTACGCTGATTTTGCTTGCCGTGCCAAGGTCGATAACAAGGCAAGGCAGGGGATAAAGCGCCGCCGCGGCTATTGCACCTGCAAGCAGGTCCGCGCCAAGCTGGGCGGGGTTATCGATAAGAATGTTCATGCCCGTTTTAATGCCGGGGCCGAGAAGCATCGGCTTACAGCCCGTAACCTTTTTAACCGCATCGCTGACGGATGCCGAAAGCTCCGGCACAACGCTGCTGATTGCCGCGCCCTCAAAGCTGTTTTGCGGCGTATCATAAAGCGCAAAAATCTGCTTGAATTCAACGGCATATTGGTCTGGGGTACGCGAGCGGTCGGTTGCAAGACGTGAAACAAAAACAAGCTCGTCTTTATTATAAACGCCCATTGTTATGTTTGTGTTTCCGATATCTATTGTAAGCAGCAAAAATACCACCCCTTATACTTAATCTGTAATATTATACTACATATTTGCAGATATTGCAATGCTTGTAATTATAAAAAAATATTATATAATTATAAATAATCTGTGAATAAGGAGAGGCTTGCATGAAATGCTCTGTCTGCCCGCGTGGGTGCAACGCGGAAAGAAAAAGTGAACACGGCTTTTGCGGCGTGGGTGAAAGCTTCAAAGTCGCAAGGGCGGCTCCGCATTTTTGGGAAGAGCCCTGCATCAGCGGTTCTCGCGGTTCAGGCACGGTTTTCTTTTCGGGCTGTAACCTCGGCTGTGTTTATTGCCAGAATTATGAAGTCAGCCACGGCGCATTCGGCAAAGAGGTCAGCGAAAAAGAGCTGATGAAAGTATTCGATTTGCTTATCGAAAAGGGAGTTCACAACCTCAATCTCGTAACGCCTACCCACTATGCACCCATGCTCGCTAAAGTGCTGAAAGAATATAATTCGCCCGTGCCGATTGTTTGGAATTCATCGGGCTATGAAAAGGCGGAAACGCTGAAAATGCTGGAGGGGCTTGTTGATATTTATCTGCCCGACATCAAGTATTTTGACCCTGCACCCGCGCTGAAATATTCGGGTGCGGAAGATTACTTTGAGCATGCTTCGGCGGCGGTGCTTGAAATGTTCCGTCAGGTCGGAAGTATTAAAACCGATGAAAACGGTATTGCACAAAGCGGAATTATAATAAGGCACATGGTTTTACCCGGCAATATTTCGCAGGCGGTCAAGGTGTTTTCGTGGGTGCGCGAAAACCTGCCTCCCGAAACGTGCATAAGCGTTATGCGGCAGTATACTCCGTTCGGCAAAGCCAAGGAAATGCCGCCGATAAACAGAAAGCTTTCGGCGCGTGAATATGCTATCGTAAGAGAAAAAATACTTGCTCTCGGATTTGAAAACTGCTTTTTTCAGGGCAAGGAATCCTCAACGGAAGAATTTATTCCAAATTTTAACCTCGAAGGTGTTGACCTTTTATGAAAATTCTGTTAAATTGTATCTTGTAAAAAATAATTGGAGGTTTCTACCATGGCAAAAGGAAACGGATTTTTCGGCGAATTCAAAAAATTTATTATGAGAGGCAACGTTATTGACCTTGCAGTCGGTGTTATCGTCGGCGGCGCATTCCAGGCAATCGTAAAGTCGCTCGTTGACGATGTTGTTATGCCTGTAATCAGCCTTGCAACAAAGGGAATTAACTTTGCGGATTTGTTTATTGCTCTTGACGGTAACGATTATGCAACTCTTGCCGCCGCTCAGGAAGCAGGCGCCGCAACTCTCAACTACGGCAACTTCATCAGCGCAATCCTCAACTTCCTCATCATGGCATTTGTTGTTTTCCTGCTTGTTAAGGGCATAAACACAGTCGCAGAGAAGTCAAAGAAGAAGGAAGAAGAAGCTCCCGCAGAGCCCACAACCAAAGAATGCCCCTACTGCAAGAGCGAAATCGCAATCGGCGCAACAAAGTGCCCCAACTGCACATCAGACCTTTAATCCACATTTACGGAGCGCAGAGCACGGGCTTTGCGCTCTTTTTATAAAGGAGAATTTCCATGAAATTAGGTTTTATCGGAGCGGGCAATCTCGCAAGCTCAATAGTTCGGGGCGTTGTTGCTTCGTGCAAAATTGCTCCGCAGGAGATTTTGATTTTTGATATTAATGCTCAAAAGCTTGCCGAGCTTCGTGAGGAGCTTTCTGTTGAAATTGCGGAAAGTGCAAACGAAATTGCCGCAAAATGCGAAAACGTTGTTATTGCGGTTAAGCCCAAGGATATTGCCGCGCTCGTTGATGAAATAAAAAATGAAGCAAAAGCTAATAATCCGCTTGTGATTTCCACCGCCGCAGGCACGGAAATTTCAAAATTGCTCGGATATTTCGGCTTTGATGCAAAAATCGCCCGCATAATGCCCAACATCAACGCGGCAGTCGGCGAAGCGATAACCGCCGTGTGTGTTTCGGAAGCTGTTTCCGATGATGAAAAGGATTTTGCGCTTGATTTCTGCACCTGCTTCGGAAAATCGGTTTATCTTGAAGAAAAATATTTTTCGGCATTCACCGCCATTGCAGGCTCCGCGCCTGCGTTTGCCTATATGTTTGCCGATGCGCTTGCAACTGCGGGTGTTAAATACGGCTTGCCCGCAAAAACCGCGCAGGATATAGCCGCACAGATGCTTTTCGGCTCTGCAAAAATGCTTTTGCAAAGCGAGAAAACCGTCAGCGAGCTTGTCAGAAACGTTTGCTCGCCCGGCGGTACAACCATTGAGGGCGTTTGCAGCCTCAAAGAAACGGGGTTTGAAAATTCGGTTATAACCGCGATTGACAAAACAGTTGCCAAAGACAGACTAATGAGTTCATTAAAATAACGGAGAACAGATTATGGATGCTTTAATTATCAGCTCACTTGAAAAAGTATTTTCGGATGAAAGACCTGACGCAGCGGAAATTCAAGGTTTTTCAATGCTTAAAAATGAACGCTCTTCGTTCCAGCTTGCTTTCACCTGTGTAAATGAGTGCTCGGTGTCGGCTAAGATTTCGGGCGGGCTTTCGCAGTTTGTAAAAATATATTCAGTAAAAGAAGTTCCCGTCGGCAATGCATGCTATGATGATGCGGATGACTTTTATCTTCGCAAGGCTTCGGGCAGCTATCCCGATGTGCTAGTGCCCGTTTGCGGTGAAATTAAGGTCAAAAAGGGTGTGTGGAACAGCCTTTGGATTGAAATTCTGCCCGACGAAAAGCCTGCGGGAAAGCATGATTTAACAATCATCATCGACGCGGATGGCGAAACCGCCGAAAAGCAACTTGCAGTTGAGGTTACAGATGCTTTTCTGCCCGAGCAGGAGCTTATCTATACAAACTGGTATCACTCGGACTGTATCTGCAATTATTACGGCGTTGAGCCTTTCAGCGAGGAATATTGGCGCATTAACAAAAACTTTATCAAAACCGCCGCACAGCATGGAATGAATTGCATTCTGACTCCGCTTTTCACACCGCCGCTTGATACAAAGGTTGGCGGTGAAAGAAGAACAGTTCAGCTTGTTAAGGTGCGCCGCAACGGCGGAAAGTATTATTTTGATTTTGCTAACCTGCGCAAGTGGATTTCAATGTGCCGTGAATGCGGGATTGAGTATTTTGAAATGAGCCACCTTTTCACCCAATGGGGTGCAAAGCACGCGCCGAAAATAGTTGCCATTGACAGCAAGGGCAGAGAAAAGAAGATTTTCGGCTGGTCAACGCGCACATCAAGCAAGAAATACGATGATTTCCTGCGTCAGTTTGCCGCCGCATTGATTAAGGTTATCGACAGCGAGGGAATACGTGAAAAATGCCTTTTTCATGTTTCTGACGAGCCGTCAATCAAGCATCTCGAAATCTATAAAAAGCGTTCAAAGCTGATTTCCGAAATCTTCCCCGGCTTCAGAGTTATCGATGCTCTTTCGGATTTTGCATTTTATGAAACCGGTGCCGTTAAACAGCCGATTCCTTCTGAAGACCATATCGAAAAATTCGTAGGCAATGTTCCCGAGCTTTGGACATATTATTGCTGCGGACAGGGAAGGGAATATGTGCCCAACCGCTTTATGTCAATGCCCTCGCTTCGCAACCGCGTTCTCGGTGTGATTCTCTACAAATACGATGTTAAGGGCTTTTTACAATGGGGCTATAACTTCTACAACTCGCAGTATTCAATCAAGGCGATTGACCCTTACAAAGTGACAGACGCGGGCGGAGCATTCCCCTCAGGCGATTCGTTTGTTGTTTATCCCGCTGAAAGCGGCGAAGCATATGAATCCCTGCGCCTTAAGGTGCTGAATGACGGCTTTGAGGATTTGCGTGCTCTGAAGCTCCTTGAAAGCAAAATCGGCAGAGAAAAAGTGCTTGAATTTATCGAAAAAGACCTTTTCAAGCCCTTGACTTTTAAGGAATATCCCCATGAAAACGAATGGCTGCTCGAAACACGCGAAAAAATTAATCAAAAGATTAAGGAGAACTGAAATGCCCATACTTTTTGACAGCGAAAAAAAGATTTTTAAGCTTGATACGGCAACATCGAGCTATGTTTTTGAAGTTTATCAGGAAAATTATCTTGTTCATCTTTATTACGGTGCAAAAATCCCCGATTATAACTTGGCGGAGTTCCGTTATACGGGAGGATTTGCATCGTTCAGCCCCAACAACATCAAGGTTGATGACTGGCGTTTTTCGCCCGATATCAACCCCTTTGAATATTCGGGTAACGGCGCGGGCGATTTCAGAACATCCGCAATCGCCGTTAAGAATGCCGACGGCAACAACGTAACCGACATGCGCTACAAGTCGCATAAAATCTATGCGGGTAAGCCTGCCATTGACGGACTCCCCGCGCTCTATGTTGAAAGCGATGACGAAGCAACAACGCTTGAGCTTCTTACCGAGGACGCCGTAACAGGTGTTCAGGCTGTACTTTACTACACAGTTTTTGAAAAACTCGGTGCAATGACAAGAAGCGTTAAGGTTATCAACAATTCCGATAAAACCGTTGAAATAGAAAAGGTTATGAGCACATGCATTGATTTCCATACGAGCGATTATGAAATGCTTTCGCTCTATGGCAGATGGGGCAAGGAAAGAACGCTTGAGAGAAGACCTCTTGCCCACGGCAGACAGCTTGTTTCGAGCAAAAGAGGCTCATCAAGCCATCATCACAATCCCTTTGCGGCGATAGTTGACAAGGGCGCAACCGAGGATTACGGCAATGCTTACGGTTTTAACCTTGTTTACAGCGGCAACTTTGTTTTTGAAGCGGAGGTTAACCAAAATTCGGGAACGAGAGTTGTTATGGGTATCAACCCTGAAAACTTCGGCTGGCAGCTTAATGCGGGCGAATGCTTCAATTCACCTGAGGTTGTTATGGTTTATACCCCCGACGGCATCGGCGAAATGAGCCGCATTTTCCACAGACTTTACAGAAAGCACCTCATTCGCGGCAAGTGGAAGGATATTAAACGCCCGCTTCTTATCAATAACTGGGAAGCAACGGGCATGGATTTCACGGGTGCACAGCTTGTAACCTTTGCGGAAAGGGCAAGGGAGCTCGGCATTGAAATGCTTGTTATGGATGACGGCTGGTTCGGTGACAGAAATTCTGACCGCAGCGGTCTTGGCGACTGGCAGGTCAACGAAGAAAAGCTCGGCGGCACGCTTGCAGAGTTTGTTAACAAAATCAATGCTCTCGGCATTAAGTTCGGCATCTGGTATGAGCCCGAAATGATTTCGCGTGACAGCAATCTTTACCGCGCTCACCCCGATTGGTGCCTGCATGTGCCTAACCGAGAAAAGTGCATCGCCCGCCATCAGTATGTTCTTGACTATTCAAGGCAGGATGTTCGCGACTATGTTTTCGGTGAGATGTATAAGGTTCTTTCAACCTGCAAAATAGATTATCTCAAATGGGATTTCAACCGCAATCTTTCTGAGGTCGGCTCCGCAATTCTCCCCGCGGAACAGCAGAAAGAGGTGTTCCACCGCTTCGTTCTCGGCACATATGATGTTATGGACAGGCTGACAAAGGCGTTCCCCGACATGCTTATCGAAAACTGCTCGGGCGGCGGCGGACGCTTTGACCCCGGCACACTCTATTTTTCACCCCAGATTTGGACGAGCGACAACACAGACCCCATTGGACGCCTGACAATTCAGTTCGGCACATCGCTTTGTTACCCGGCTTCAACAATGGGTGCCCATGTTTCCGCTTCAAGGCGTACGGGCTATGACACAAAGGGCAATGTTGCTCTCTGGGGCTCATTCGGTTATGAGCTTGACCCCAACAAGTTCACCGACGAAGAAAAACGCATCGTTAAACGTCAGGTTAAGGAATACCACAAATATTATGATGTTATTCATTTCGGCGACCTCTACAGGCTTGTAACTCCCTTTGAAAATCCCTACAGAGCGGCATGGGAGTTTGTTTCCGAGGATAAAAATGAGGCTCTCCTCACAAGTGTTATTATGAGAGAGCCTGCCGACAGAGCGTTCTATATCAAATTAAAGGGTCTTGACCCCGATAAATACTATATTGATGAGGATACCGACGAGGTATATTCGGGCGCGCTTCTGATGAACGCGGGTCTTGCGTTCACATCGCTCCGAAATAATGACGGCGACAGCTTTGTGAAGTATTTTAAGGCAGTTGAAAACAAATAAAATCGGAGGAATTATGAAAACAATTAAAATTCACTTTACGGGTTTTTGGAAATCCTTTGATCCTCAAAACAATATGTTTATGTATATTCTAAAGAAACGATATAATGTCGTTCTCGACTCTGTCGACCCTGATTTTCTGATTTGCTCTCCATTGGGTAAACCATATGAATATATTAAGTATGATTGTCCGAGAATTATGTATACAGGTGAGTTCTTAAGCGCTGATTTTAATGCAATCGATTATTTTATAGGATATGACAATATCGACTTTGGCGACAGAAGCTTTAGGTTTCCTCTTTTTTTATGGAGCGATGACGGTAAATACTTGTCTTGCGAACCCATGACCCGCGAACAAGCAAAAAAAGAACTTGAACAAAAGGATTTGTTTTGCAATTATATTTTTGGTCATGATACAGCACTGGGCGTAAGAGAAAAAATCCTTGAGTTGCTCGAACAATATAAAAGAGTTGAGTGTGCCGGAAAGCACAGAAACAACATGCCGGGAAATGAGATTTATACTATCCGTACCAAACCGCAAATTATGAAAAGATGCAAGTTCTCAATCACGGCAGAAAGTGTATGTTATCCTGGATATACTTCCGAAAAAATCGTTGACGCGTTCAGAGCAAAAACAATTCCTGTTTATTTTGGTGACCCTACTATTTCAAACGATTTTAATCATAATTCATTTATTGATGTTCTTCAATTTCCCAGCATAGAAAAAGCGGTTGAAAGGGTTATAGAAATTGATAAGGATGATGATTTGTATATTGATATGATGTGTGAATACAGATATCTGATATCGGATTATGAGGCTAAAATGTTCAGAAAACTCGAGGAATATCTTTATCACATTTTTGACCAGGAAAAGGAAGACGCATACAGAAGACCCAGGTTTTACAGAGCCGGATGGCACGAAACATATTTGAAAGAATACAACAAACATATGCTTTCTGCTCCTCATCGCATTTTAAAAAAATTAGGCATATAAAAACTGTCTGCAGATAAATGTGTTGTTTTTTATGAAGGTAAAATCAAATAAGATATAAGTCATAACCCCCGTTTTTGATTATGTCAAAAACGGGGGTTATGGCTTTATTTAATTTTCTTAATCAGCCATGCAATGCCTGCAACCGCGCCTGCAACAACCGCGGCTTCTTTAACCGCCGTTACAACCTGCGACACGTTGGTGGGGGCGTATGTATAAACCGCAAATTTTGCTTTGTTTTTAACTTCTTTTCCGCAAAGCTCATCAAAAGTAGCTGTTCTTGTTTCATATTTTCCGCATTCCTCAATCTCAAAAATGCGAACGCCTCTTTTAAGACCGGGGCCGTAAACGTTAAAACCCGCGCCTTGCGTGTAGCCGAGGTCAAGTCCCTTATAATTCGAAACAAAGCTGTTGTTGTGGTCATGACCCACAAAAAGACCGAGCACCTCGCCCTTTTCAAGAAAAGCGTCAACCTGACCGCTGTTTTTAAACGGCGCGGCAGGGGATTCACCCATGAAATCGCGAAGACCGCTTGACCGGGGGTCAAGAGCGTAGAATTCGTTTTTGTGGTCACCGTAAGCTCTGACACAGCCCTTTGTGAAACGCTTTACGCGCTTTATAACATCAAAAAATTCGGGAGTGGGGATATGCTGAAATGCAAGTGAGGGCAGGGGACTTTCATGGCTGTCGCGTGTTGCGCGATACCAGTTAAGCTGTTTTTCGTTAATGCCGCTGTAGCCGCCGCCCTCTGCTTTTGAATGCGTGTCAAAAAGATAAACAAGGAATTTATCGGAAATGCTCAGGCAAAACGTGCCCTTGTCGTCCTCTGCTGCAGGGTCGGCATAAACAAACATAGGCGACTGCTTGTATATTTCAAACTGTTCGTTGTTTTTGAGCGCCGCCTCGCCGTCATGGTTGCCGAAGGTCATGGTAAACGGAATGCCTCTGTCCTCCATCGGCTTTATGAGAGCTTTTATTGTTGATTCAACATTTTTCTTGCCTTTTTCACCGAGAAAAAACGAAGAATATCCCTTTATCTGGTCACCTGTGAAAACGACAAGGTCGGGCTTTTCCGCGTCAAGCGCGGCAGAGATAAGCTTGATTGTGTCGGGAGATACTGCGGGGATTTCCTGCGTGTCGGCAATCTGCATAATTTTGAATTTGCCTTTTACAAAGTTTAAAGCCTTGTTTTGCATGTTATATCACCTGTCAAAAAACCGCCGAAAAGGACCTTCGGCGGTTTTGCTTTTTTAACTGTTATTTATGGCTGCTGAAGCCGTATTTATCAAGAAGCTTGTGGATTCTGTCTTTGGGGTCAAGCAGACCGCTGATGGATTCGTCGTGGTTGAGTGTGTCAATGATATATGAGCAGTATTTGGACATGTCAACGCTGACATACCAATCTCTCGCAAGCAGCTCGGGGGTTGAATAAATAAGGTTTGTTGTGAAAACCTTGTCAATCAAGCCGTCTGCATATGCCTGGTCAAAGGTGTCAAGTCCGTTGCAGAAAAGACCGAATGAGGAGCAGATAAAAATTCTGTTTGCTTTGAGCTCCTTGAGCTTTGTTGCAACCTCAATCATCGAGTCGCCCGATGAAATCATGTCGTCTATAATAATAACGTCCTTGCCCTCAACGTTTGTGCCGAGGAATTCGTGGGCAACGATGGGGTTTCTGCCGTCAATAATAACAGAATAATCGCGACGCTTGTAGAACATGCCGAGATCAAGACCGAGCACGTTGGAGAAATAGATGCAGCGACCCATGCCGCCCTCGTCGGGAGAAATAACCATCATGTGGTTGTTGTCGATGTTAAGGTCGGGAATGTTTTTGCACATTGCCTTAATCATCTGATAAACGGGCTGAACATTTTCAAAGCCGTTTTGGGGAATGGCGTTGTGAACTCTGGGGTCGTGAGCATCAAAAGTGATGATATTTTCAACACCATAGTTTACGCAAAGCTCGCGCAGCATGTCCGCGCAGTCAAGTGACTCTCTGCTGGAGCGTCTGTGCTGTCTGCCCTCATAGAGCATGGGCATGATAACATTTATTCTTCTTGCCTTGCCTGCGATTGCGCTGATAGCTCTCTTGAGGTTGGCGTAATGGTCATCGGGGCTCATGGGAACAAGGCGGCCGTACATCTTATATTCAACGCTGTAGTTGAACGGGTCGCAGAGAATGAAAACATCGAAGCCTCTGACTGTCTGGTTAATAACGCACTTGCCCTCGCCTGTGCCGAATCTGGGGAAAGCGGCCTTGATGATGTAAGATTCCTTTTCGTAGCCTGCAAAGGGGAGAGTCATTTTGTGTTCGCTTTCTCTCTCTTTTCTCCATTTAACAAGATAGCTGTCAATTTTTTTTGCAACCTCTTCGCAGCCGGGCAAGGGAAGAATTCCGAGCTGACCGAAAGGTATTGTTGTAAAGTCTTGATAATCAGGCATGGCAGTATCCTCCGAATTTTATTATAACAACATTCTACAATATTTCTCGAAAATTTAAAAGATTATAATTAAAATTTTTAGGTAAAAAAATCACGAAATAATTATCGGTATTTTGGCTATTTTGCCGACATAGAGAAAAAATACCACAATATTTGGTGATTTCACTCTAATCAATATATGTTCTGTCGATATTTATAACGGTAAAAAATCTTTCGTCAAGCTGTTTTACGGTTGCATCAACCGTGTCTTTGAAATCCTGCTCGGAGCACTTTGATTTTCTCGGCAAAACCGCATCAAAAACAAGGTTTGTGTGGGTCGGACCGTCAACAATTCTGAAATCGTGGATTGAAGCATCGGGGCATATTCCTTTTACAATATTATCAACGGTTCCTTTCAAATCATGTGTGCGCTCGTCGTTGATAATCGGGTCCATATGTATCGAAATTTCAATACCGAGCTTGTCTTTGACCGTGCGCTCAATCAAATCAATCGTGTCATGGCTGTGGAGAATGTCAACCTCTGCAGGCACTTCCGCGTGGAGAGAGCCGTAAATTTTTGAGTTGCCGTAGCTGTGAAGCACAAGGTCGTGAATGCCCACAACGCCGTCGAACGACAAAACGAGCTCTTTAAGGCGGTCAACCGTTTCTTTTTCGGGCGGCTCGCCGAGCAGGGGGCCGAGGGTATCTTTGATTATTCCGATGCCTGCATAGGCAACAATCAGTGCAACGATAATGCCCATAACGCCGTCAACGGGGAAATCCGTGTATTTAGAGGCAACAAGAGCGATAAGTGAGCAGGTTGTTGCGGCGATATCGCCGAGGCTGTCGGTCACAACCGCGTTAACCGCAACGGAGTTAATCATTTTGCCTATTTTACTGTTGAAAAGAGCAAGCCATATTTTGGCGAGAATCGATAAAACAAGAACAATCACAGCGGGAACGCTGAAAAAAACGGTTTCGGGGTTTGTGAATCTGTCTATCGAAGATTTAATCAGCTCAAAGCTCATGATTAAAATGAAAAAAGCAAGAGTAAGGGCGGAAACATATTCAACTCTGCCGTGGCCGAAGGGGTGCTCGTCATCGGCAGGCTTGCCGGAAATTTTGAAGCCGACAAGGCTGATTACCGAGGAAAGCGCGTCAAATATGTTGTTTGCGCCGTCTGCAACTATTGAAATGCTTTTGGTGACGACGCCGAAAATCATTTTGAAAACCGAAAGGATTATGTTAAGAACAATTCCCACAGCTCCGCTTAAAGTGCCAAGGCGGATTCTGTCTTTTTCGTCCGGAATAATTGCGATTGATGCGGCTCCTTTTGAGCCTTTGCGCGCATTGCCGTATTCTTTGATAAATATTCTTAAAATCAGGTCTGTCAAAGAAATCACTCCTTGGAGATATGAATGTCAAGCTGACCGTAGGGGATTGAAATTTTATTTTCGTCAAAAGCAACCTTTACAGATTCCTGCATGTAATAGAAAACATTCCAGTATTCGGCTGTGTCGCACCATACAAGGCATGCAAGGTTGACCGAGCTTGCGGCATGCTCTTTAACCGCAATAATCGGCTCGGGATCGGTAAAAATAAGGCTGTTGCGGGCGATAACCGCTTTGATAACTTCTTTTGCCTTTGTAATATCGGCGTCGTAAGATATTGAAAAAACAAGGTCAAGCCTGCGTCTGTCCTCGGCATTGTAGTTGATGATGTTATTGCTTGTGATATATGAGTTGGGAATGATAACACGCTTGTTGTCAACCGTAATCAGCACTGTATACATAATCTTGATTTCCTGCACCTTGCCGCTGACTGTGCCGACATCGATGTAGTCGCCGCTTTTGAAAGGATGGTTTGCAAGAATCTGAACACCGCTGGCAATCTGGCTGACGCTTGCCTGCAAACCGATACCGGCTGTGATACCTGCCGCACCGAGAGCGGTGATGAAAGAATTAACATCAATTCCAAGGGTCGAAAATGCGGAAAGAATAAACACAAATTTCAAGATAAGTGTTACTACTGTTTTGATGAATGAGTGTATTGACGGGTCAACGCCCTTTGCGCGCAAGGCTTTTATAACAAGCTTGCCGATAAGGTTGGAAACAATAAAGCCGACAACAACAATCAGCACAGCCGCAATAACAGACGGGGCTTTTTGATACATCAGCGAGAGTAAGCCGTCATAATTACGGTTTTCAATCAGTTCAACAAGGCCTTGCTCTTCAACAAGACTTTGCTCTGCGAGCGGAAGCTGAAAAAATTTCATATCATGTTCTCCTTAGCTGTTTATTTGCAACAACTTTATATTCTAATATATTTCACGGGTTTTGGCAATACTTAATTGCAATAAAAAAG
>JAZSGU010000162.1:0-2176 GCA_045532895.1 Acutalibacteraceae bacterium | reverse complement strand
GCCGATTCGGGCAAAAACGGCATGCTTGAGCCTTTTGACAAACGCGGTTGATGCCTTTGCCGCAAAATACTGCGCGGTAATTGAAAACGCAAGACCGACTGCGCCGAGCAAAACAAGCACGCCGCACATTTTCAGAATATATGGTTGGCCTGCATTCGCAATGCCCTTATCGATTATTGAAGCAACAACAAGGGGCACAAAAAGCTCCAGAATCGCTTCAAACATTTTAAACAGCGGAGCAAGCACGCATTGCACTCGGCTCCCTTTCAAATATACCAACAGTTTTTTCATGTCTGCAAATCCTTTAAAAAATAGTTATTTTGATTTTATCATATTTTCATAGCTTTTGGAAGTATAATGCAAAAAAAGTTGCGGTTATTTGTAAAATTTCCTCTTTTTTCTAATCAAGAAAAAAGTAAACGCGTTGATATGCTATTATTTTTTTGATTTGAATATTGGGAGGACACCGATAATGAAAGTTACCAAAGAAACCCATTTTGGCATACAGCGTAAAATCGTTGCCAACATGACTTCTGAAAGCTGGGAAACCATTCCTCATATCTCATATATCTATGAGCCCGAGGTTTCAAAGTTTTTAGAGGTTGTCAAGGAGCTTAACGCTTCCGGCAAATTCCCCGTAAAAATCACGGTTAACACCATCATGCTCAAGGCTCTTTCCGAGGCATTCAAGGCGGCACCCTGCCTTAATGCACACATCGATTTCAACCGCAAGCTTGTCAGGGGCAAGATTACCGAATTTGACGAAATCCACGTTTCAATGACATGGATTCTCCCCAACGGCGAAATGATGACACTCAACCTGCACGATATCGGCAACAAAAATCTTGTTGAGCTGACGGAATACATAGCAGATGTCGGCAGAAGAATCGGTAACACCGACCTCAACGAGGTTATGTTCTCCGTTTCGATGCATGACACACTCAAAAAGCTCAAGAAGGGCAAGATTATCAATGTTCTCAACCGTCTTATAGGCTCAAAAACCGGCAAGCACAGAGTTAAGACCCTTTCAGGCAAGGCCAAAAAAGAATATTATGCAATCCCCGAAAAGGACAGGCTCACAAAATACGACATCGAGCAGGGCACGGTTACCGTTTCCAACATCGGCTCGGTTACAAGAGGAATCCCCGGCAGAGTTGCTCTGCTTTCAATCATTCCTCCTCAGGTTTTTGTTGCATGCATCGGTGCAGTCAACAAAAAGCCCGTTGTTAAGCAGGACGAAAACGGCAACGACATCATCGTTGTAGGCAACGAAATGCCGATTGACCTTGTTTTTGACCACAGAGCATGCGACTTCGGCGACCTTGTTCCCTTTATCAACAGACTCGAGGATATTTTCAAAAATCCCGAGCAGATGTATAATTGGTAAAAATTTTAAAAGGCTGTCTGCAATCATTCTGCAGGCAGCCTTTTCTTCATTAATTTATACGCCGAAAATCCCATTACAATGCCGAACATATTAAGTATATAATCATCGATATCAGTTGCGCGGTAGATAAAATACTGCGTTATTTCGATAAACAGCACATATGCGCTGCCGATAAGAAACATTGCCGAAAATTTTTCTGCCTTTTTATATGCTATGGGAAGCAGAAATCCGAGCGGCACAAAAAGAAAAACATTACCGAAAAGATTGATAATTCGCTTCACATTCCACACTTCCTGCGAAAACCTTGCATCCTCAGCGGAGAAAAACTGCATGACGGTTTTGAAAGGAACAAGATTTATGCTTCTTTCAACTCCCTGCGAAACAAAGCGAAAAAAATCGCCGTTTTCATAGCCCAGAACAAGCCCTGAAGTGAAATTAAGCTGTATGTTAAAACCGCCGGCAAAACCCAACGCAATTCGCGGAAACACCGTTTCCGACAAAATGCCGACAGCACACGCGGCGAGCAGCATTGTGCAGATTTCTTTCGTAATATCGGGCTTTTTGCCGCTTTTGGCAAAATATATTTTGCGAATAATTATATAGATTATCGCCGTTATAAGCATCCAAGCAGACATTCTGCCGAAATAGTTCATGATTACAGACATTCGGGATACACCTCGTTTAAAATTATATCATCTTTTCACATAACAAACAACAGAAATTCCTGCTTTTTCTTTTTTTGCGTTTTTTCTTTACAAACCGTTCACAATATGATAAAGTGAATTTGTA
>JAZSGU010000038.1:0-1624 GCA_045532895.1 Acutalibacteraceae bacterium | reverse complement strand
TGATGCGCACATGGACGAGGTCGGCTTGATTATAACCGCAATAACCCCCGAGGGATTTTTGAAATTCCTCAATGTCGGCGGCATCGACAACCGCGTTATGCTCGGCAGAACGGTCAAGGTTGGCGAAAAAGCGGTTAACGGCGTTATCGGCGTAAAGCCCGTTCACCTTGTTGAAAAGGGCGAGGAAGCCAATATTCCAAAGCTTGACGACCTTTATATCGATATCGGTGCAAAAAGCAAAGAGGAAGCGGCAGAATATGTCCGCCTTGGCGATGCCGCATGGTTTGCAGGCGATTTTGTTGAATTTGGCAACGGATTTGTTAAATCCAAGGCACTTGATGACAGAGTCGGCTGTGCCATACTGATTGAAATGATAAAAAGTGAGCTCCAATATGACGCGTGGTTTTCGTTCAGCGTTCAGGAGGAGATAGGAACAAGAGGTGCACAGACCGCCTCTTTTTCGATTGCTCCTGACTATGCAATAGTTGTTGAAACAACCACAGCTGCGGATATTGCGGGCGTTAAAGACGAAAAAAGAGTATGCATCTGCGGCGAGGGCGGCGCGGTTTCGTTTATGGACAGAAGCACGCTTTACAGCAGAGAGCTTTTTGATAAGGCATTTGAAATAGCAGAAAGAGATAATATCAAGTGCCAGCCCAAAACAATGGTTGCGGGCGGTAATGATGCAGGGGCAATCCATAAAAGCCGCGGCGGCGTTAAGGTGCTGACGGTTTCTGTGCCCTGCAGATATCTGCATTCACCGGGCTGTGTTATCAAACTCAGCGATGCGGATGAAAGCCTGCGCCTTGTTAAAGCATTGGCGGAGGAGTTTGCCGCATGGTAAGCCTTTGTGAAAGCCTTGACGAGCTTGATTTTCTTCCTGCCGACCCCTATGCGGCAAGGATAACGGCTCTTATTAACACCTACGGCGCGGGGCAGAGCTTTGCGCTGTTTTGGGTGCAGAAAATAAACGGTATTCCCGTTGCCGCAGTCAGCAGGGTTGACGGCTCAATGACCCTCTGCGCGGGCGAAAACGCGGATTTTGATGAGCTTCGCGTTTTTATGAATGCCGCAGGCTTCGGCAGCCTCACCTGCTGTGAGGAATGCATGAAAAGGCTCGGCATAGCGGATTATAAAACATCCTATACAGTCAAATTCGTAGGCGGTGCAAAGCCTGCAGAGCATAGGCTTGTCCGTGACTGCGATAAAAGAAAAATATATGATTTGCTTTGTGAATGCGGCTTTGAGCTTGGTGATTACGGTGCATTTCTTGCCGATGTTTGCTCAAGGCTCAACAAGGGCACGGCTTCGCTTGCCGCCGCGGAAGAAAACGGCGGCTTAAAAGCCTGCGCATTCGCGCTTTTTGAAGGCAAAAAAAGCGTTTTGCTCGGTGCGGTTGCAACCTCGCCATCGGCAAGGGGCAGGGGATATGCTTCCGCTCTTGTATGCGCTCTTGCAAATGAAAAATCCGAAAAAGAGGTTTTTCTGTTTTGCAGAAATGATTCTCTTTTGGAGTTTTATAAAAAAATCGGCTTTGAAGCTGTCGGCAGATGGGCGGTAAAGGGGTAGTGGAAATGTCACCGTTATGTTATGTTTTGGCGGTTATTACGGTTGTTTTTGCCGT
>JAZSGU010000097.1:0-5428 GCA_045532895.1 Acutalibacteraceae bacterium | reverse complement strand
GATTATGTCGGCCTCCACAGACCCAAGGATTTTGTTAAAAAGATTCATGCAATTCTTTCTGCAAAATTTGACGGAATAACTCTCAAAGAGGTAAAGTCGGCTTCGGATAAGGCATATAAAGAATATTATTCATTCATGGATAAAATCCACCACACGGGTATGGAATACTTCAAAGAAGCAAAAAAGCAGGGTAAGCCCGTCATCGTTCTCTGTGGCAGACCCTATCACCTTGACGAAGAAATCAATCACGGCATAGACAAGCTTATCTGTGAATGCGGTGCAACCGTTATAACAGAAGACAGCGTAAGCCCTCTTGTTGAAAAATTCCCCACAACCGTGCTTAACCAGTGGACATATCATTCAAGGCTTTATGCTGCCGCAAAATATGTTGCAAAGCTTAACGATAATGATGTTAATGTTGTTCAGCTTGTTTCTTTCGGCTGCGGTGTTGATGCAATCACAACCGACGAAATGAGAACAATTCTTGAACGCGACGGAAAAATTTATACACAGATTAAAATTGACGAAATTTCAAATCCGGGTGCGGTTAAAATCAGGCTTCGCAGTCTGTTTGCCGCAACGGGCAGATAAGGAGGGGTTAAAATGAAGAAAATCGACACGGACAGAGTTGAATTTACCAAGGATATGATGGATTACACTATCCTCGCACCAAATATGCTTGAAATTCATTTTAACCTGCTTATCAATGTTTTCGGGCAATACGGTTATAAAACCGAGCTTCTCAAAAATGACGGCAGGGCCGTTGTTGACGAGGGTCTTAAATATGTTCATAACGACACCTGCTATCCCGCGCTGCTTGTTATCGGTCAACTCATAGATGCATTAAATTCGGGCAAATACAACCCTGATAAAACTGCCTTGCTGATAACTCAGTCGGGCGGCGGATGCAGAGCATCTAACTATATTCATCTTCTTCGAAAAGCGCTTAAAAAGGCAGGTTATCCGCAGGTGCCCGTAATTTCGCTCAACCTTTCGGGTCTTGAGAAAAACAGCGGCTTCAAGATTAGAATTTCGATGGCTCTTAAAATGCTTTCGTCCGTTATCTACGGCGATTTGATTATGCTTCTCAAAAATCAGGTTGAGCCTTATGAAAAGAACAAGGGCGATGCTCAAAGACTTACTCAAAAGTGGATTGATGATTTAAGCGCACAGATGCAAAAGGGAAAGGGTTATTCTTTCTTTGAAATTAAAAAGACTCTTCCCCAAATCACCAAAACCTTTGCCGAAATTCCCGTTGAAAAAGTTAAGAAAACCAAGGTCGGCGTTGTGGGTGAAATCTATGTTAAATATTCGCCGCTTGCAAACAACCACCTCGAAGAGTTTCTTTTCGGTCAGGGCTGCGAGGTTATGGTGCCCGGTCTTCTCGGTTTCATAAATTTTAAGGTTGATAACCGTCTTGAGGATATAAAGCTTTACGGCGGAAATCCGTTTAAGAAAATTGCTATGAGAATTGCAATGTGGTATCTTGCAAAAATCGAAAAGAATCTTCTCGATGCCGCTGCAGCTTACGGTAATTTCAATGTTCCGGCACCTTATGCACATATTAAAGAAATGTGCACAAAAATTATCGGACCCGGCTGTAAAATGGGCGAGGGCTGGCTTTTGACCGCTGAAATGATGGAACTTATCGAAAGCGGCTACGGCAACATAGTTTGTGCTCAGCCCTTCGGATGCCTGCCCAACCATATAGTCGGCAAGGGCATGATAAGAAAGCTCAAGGAGCTTTATCCGCAGTCCAACATAGTTCCCATCGACTATGACCCCGGCGCAACAAAGGTTAACCAGGAAAACAGAATACGACTTATGCTTGCCGTTGCAGGTGAAAGCGATTCCTGCTCTCATGACTGCAAAAACTGCGCGGAATGTAAATAATTTTGTGAAATTTCGTCACATTTGCTGAAAATCCGAAAAAATTGTGGTAATATTTCAACAGCAACTTTTCGGAGGGATTAAATGAAACGAATTTTTTCTGTGGCTGTTTGTGCTTTGCTTTTATCGGCATTTGCGGTTTCGGTATTTTCTGCTGACATAGACGGCTTTGACAAAGGCGCGGAATGGGATGGCGCAACTACCTACATGCTTATTGACGGCGAGAGCAACTGTAATGTTAATTTTGCAGCGGTTAAGGTTATGTTTGACGAAGAAGACAGCGCAGTTTTTATGTGTTTTATGTTTCTTGACCCCAATCTTGATGTGGATAATGCGTTTGTAGGCGTTTCGTTGTCTGTTGAAAATTCATCTCCGTTTGCAATAGCGGCTAACAACTCTCCTGCGGGATATGATATAGATAAATACAGCTTTGACGGCGCAATATCGGTTGATGAAAACCATGGTGCAACCTGTGAAATGCGGATAGGATTTAAAGAAGGCTTGCCCAAAACGATTGGATGCACGGTAAGATTTTTTGATGCGTACGGTGAGCCGTCAAATTATTGTGATTTTGTTCTTGTCAATGAATTTTTTGTTGAAACAACTGCAATGATTATTGAGCCTACCGCAGACAACAGCGACCCGGTTTATAATCCGGACATGCTCACAACAAAAGCGAAAACAACAAGGAAAAAAGCTGAAAGAAAAACAACAACCCAAAAAACGGTTATTAAAACATCGCCGCCATACAGCTATACTGGACGGACTAAAAAAGAAACAACCAAAAGAGCAAAACAAACCGAAGCGGTTAAAAGCACTGAAGAAAAAACGGCTTATTATGCAGAAAAAGAGGTTGTTATTAAAACTGTTTTTCAAACAGATGCCGTTACCCAGTCCGTAACAACTCAGCCGACAACCGTCGTTGATGCGGAAATAACCGAATTTGTTTCGGAATCTCAAACGCAAAAGGTTGTTTCACTTTCACAAGGTCAAAAGTATCAAAAAATTATAACTGTTGTTGGCGGAGTGCTGTTTTTGGCTATTGCATGCTTTGGAGTGTTTAGTGCAAAAAGAAAAAATAATACTGAAGAATAAGATGAAAGGCGAGGATTTCTTCCCCGCCTCTTTTTCTTGCTGTGATTGACTTTGAAAATGAAAGTGATATAATATTTCACATAAGTTTATTTTGGAGATTGAAAATGGAAAAAAGATATTCTCTTGATATGACATGCGGTCCGTTTCTGAAAAAAATACTCATTTTTTCCGTGCCGCTTATGCTGACGGGTCTTTTGCAGATTGCCTATAACACCGCCGATGTGGTGGTTGTCGGCAGGTTTGTCGGCAAAGAGGCTTTGGCGGCTGTCGGCTCAACCGGCTCGCTTGTTAATCTATTTCTCAATGTTTTTCTCGGTCTCTCAATGGGGTCGGGTGTAATGGTTGCAAGGCATATCGGTGAAAGAGCCGATAAAAAGGTTCATGAATGCACCCACACCGCCATGCTTTTGAGTGTTATATGCGGTCTTTTTATCGGTGCCCTCGGATTTTTTGCCTCCGGTGCAATGCTCAGGCTTATGAAGGTGCCTGCAGATGTTCTGGAGCTTGCAACGCTTTATTTAAAAATATATTTTCTCGGCTCTCCGGGACTTATGGCATATAACTTCGGTGCATCCATAGTCAGAGCAACGGGTGATACCAAAAGACCTCTTTATATTTTGGCGTTTTCGGGCATTGTCAATGTTGTTTTGAATTTAGTGCTTATCATTGTTTTTCATTTCGGAGTCAGCGGTGTTGCGATTGCAACAATCGTTTCGCAGTATCTTTCAGCGGCTTTGATAATTGCTTATCTGCTGAAAATAAACAATGCATGCCGTTTGAGCCTGAAAAAGCTGAAATTTTATAAATCAGAGCTCAAAAGCATTCTTATGCTCGGTTTGCCTGCGGGTATTCAAAGCTCACTTTTTTCGGTGTCTAATGTTATAATTCAGTCAACGGTCAATTCCTTCGGCTCCGTTGCAATGGCGGGTATTGCCGCGGGTTCAAACTTTGATTCTTATGTTTACACAGCAACCAATGCCATTGCACAGACTACCATGACCTTTACTTCGCAGAATATCGGCGCAAAAAAGCTGCCGAATATCGGCAAGGTTTACCGCTATTGCTTAATAATTGCGTTTATAATCAGCGCGGTTATGGGCGCTGTCGGATACTTTTTCGGCGATTTCATTGTTTCTCTTTTCTCAGAGGAGGCTGATGTTATTGCAATAGGTGCGGACAGACTTAAAATGATAATGCCGTTTTATTTCTTCTGTTCGCTTATGGATGTTGCCGCAAGCCAAATCAGAGGTATGGGCAAATCCTTTGAGCCAATGATTGTTTCTCTTCTCGGCGCATGCGGTCTGCGAATCCTTTGGGTATATACAGTTCTTCCGCTCAACCATACATTAACCATGCTCTATTGGTCTTATCCCGTTTCGTGGGGTGTAACTTTCTTCGCACAGTTTATTCTTTATTTTATCCTCAAACATCAAATGAACAAAAAACAATAAGATTAACCCCTATAAAATCCGTCAAACAGATTTTATAGGGGTTAAATAGTTATTTAAGTATTTTTTCGCCGTCAAACAATATCAAACCGAAGCCGCTGCCTGCCTTGTTGCCTGCAACAAGCCAATCTGCATAAGCCTTTTGGAGCGAATTGTTTTTCGGAAGCTGTTCAAGCGGCAGGTCTGAATATTTTCCGAAAACTCGCCAGCCGTTTGAAAACTCATCCTGTTCTTCGGATGAAATAATTTCAAAATCATTCATGAATTTGAGTATGTTAAGGTGAGAGGGAAGAAACTCTCTGTGGCGGGGATAAAGAAGCCATGAGCTGCAGCCGAAAACAACAATTCCGTCGTCAAAAAGATGCTTGTATGCTTCGTAGGCTTTTTTATATGAGTCCAATCTTATGTCGTCCGTAAGGGAAACTCCTGAAGAGGGAATATGAAAATTCATATATTTATCGCCGCTTTTTATAACCTTGCCGCTTGATGTGACAAAATCTTTTTCGAGGTTAAATTCTCGTAATTCATATTGGAAACGGCCGTGTGCAAAACGGGTAAGGTCAAAAAAACCTGCATACCAGCCGCCAACAAAAATTCCGGGAACCTCTTCACAGTCCTCACATTCTCTGTATTTATAGAAAAGGTCTGCCAAAGTGTCCCAAAAAATCTGTTCATCAATGCCGTTTTCGGCATATCTTTTCTTTATTGTTTCGACACAGCTTAAGAGGAAGATAAAGTGAAGAGAATATTCATTGATTTCTTTTTCTTCTGCAAGTTTTGTGACCTTGTCAAGAGCCGCGCCAAGCTCCTCAGCTTCGGGGAAAAGATATTCTTTAAGAATTTCGTCAAATTTCTCGGCAAAATCGGGTTCTGCATCAAATCGATTTTTTATAAGCTCCAAAAGCTCAAACGCCGCGGCGGGGTAGGGGTAGTGCTGCATAAAATTCTTAATAAAATCAGCATTAAAAATCATTATATGTATCCTCCAAATTAAT
>JAZSGU010000082.1:0-1990 GCA_045532895.1 Acutalibacteraceae bacterium | reverse complement strand
CTCACCCGTGAATGCACCCGCATGCGAATATGAATGCAGATGACCGTAATAACAGCGGGTTATTTTCTCCTCAACAAGCACGTTATAAATCTCGTCGCATTTCTGCATAAGATTCAGCGGCGGATAATGAAGAAACACAACGGGCTCAAGCCCCGTTTCTTTTGCCGCGGCTATTGAGGCTCTTAATCTGCCCGCTTCGCGCAAAACAACCTTTTTATCCGCATCGCTCTCGGCATCAAAAAACCAGCCGCGAGTGCCGCAAATTGCAAATTCGCCCTGCGTATATGCATTGTTGTGAAGTATGTTTAAGGAATTGAGAGAATGCTTTTCAAAAAATTCATCCGATTTTTTCTTGGTCGCCCACCAATAATCGTGATTGCCTTTAAGGATTATTTTTCTGCCGGGCAGAGAATCCAGAAACTGAAAATCTTTCAGCCCCTCTTCAAGATTCATGCACCAGGAAATATCGCCGGCAATAACAACCGTATCATTCTCGCCGACAAGCCTGCGCCAATTATTTTCGAGCCGCTTTTCATAGTCTGTCCATCCGCCGAAAATATTCATCGACTTGCCTGTCGCAAGCGAAAGATGAGTGTCTCCGATTGCAAAAAGAGCCATAGACATATCCTTTCCAAAAATAATTGAGTGCATGCCGTCCATAATATTATTACGGAGAAATCCGCAATAACCGAAAGGAGAAAACGGAAATGGACAAAAAGATAAATGAAATCACATGCTTTGCAAAAAATTGCGTTTATCACAAGGGCGACACAGCCTGCACCGCAGGCAGCATCGAGGTTGGCAATTCCTCCGCATGCAAATGCGGCGAAACACAGTGCTCAACCTTTAAGCTCAACGACAAAGCCGTTGACACTTATTAAATACCAAGCATATTAAATACTACGCCGTCCATGCTGTCCTTTGAGCAGCAGCCGTCAAATCTGACAGCCTTTTCGCGCAGGTTTGCAAGCTGCTCAGGGCAGCTTTCGCCCGTTACCGCTGCAAGGCGTTCAACCATTTCAAATTCGTCAAGATTATCGTTTTTTCCGTCAACCGCTTCAAGAACAGCGGCGCTGAACTTGAACGGGCTTGCCGTTGAAGCGATAACGGCGGGTGTGTTGTCGCCTGTTTCGGCTTTATAATCGTAGTATACCTTAACCGCAACGGCCGTATGAGTATCGCAAAGATACTTTTTCTCGCTGAAAATTTTGGCGATTGTTGCCTTTGTTTCGTCATCGTTGCAGCAACCTGCGGCAAATTCCGCTTTGATTTTTGCAACAGTTTCGGCATCAACCTCATATTTACCGCTTTCGGAAAGCTGCTTCATCCATGAAGTAACATTTTCACTGCCCGCCATTGAATAGAGAAGTCTTTCAAGATTGCTTGAAATGAGAATATCCATGGAGGGGGAAATTGTTGTGAAGAACTCGCGGTTTCTGTTATAAACACCGGTTGTGAGGAACTCGGTAAGAACGGAGTTGCTGTTAGAAGCGCAGATAAGCTTCTTAACGGGCAGACCCATTTCCTTTGCGTAATATGCGGCAAGGATGTTGCCAAAGTTACCTGTGGGAACAACAACATTTATCTCATCACCCGCCTTGATTTCGCCGCCTGCAAGCAAATCGCAGTAAGCGGAGAAATAATAGACAATCTGCGGGCAGAGTCTGCCCCAGTTGATTGAGTTGGCAGAAGAAAACGCCATTGAATTTTCAGCAAGCTTTGCTGCAATATCCTTATCGGTGAAAATTCTCTTAACGCCGCTCTGGGCATCGTCAAAGTTACCCTCGATTGCACAAACAGCAACATTATTGCCCTCCTGAGTGCACATCTGAAGCTTCTGCATGGGGCTTACGCCGTCGCTGGGATAAAAAACAAGGATTTGTGTGTTTTCAACATCCTTAAAGCCCTCAAGCGCAGCCTTGCCCGTGTCGCCCGATGTTGCAACAAGGATAACAATTTTGGTTCCCTTTGCCGCCTTGCCGCTGGAAAC
>JAZSGU010000185.1:0-2346 GCA_045532895.1 Acutalibacteraceae bacterium | reverse complement strand
GAAATTCAAAAGCCGACGGGGTTTTAATCCGTCGGCTTTGGTGTTATTGGATTGTTACTTTGTTAAATTCAGCAACCGAAAATTTTTGAGAAGAGCCAGAGAATGCCGTTGTATTTCCAGGTGAGGCAATCCCAGATGAGGAAGAAGAAGCGGAGTGAGAAATATTCTTTGGGAGTGTTGATGATTTCGATAAGCTTTTCAGCCTGAGCCTTGTACTCATTGAGCTTTGCTTTTTCTGCTTCACCCATATTCTCATCTGCAAGGAGTTCATCAATCTTTGCTTTGAGAGCTTCAATATCATCTTCCCAGAACTTTGTTACTCTTTCTTCGTCAAACTTTTCAAGTTCAACGCCGATGTCCGCAACATCCTTTTCTGCTGCTGCGATTTCTTCAAGGAGAGCTTCAAAGCCTGCCTTGATTTCTTCATATTCAGCCTTCTGCTCGTCGGTGAGGTTATCGGGGTTAACCGCTTCGATTTCAGCAATCTTATCTTCGATTGCTGCCTTGTCGTCACTTGAAACATTTTCGGGATTGAAGTTGTTTTCGATATCCTTAATTTCTTCAAGCTTTTCTTCTGTTTCGGTAATCTTATCTTCAAGACCTTCGATGTCCTTAATCATTTCTTCGAGGGCGGTCTTTTCGTTTTCGGTGGTATTGTCGCTGTCGATAAGAGCCTGAATATCTTCTTTGAGCTGTGCAAGGTCTTCGCTGTCAGATGATTTGACAGTTTCTTCCGCGTAGGAGTCAGCGTTCTTGCCGAGTTCATCAATTTCAGCCTGAGTGTCAGCTATTATCTTGAGAAGGGCGTCGCACTTATCAAGAATCTTCTGAAGCTCTGCCGTTTCTTCCTCTGTTGCATCTGTTGTGTCAATTTTTTCAACTTTAGCTTTAACAGCTTCTATAGTTTCCTTATCGGAAGATTTTAAGGTCTCCTCTTTGAGGTTATCAACAGGCTCACTTAAGGTTGCAATAGGCTTCATTGTTATTATTGCTTCATCACGAGGATTTCCTGCAAGGTCATAAGCAAAAATTTCATATGTAGCATTGCAGTTACCCTCAAGTGTTATTGTATCATAACCTGATTTAATAACTTCGCCATTAACGGTTACATAGTCTAATTTAAAATTATCGGTTACAGAAATAATCTGAGTTGTGTAATAGGTAAAGCCATCAAGAACACCGTTGATTTTTGCCATTTCGCCATCATAAACCAAATGAGCAACATAATATATGGTGTTTCCTGCTTTATCCATTACACGGATATATGAATATGTTTCATCTCCGGGGAACTCAAAAATATCCTCAATATCAATGTCGAGCTCAAATTCAGTCCAACCGCTTACGGAATCAAGTTCAGCTTTTGAAAGTTTTGTTATTGAGAAATAATATTCCATATTCGCAATGCCCGATGCATCATCCCAAGCCTCATATTTATGAGTAAATATATCTTCATTTTCATAATAAGGCTCCGTCTGAATTTCATCTAAAAGAAGATATTCATATCCTCTGCCATGAGAATCAGAGAAGTATCCGTGAGGCTTTGTCTTATCAATCTTATAGTTTTCAGTTACCGCAAGAGAGATTGCACCAGTCTCTTTATTCTTGACATAAAACGTGATGCTTCCGTTTTCGGTTTCTTCTGACTTTGAAAGAGTATCCGACCAGCCGTTTACTTCGTTGGAAAGTGAAAGCTGATAACCTTTATTTGCAGTTACAACAAAATCGTTGTTAATCCAGTCATTGGAATTAACGGTGTATTCTGTTCCCTTTTTAGGAGTAAAATCATTATAGATATTAACTGTTGCTTCTGCATAGTAGAATTCGGTAGGATACAATTCATTTATGGGGAAAATGTAGTTTTTCGCAGCATCACCTGATACAGAGAAAAATACGGGAACAAGATAGTTGTCTCCTACTGATTTGCCCTCTATCCATGCCGTTTCAACCGTTGTTTCAACACTTTCACCGCCAACAATTCCGTCAAGAATAACGGTAATCTTTGATTTATCTATATCATTGACACCATTATACTGCTTATCGGAAGCTGTTGCTGTTGCGGTAACCGCCTTCTTTGAGATATCCGCCTTTGCCGCAACATAGCAGTTATCGGTTGAATATTCGGGATTCATGGGGAATTCATAGTTATCAATGCTGTTGCTTGCTATGGGAGCATAAATGATATGAACAGTCTTATCTGTGCCTGCATCTGCAGTGTCATACCATGCTTTTCCGACTGTATAGCCGAGCATTTCGCCCTCAACTGCGCCGTCAATTTTGAGAACAACTTTTGAATATTCAAGAATATCCGTTGTGCCGTCATAAACCTTGTCAGGTGCGGTTGCTGTG
>JAZSGU010000180.1:0-3569 GCA_045532895.1 Acutalibacteraceae bacterium | reverse complement strand
ATATTTGCTCACTTGATAATAATGACCGCGAAAGAGAATTAAATTTTAAAATGAACGAAAAAAAAGAAAGATACCTAAAAATAAAAAGGGAACTGTTTGAAAAGGCCTATTCAGACCTTAATAAGGAGCAAAGAGAAGCAGTTTTCACGATAAAAAATCCTTTGCTTATTCTGGCAGGAGCAGGAAGCGGTAAAACAACCGTCCTTGTCAACCGCATAGCAAATATTATGAAATACGGCAAGGCATATTACAGCGACAAATGCTGCTATGAGCCGAACGAGAGCGAAATGGCACTTGTGCGCGCTGTGGCCGACGGCATTGTTGATGATGCTTTTGATATTGAGCCACTTCTGCAGGTTGATGCGGCAAAACCGTGGGAGATACTTGCGATTACTTTCACCAATAAAGCGGCAGGGGAGCTGAAAGAGCGTCTTGAACGAATGCTTGGTGAATCCGCGCGTGATATTTGGGCGAGCACATTCCACTCATCCTGCGTGCGCATTTTAAGAAGAAATGCAGACTATATCGGCTATTCATCAAATTTTACTATTTATGACACGGACGACAGCAAGCGTGTGATTAAGGACTGCATAAAGCAGCTTGGCTTAAGTGACAATATTATTACTCCCAAGAGCGTGCTTTCTGCTATCAGCAGCGCAAAGGATATGCTTATTTCGCCGTCGGAATACATAAAGGAAAACTATATGGATTTCCGTAAGCGTAATATCGGTTCTGTTTATGAAATGTATCAAAATCGCCTTAAAGCGGCAGATGCCATGGACTTTGACGATATTATTGTTAATACTGTGCGCCTTCTTCAAAACAACCCCGAGGTGCTTGAATATTATCAGCGCAAATTCAAGTATATCATGGTTGACGAATATCAGGACACTAACCATGCGCAATATCTGCTCACTTCTTTGCTTGCTGACGGTTATAAAAACATCTGTGTTGTCGGTGATGATGACCAGAGTATTTATAAATTCAGAGGCGCAACCATTGAAAATATTTTGAGCTTTGAGCATCAATATAAAAACGCAAAGGTTATACGCCTCGAGCAGAACTACCGTTCAACTCAAAATATTCTTGATGCGGCAAATAAAATTATCGCTCATAATCAAAACCGCAAGGGTAAAAGCCTTTGGACCGATAACGGCAAGGGCGATTTGATTAATTATCATACAGCGGATTCCGACCGCGACGAGGGCGTTTTTGTTGCCGACAAAGTGCTTGACGGCATCAGAAACGGCAAAAAATACAGCGATTTCGCTGTTCTTTACCGTATGAACTCGCAGTCTAACCTTGTTGAGCAGGCGTTTGTACGAATGGGTATCCCTTACCGTCTTATTGGTGGTCATAAGTTTTATGACCGAAAGGAAATCAAGGATGCTCTTGCATATTTAAGTGTTATTGCAAATCCGAATGATACCGTAAGGCTTCAACGAATTATAAATGTTCCCAAGAGGGGAATAGGCGATTCTTCGGTTGCCTCCGCTCTTGAAATCGCAGAGGGTCTCGGCATCAGCCTTTTTGAGGTTATCAAATCAGCCGACCAGTTTCCGAAGCTCAGCAGAAGCGCAAAAAAGATGATGGAATTCGGGCAAATGATGCAGGAATTTATTGATGATGTTGACAGCCTTGAGCTTTCGGAGCTTTATAAAAAGGTTATCAATGTTTCCGGATATGTTGCGTCACTTTCTCTCGACCCCGAAACAAAAGAGGACAGGCTCGCGAACCTTGAAGAACTTTCAAACAACTTGCTTCGATTTTCCCGGGAAACTGATGAGCCTACGCTCAACGATTTCCTGCAGGAAGTTGCTCTGATGACTGATATTGATAACTACAACGCCGAAGCGGAAACGGTTGTTTTAATGACCATACACGCGGCAAAGGGTCTTGAATTCCCCGTTGTCTGCCTTATCGGTATGGAAGAATCCATATTCCCGTCGGACATGTCCTCGATGGGCGGCGATGCTGAAATTGAAGAAGAACGCAGACTTGCTTATGTTGCGGTTACAAGGGCTAAAAAACAGCTTTATATTACCCGCGCAAAGCAGAGAATGCTTTTCGGTCAAACAAGGTTTAATCAGCCCTCTCGTTTTATACGAGAGATTCCCGATGAACTTCTTGAAAGAACCGGCGAAACAATGAAAACCTTTACCGGCTCAATCGGTGCTTCGCCTTCAAAGCCACAGTCCGCTTCAAGAGGCTTTTCCGGCGCACCTTCCGTATCAGCCCCGACCAAGAACACAACCATCTTTAATGTCGGCGATACAGTCAACCATAAGGCGTACGGCGAAGGAATAGTTTTGAGCGCAAAACCGATGGGCAATGATACTTTGCTTGAAATTGCTTTTACAAATGCAGGAACAAAGAAAATTATGGCAAATTTTGCTAAGGTTGAAAAAGTATAATTTTGTTAAAAATCCGATGCTTCTTAAAAGTATCGGATTTTTTGTAAATATGCGCTCATAAAACCGTACTTATAATTGAGGACACTCAAATGAAAGGAGATAAAAATGAAAGATGCATCAATAGTCAAGCTCTATTGGGAACGCTCCGAAAAAGCAATAATAGAAACCGATTTAAAGTACGGAAAGCTTTGCAGACATTTGTCTGACAACATTCTTAACAACTTATCAGATGCAGAAGAATGTGTTAATGACTCGTATTTGGCTGTCTGGAATGCCATCCCAGATGCAAGACCTGAAAACTTTTCGGCATTTTTATGCAGGATAGTTAAGAATCTGTCTTTTAAAAAGCTTGAACACATAACGGCTCAAAAAAGGAATCCCGAGATGTTGGTTTCTTTGGAGGAATTGCAGGACTGCATATCTTCGTCAGCAAATCCGCAGGCAAGCTATGATGCTGCCGAATTGGCAGAAGTTATAAGCAACTTTTTAAGAAAACAAGATGAGTTAAGTCGAAATATTTTTTTGCGCAGGTATTGGTATTATGATTCGGTTAAGTGCATAGCGAATGACTACAGCATGAAAGAGGAAAAAATATCTCAAATTCTGTTTAAAATCAGGAAGAAGCTGAAAAAACATCTTGAGCAGGAGGGATACAATATATGAAAAACAATATACTGAATTCAGCCATTAATTTGGTTGATGATGATTTGGTTTCAGCCGCATATTCTGCTCCGAAAAATAAGAAAAGCACATCATTTTACAGGTGTTTTGCTGTTGCAGCAGCTCTTGCTCTTGTTTTGACAGGCGCAGCAGTCGGAATGAAAAAAATTCGCAAACCGATTACCGAAACCACCACCGCTCCGTCAGTTCAGTTTGGCGGCAATGTTGATTTAAGTGATATCAGCGACAGCGAAATTGTTTATGAAAATTCGCCTTATACCGATGATGAAATAAAAGATTTTATTGAGAAAAATAAAGAGATAATTGCCGGAAACATAGCAATAGAGTATCAGGTTTTTGATAAACCCATAAAAATTGCAACCAAGGGCTACAGCCCTGTTTATTTGGGTGAAACCAACAAGATAATACTCGATAATTTAAATCTTCCTATTATGATAGGTGATGAAATCGTCGGCTCGGCTTCTTTGTACAAAT
>JAZSGU010000040.1:0-3919 GCA_045532895.1 Acutalibacteraceae bacterium | reverse complement strand
CCGAGAAACTCCGTGAAGCCAAACAGGATTGAGCCGTTATTGAGCCTTATGAATGACCCTTCGCCGTTTCGCGGATTGCCGTTTGAGGTTGGAATAAACAACACCTCTCTGCCGACTTTTTTTATAGAAATATTGCCCATTACGCAACAGCCTCCGAACGGTTTTTTATTATTTTATCAACCCGCAAAACAAAAGTCAATGATTAGCTTGTTTATTTGAACCGAATGTGTTATAATCCACTCCATGAGGTGAAATTATGACATATTATATCGGGCAGGTGCTCGGAATTCTTGTAACATTGGGTGCAATTCTGATGTTGCAGTTAAAAAACAAAAAACACATGCTGATTGTTTCGGCAGTTGTTAACATATTGGCGGCGCTGAACATACTTTTGCTGGATAACATCAGCTCCGGCGTTATAATCAATCTGGTTGCCGTTTTGCAAATTGTGCTGTCAATGTGGCACGATAAGCGCGGCACGGATGTTACGCTTGCGGAAAAAATTATTTTTCTTTCGCTTTATGTTGCGGGCGGAGCGCTCGGCTATGAAAAACCGATTGACCTGCTTTCAATCGTTGCAGCGGTGCTCTATATGCTGGCAATGCTTCAAAAGAAAGAACAGAACATAAGGCTGTTTTTGCTGGGCAACATGGTAACATGGACGGTTTATCATACCGTGCTTGGCTCAACGGCGGTGTTTGCTCAGCTTGCAGGCATTATATCGTCGCTGATAGCTCTTTATCGCTACGGAAAAAGCAAAACAAAATAAAAAAAGGCAGTTTTTGATTAGCTTCAAAAACTGCCTTAATTATTAATTGTATTAATAGTATCTGTAGCTTGCAACAACCTTACCGAGAATAATAACCTCTTTTACGATTATCGGCTCATAGGTGTCGTTTTCGGGCTGAAGCCTGAAGTGACCGTCCTCTTTATAAAATGTTTTAACGGTTGCGGAGTCATCGATAAGCGCAACAACCATTTCGCCGTTGCGGGCGGTGGGGGTTCTTTCAACGATAACGATATCGCCGTCAAGAATGCCTGCCTGAATCATGCTTTCGCCCTTAACCTTGAGAGCGAAAAGCTCCTTATCCTGCGCACCGACCATCGAAAACGGCAGATATCCCTCGATTTCTTCAACCGCAAGGATGGGTGAACCCGCCGTAACAGTGCCGAGCAGGGGAACATGGGTTACGTTATCTGCCTGACCGACTATTTTAATGCATCTTTTAAGCATGGGCGGGCGCTGAATGTAACCCGCGGCTTCAAGTGCATCAAGATTTGCCTGGACGGATGAGGTTGAACGCAGTCCGACTGCGGCTCCGATTTCGCGCACGCTGGGGGTTGTGTTGCTTTTTGCCATTTCAACAAGGAATTCATATATTTTCTGCTGAATCGGGGTAATCGGTTTCATAAGATAACCTCTTTCTTTATGTGATTTTGGAATTATTTTTAGCTTGCAAACCTATTGCAGACCTATTATAGCACAAATGTTCGCAAAATGCAAACATTTGTTTGATGTTTTTTAAAAAATTTTTTTGAAATGGGGTATTTTAATATACAAATAAATGTGATATAATCATTTAATACCGAATAATTGAATCTCAATCAAAAATGCAAGGAATTTTATGGCGAATAAAATGCAAAAACAGAACAGGGTCAGCAAAAATCACGGCAAAAAAGCTTTAATTGCCGCGGTTTCGGTTATCTGCGCCCTTGCAGCCGCTATTATCACCTTTCTTGCATTAAAAAACCCGCTTTATTATTCGATGGCGCAGAAAAAAGCGGAAAAGAACGAGTTTTCGCATGCTATGCAGCTTGTTGAAAAATCCGGCAGCGAGGAAGCAAGACTTCTTGAAAAATATCTTGCATTAAGATTTGATATCAACAGAAGCTATCCCGAGCTTGTTTCAGAGTTTGAAATTGAAAAAATCGGTGAATGGCTTGCTGTTGCAGAGGAAATCTGCGCCGATTCCGACGCTTTGGGTGAAGTAATCAGCGCGGATGCCGAGCTTTTGCGACAAAGGCTTGCCGAAATAAGCGCTTGCTATACGGGATATCAGGCTATACGCTCCGACGTGCTCGACATGATGGACGTTTTTGCGGAGTTTAACCGCCTTTATACCATTGCTGCGGACGGCAAAAACACAGCATTCACCGTTGAGCAGGAAAGGCGCAAAATAATTTCATGGGAACAGAAAAACAGTGCGCTGATGAATTACGCCGCCACCGTGCCCGGCTATGAAAACATATATCTTTTAAATTATCTGATTAAAGAGGTGCAGGGTGAATGCAGTGACCTGCACGCGGCGATGGACAAGGTTGTTTCCATGGGTTATGCGGAAACAGACCTTATACGCCTGAGCGGCACGGCTCAAAAGAAATTTCCGAGCATTCAAAACAACAACAACGAAACGGTAAACGTGCTTGAAAAGGCGAATTATGAGCAATATATGTTCAAAAGCATTTGCAGTCAGCTTACCGAAGTTCTCGGTGAATTTTATTCGGCATAGGTGATACAATGAATATTGCTTTTATTGCGGCATGCTTTGTTGCGCAGTTTTTTGCGCTGAGGCATTATATTAAAATAATGTATCCCAGGCTTGGGTGGAATACCCTTGCCTCAAAGGCGCTTTGCTCCGCATTGTTTGTGCTGACGGCGTTTGTTGCAGGGGCGGTTTCTGGCGGCGGTTTTGTTTTTAACACAATGACAGCCGCGTTTGTCTGCGCATTTTTCGGGGATGTTTTTCTTCACATGTATCCGAAGCTCGGAAGCGTGTTTGTCAACTATGCGCTCGGCGGGCTCAGCTTTCTTGCGGGTCATGTACTTTTGGTTATATCTTTTTTCAGGCTCTGCTCAGCTTACAGCCCTGATTCTCCCGCTATTTCGGTGGCTGAAATTGCCGCGGCAATAATTCTCTGCGCGGCGGTTAACATAGCATTGAGGCTTTTCGGGCTGAGGCTCGGCAAATTCACCGTGCCCGTCATCATTTACAGTTTTGCGCTTATGCTGATGGTTGTCAAGGCGGTTTCCGCCTGCGTTTTAATGATAAGCACCGCCACGGATTTCGGCATTTTCAGGCTTGCCGCGGTTTTGTTTTTGGGGCTTGGTGCAGTTCTTTTTGCCGCATCCGACATTGTGCTTGCAACGGATTTCTTTTCGGGCGGCAAGGATATAAAAAAGAAAAAAGCCAATATGATTCTTTATTACAGCGGTCAGATGCTGCTTGCCTCCTCGCTTATGTGGATAAATTACAAATAAAATATAAATAATTATTGAAATATAAATTTATTGACAAGAAAATAACCTTATGGTAAAATAATTCCACAAGTTAAAGGGGAGTAGCTTGCGGGTTTTCCCGAGCAGTCTGTCAACAACCGTTGCTTTATTGGGCATCTGGCAGACACCCGGTTTTTTGGGAAGCAAGACCTTTGACAGAGAATTTTGCCGTTCTCTGCCAAGGGTTTTATTTATACAGAAAATAAATGCTTTGAAAGGATTGAATTTGATGAAATTCTACCTCGAACAGATTGAGCAGGTTTTTTCACATGTCAAAAGCTCCGAAGCAGGCTTAACCTCTGCCGAAGCTGAAAAAAGACTTGCCGAAAACGGAAAGAACAAGCTTGCAGAAGGCAAGAAAAAGACTATGTTCCAGCGTGTGCTTGAGCAGCTTTCCGACCCTATGATTATCATTCTTATCGTTGCCGCCGTTATTTCGGCAATCACGGAATGGGTTGAGGCAGGCGCAATCACCGTTCCCACCGATACAATCATCATCATGGTTGTTGTTGTTATTAACACAGTTCTCGGCGTTGTTCAGGAAAGCAAGGCGGAGGCGGCTATTGAAGCTCTTCAGGAGATGAGTGCCGCAACCTCAAAGGTTTTGCGTGATGGCAAGCTTGTTTCCGTTCGCAGCGAAGA
>JAZSGU010000191.1:0-17222 GCA_045532895.1 Acutalibacteraceae bacterium | reverse complement strand
CGATGCAGGTGCAGACCGTGGCCCAGCAATGCGGAATTCTTGACGTTAACTATTTTGCAAAAATGTTCCAACGCTACACGGGCAAAACTCCCAAAGAATACAGGGAAGGGATTTAAACCTTAAGCTCCGTCAATGCTTTGAATTCATATCCGTTTTGTCTTGCCCAATCGATTATGTCGCCGAGGGCGGCGGCGTTATCGGGCGAAACGGAATGGAGAAGCACAACCGCGCCGGGATGCAGACGGGAGGTTACTTTTTCAAACGCATAATCTCCGCCTTTCGCTGCATTCACATCCCAATCCGCATAGGCGCACGACCAGAATGCCGTTGTATATCCCATGGAGTTGACAAGCTCCAACGCATTTTCGCTGTATGCCCCCTCGGGGAAACGGAAAAATGTTGTTGAATAGCCGAAGTTTTCTCTCAAATAATTATCGCATTCAAGGATTTCATCCGCCATCCTCTGCCTTGATATTTCCGCAAAATTCGGGTGCTTTGCCGAATGATTGCCGACAATATGCCCCTCATTTATCATCCTTGCGATAAGCTCGGGCGAGGATTTGATGTGGTCAAGCGTGCAGAAAAATGCCGCAGGCACCTGCTTTTCCTTTAATATATCAAGCACCTTATCCGTGCAGCCGTTTTCCCACCCGCAGTCAAATGTCATATACAAAACCTTTTCGGTTGATTTTGTGTCATAGCAAAAAACTTTATAACCCGTGCTTTCAAAATATTTTTGCGCGGATTTTGAGATTTCATGAGGCTCGCCGTTTTTTGCAACACCGTAGCTGTGTTCGATTTTTTTAATTGAAAGCCCTCTTGCGTTTTCGGGGTCATTGACCTTGAACGCGGCGGGCTTTAATATTTCTCTGCCCGTCAGAGGCGAGGTTGCGCCGATTTTTGCGGTTGTTGACGCTGCCGTTCGCTTATCCTCAACAGAAACGGGTGCGTTTGCATCCGTTTCCTCCAAAGTGCCCCTGCCCGTGCAAGCAGAAAGAAATAATGTTAATAATACTAATGTAATACACAATGCTTTTTTCATGTTTAACACCTTGCTTTAGAAATATATTTCATGTATAGTATATCCTGAAGAATTGTTTGCCGACAAAAAATAAAAAATTTTTTTAAAATTGATGCAACAAAAACGCAAGTTGTGAACACTTATAAAATGAGAGTGGTAAGGAGGGTAATTTTGAGCGCTCAAATAAACGAACTCGTTACTATGGCTAAAAACGGAGACGCCGAAGCTTTCGGCGAGCTTTATGAGCTTTATTATAAAGAAATGTATTGCTATGCCTGCTACATAACAGGCAGCGAAACGCTTGCCCAGGACGCGGTTTCCGATGCGGTTTTATCAGCTTTCAGGCAGATTAAATCTCTCAAAAAAGCAGAGGCGTTTAAGGGTTGGCTGTTCAAAATTCTCTGCGCCGCCTGCAAAAGATACTACACAGAAAATCAAAAGAAAAAAGACTTGGTCTATCTCGATGACGAAAACGGGGGGCAATCCGAGCCTGTCTCTTTTGGAAGCATAGAGCTTTCATTTGAGCTGAAGCGGGCATTGGAAACTCTTTCGAGAGAAGAAAGAGAAATCGTTCTGCTCAGTGTGCTGGGCAGCTACAAAAGCCATGAGATAGCCGAAATGCTTGATTATCCGCCGTCAACGGTGCGTTCAAAGCTAAAAAGGGCTCTCAAAAAGCTCCGCACCGCGCTCGACGGCGAGAACGAAACAGAAAGGAGGGTGAAGAGATGAGAAAAGAGGACAGGCAGATTCTGGATTTGCTCGAAAGCGAGCTTAGGGCAGGCGCCGAAACGGAAAACGTGCCGCTTCGCCTGCAAAAGGAAAGCATTGTTAACATGCTAAAAAACGAAGAACGGAAAGAAAAGGATTTTTCCGATAAAACGGGGACTAAACACAACAAAAACATTATTATTCTGCGCAGACTCACTGCTGCCGCCGCGATGCTTTCAATCGTTGTTATCGGCACTCTCGCAATGAGAATGCAGGGCGTGAAGGTTGTTAAAACAGACTCCTTCTACGAAAGCTATAAGAGCAGCGACACGGTTAAAAACGCAAGAAGCTACAGCGAGGTTGAGCAGGCTGTAAGAGAAATTCTCGGTGAAAAAGCGCCGAATACTCCCGCGGTCAGCATAACCGCCGCCCACACAAATCCGTTGCAAACCGTCGGCAGTACAGCCGCCGCGGAAAAATTGCCGGCTTCAAACGGCTACGAAAGCTTCGTTGCCGCCGAAAACGGTGAAGCTGACACTCAACCCATCTACAGCGCGGGTTATTCTTTCAATAACACAAGCGGTGTTTCGGAATTCAGCGGACTTGAAGCGGATATAGTTAAAAACGACGGGGAATTTTTATATATTGTCACAACAGACAAAAACAGCGAAACGGGCAAAACCGTTGAACAGATAAAAATTGTTAAAGCTGTGCCTGCCGATAAAATGGAAACCATCTCAACAGTCACCCTTTCGGAATACAGCGGCTCCGAAAAAATCAACGAATGCCTTGAAATTTATCTTAAAGGCAACACACTGATTGCGCTGATTAACAAGGGCAACGGCGCAACCTCGGCTGTTTATTATGATATTACACAGCCGGAAGCTCCAGCAAAAATTCGTGAGCATGTTCAGGACGGCAAATACGTTTCCTCCGGTCTGCACGGCAACAAGCTTTATCTTGTAACGGATAAGGCAATCACCGCAAGCAGCGGCGAGGGTTTGATTCCGTCATTCAGCGTTGACGGCTCTGCGATAAGCCTTGGAGCAAAGGATATTTTCCTTGCAGTCAATGACCCCGACGCATCATATATATTCATAACCGTAACCGATATTTCGGACCTCACCCTGCCCGTCGGTTATCTTGCAATTCTCGGCAGCGGCAAACAGCTTTATTGCTCCGAGAGCGCAGTTACTGCGGCTCGCGAATTTGTTTCGGTTGATGCGGATGCATCCGGTGCGCACAGAAGCCTGACAGAAATATACCGCTTCAATCTTAACGGCAACGCGCTTGAATTTGCAGGCTCGTATGTTGTTGAAGGCTCTCTTGTCAGCGGACTTTCGGTTGACGAAAACGGCAAATATCTGCGAATTGCCTCTGCGTGCATCGACTCAAACAACATTTATATTCTTGATGAAAACATGCAGTTTGTAAGCGGGCTTAAAAAGATTTTGTCGGGTGAAAAAATCAGCGGAGTTAAGTTTATCGGCAACAATGCCTACCTCACAGCGGGCGGCAAAACCATGGCGGTTGACCTTTCCGACCCGTTGAAGCTCGGCTTTGCGGGCGTGATTTCAACAGTCGGCTTTTCCGACAAGCTTTATTCCGTTTCCGACACAACGCTTCTCGGCATCAGCTCAGAAAACGGCAAAACCAAGCTTTCGCTTTTCGATGTAAGCAATCCGAACAGCCCGAAGCTTCTTTCGGAATATGTGCTTGACGGCACACACAGAATGCTTTCAAACAGCGACAGCCGCAGCGTTGTAATTATCTCCGATAAAAACATGTTCGGCATTCCCGTTGCAATCGCAGATAAAGAAAATCAGTCCGAAGCCTCGGCGTATATGCTTTTTAAGGCTGACGGCGAAAAGATTGTTCACCATAAAACGTTTATTCATGACAATGCTTATGTAGGCGATGCCGCCGTGAGAAGCGCATGCATCGAAAACATTCTTTATACCGTTTCTGGCGAAAAGGTAGCGGCATTCTCCGTTGACACGGGCAACGCCGTTTCCGACAAATCGCTCAAATAAATTGCTTGAATTTCCCGAATCTCATGGATGGATGGGGTTCAAACGGAATTCTTATATAGTGACCTGTTCTTTGGGGAAAGAACAGGTCACAGGGGCACAAAAGATGTGGTGGAGGGTTGAGCGCATCGGCACAATGCGCTCAACCCCAAACACAAAAACTCACAAATCGTCCGCATCCTGCACGGGGTGCAGGTCATCATAAGGCGTGCCGGTGTAGCTTCCGAGAACATCGTTGTGGATTTCATCGTCATTCAGCTCATATCCGCGGTTGTTCTTTTCCTTGGCAAAATGCCATTGCGCCTTGTTTTTCTTTTCATCACTCGGAAATTTAAAGGGCATAACAAAGCTCCTTTCAAATATATTTGATTGTATTTTTCCTCTCAAGAGATATAAAAATACAAGTTATTTACAAATATTGCGGATTTTACGCCGACTTATTGGTAAATATATCGACTTGACAAAGGTGCATTTTATGTGTAAAATGAATATTGTAATTTAGAATAGCAAAGAATGCACAAAATTTATTAAAAGGATGGTAATCGAAATGAAAAAGACAGTTTCCATGCTGCTCGCAATCCTCATCGCAGCAATTTCTCTTTGCACACTTGCTACATCTGCTTTTGCTGAAACAACAACAGCAACAGCTACTACAACAGAGTTCACCCCCGAAAATCCCACAGACTCAAGACTCACAACAACAGCGGCTTCCACAACTGCTACAACCAAAGCCACTACAACAGCAACAACAGCGGCCCCCACAACAGCTACAACTCAGGCTACAACAGCAGCAGGCACAACAGCTACAACCGCTTCATCTGCCACAACAACAGAAGTAAGCACAACTGACGAAGTTGCTACCCGCAAGCCCGGCGAAACCTACATCGATGACAGCGACGAAACCACAAAGGCTCCCACCACAAAGAAGCCCGCAAAGGTTGAATCCGTTATCCCCTCAACCGGCAGCAGCATTGCAGTTCCCGCAATCGCTCTCCTTGCTCTCGCGGCAAGCACAGTTGCAGTTATCAAGTCCAAGAAAGATAACTAATTTTTGAAGCTCACCCCGTATCTTCGGATACGGGGTTTTTGTTTTACGGTTGAAAATGTTGTTACGGTGTGGTATATTTAAGATAATAATATTTTGAGGTTTTAATATGAAACGAAAATTCTCTCAAACAAGAATAATTGCAATGGGCTATATCGCCATTATAATAATCGGCACTCTTCTGCTTATGCTCCCGTTTGCATCTCAAAGCGGTGAAAGTGCAGGATTTGTGCCCGCCCTCTTTACCGCGATTTCTTCCTCCTGCGTAACGGGGCTTGTTGTGCTGGACACAGCCACAAGCTGGACATTATTCGGTCAGATTATTATAATCTGCCTTATTCAGATTGGCGGCCTCGGCTTTATGACCGTTGCAACAATGTTTTCAATGCTTTTAAAGCGCAAAATGGGGCTTCGCGAAAGAGAAATAATGGTTGAAAGCATCAACACCGAGCACATAGGCGGCATTAAAAATCTTACCCGAAAAATTATCGCAGGCACGGCGATTTTTGAAGGACTCGGTGCCGTTTTGTTTGCAACAAGGTTTATTCCCGCATTCGGCTGGGCAAAGGGAATATGGTATTCCGTTTTTCATTCAATTTCCGCTTTCTGCAACGCGGGCTTCGACCTTATGGGCATTGCCGAGCCTTATGCTTCGCTGACGGGCTTTGCGAATGACGTTATTGTTAATCTCACGGCATGCATGCTGATTATTGTAGGCGGCATAGGCTTCCTCGTTTGGGACGATATCAGCAAAAGAAAGCTGAAATTTAAATATTATCAACTGCACACGAAGCTGGTTTTGTCTGTAACGGCAGCCCTGCTGATAATCCCGACAATCCTTTTCTTTATTTTTGAACGTGATTTCACAAACGAGGGTCTCGGCTTCGGTCAGAGCCTTTTGAATTCTATTTTCGATTCCGTAACGGCAAGAACCGCAGGCTTTAACACAACCGACACAGCCGCCCTCTCCCCCGCAAGCAAAATTTTAACGGTGTTCCTTATGTTTATCGGCGGCTCACCCGGCTCAACGGCAGGCGGCATCAAAACAACCACTCTTGCCGTTATTGCAATTTCAACCTTTAACGGCATAACCCGCAGGCAGTCCAAGGGCGTTTTCGGCAGGCGGCTTGAAAAGGATGCAATCCACAAGGCAAGCTCCGTTGTTTTCACAAACATGAGCCTTGCAATTTTCGGAATTATTGCAATTCTTGCAATCCAGCCTGATTTTGATATAGGCGATGTTATTTTCGAATGCGTTTCGGCAATCGGCACGGTCGGCATGACAACGGGCATAACCCGCGACCTTGCAACGGCATCAAGGCTGATTGTTGCATTTCTCATGTTCTGCGGCAGGGTCGGCAGCGTATCATTTGCCCTTGCACTTATGGAAAAGAAAGCGGCACCGCCCGTTAAAAATCCCAGAGAAAAAATCACAATAGGATAAGGTGAGTAATATGAAATCATTTTTAATCATCGGCATGGGTCACTTCGGTCATCACCTTTGTCGAAGCCTTGCAAAGCGTGACTGCGAAATAATGATAGTTGACGAAAAGGAAGAGGCCGTTGAGGACATGCTTCCCTATGTTGTGAGCGCAAAAATCGGCGACTGCACCAACATCGAGGTCCTCAAAACCTTTGACATACCCTCTTTTGATACCTGCTTTGTCTGCATCGGCGAAAACTTTCAGAACAGCCTTGAAATAACAAGCCTGCTCAAGGAATGCGGCGCAAAAAAGGTTATCAGCAAGGCAGATAGGGATATTCAGGAAAAATTTCTTCTTCGCAACGGCGCGGATGCCGTTATCTATCCCGAAAAAAACATGGCGGAGCGTTATGCGGTCAGAGAAAGTAGCGAGCATATTTTTGACTATATCAACCTCGGCAGCGAATACTCCATTTATGAGATTGATGTTCTTGACCGTTGGGCGGGCAAAACCGTAAGAGAACTGAATTTCCGCGTTAAATATAATCTCGCCGTGCTGGCAACCAAGAAAAACGGCGTTGTAACCCCCGTTATTTCAGGCGAAAGCCACTTTGAAAAAGACGAGCATCTGCTTGTTCTCGGCAAGGAAGAGGACGTAAGAAAGGTTACAAAGTAAAAATAAATCCGTTGACAAACTCTTATTAATAATGTAAAATTTATTTATCAAATATTTGGAGGTAATTAAAATGGTTTTAGCTGCTGTCGGCAAAAACGGCACAGGCAAGGATTTCTTCCTTGAATATGTTGCAAAAACATACGGTTTCCCCATGATTTCAATCGGCGATGTTGTAAGAGAGCTTGCCGCTCAGGACGGTCTTGAGCTCACCCGTGACAATCTTCACGCAACCTCAAAGAAGTATATGACCGCTAACGGTCAGACCTTCTTCCCTGAAATGATTGTTAAAAAGATTAAGGAATCAGACAGCCCCAACTTCCTTGTTTCGGGCATCCGTCCTCCCTCAGACATCGAGGTTTTCAAAAAGGCATTCGGCGACAAGTTTGTTCTTGTTGACGTTGTTATCAGCGATGACGAAGTTCGTTATCAGAGAATGCTTGCAAGAGGCTCCGAGAGAGACGGCAAGAGCATCGAAAAGCTTCGCGAAAACGACCTTCACGAGGAAGAAATTTTCCACACCAGCGAAAGCGAGAAAATGGCTGACTACATCATGAAGAATGACGGCACCGTTGACGATTTCTACGCAGGCGTTAAGGATTTTTACGACAATTATCTTAAAGCAAAGCTTGACTGATAATAACAAAAGGGCACTTTTTATAACAGTGCCCTTTTATTTATAACACTATCGGAGGTAAAAAATGAAAAGATTTCTTTCGGTTATGCTTTCACTTTGCCTTGTTTTCGGCATGGCAATGCCCGCATTCGCTGCAAAAAACAGCACTCTCCGCTTTGACGAAAACGGCGAGTTCAAAATTCTTCACATTTGCGACTGCCAGGACGGCTACCCCGCAAAAGAAAACATGTTCAAATACATAAACCATATGCTCAAAACATATAAACCCGACCTTGTTGTTCTCGGCGGCGACAACTGCGTTTGCCTTAAGGAATACAAGCCCGATGCAATAAAAGAGCTTGTTACCCCGTTTGTTGAAAATAAGGTTTATTTCACCCTTGTTTTCGGCAACCATGACCACGAGCAGGGCGTTGACAAAGAAACTCTTCTCAAATATTATCAGAAATTCGGCGGCAAATACTGCCTTGCATACGATGCAGTGCCCGAAATGAGCGGCACAGCCACCCACAACCTGCCCGTTTACGCCTCCGACGGAAACGAAGTCAAGTTCAATGTTTGGCTTTTTGACTCCGGCTCATATGTTGAGGACGAAAACGGCAAAAGACTCGGCTATGACTGCGTAAGAAAAGACCAGATTGAATGGTATCAGAAAACAAGCAAGGCTCTTGAAGCCAAGGCAGGCGAAAAGGTTCCCTCGCTTGCATTCCAGCACATCATCGTTAAGGAAATTTACGATGTTATGTTCCCGAAGGCTCTGTTTGAAATTCCTTTTGTTACCGAAACATATGACGGCACAACATATTCCGTTTTCAACCCCGACACAAGCTCATTCATTGGCTTCATGCTTGAGCCCCCCTCGCCCGGCGTTTTTAACCACGGTCAGTTTGACGCAATGGTTGAAAGAGGCGATGTTCTCGGACTTCTTGTAGGTCATGACCACATCAACAGCTACGAAGCAGAGCTTGACGGCATCAAGCTTATCAATACTCCCGGCGTTTCAATGAATGCATACGGCAATGAATTTGTAAGAGGCAGCCGCCTTATCACAATCAAAGAGGATGACCCGTGGAATTTCACTTCAAAGGTTATCACCGTTAACGATGCCGCAGCAGCAGACCCCGATTTTGCCGCTTCCATCGGCAGAAGCTCTGCCGAAGCAAAAGCTTGGATTGCCCTCGGCGATTTCCACATTTTCCTTAAAATGCTTTCAAAAGCTTTTGCTTGGTTAATCTATTAATAATTACGGAGAATTATTATGGCTTCTGAAAAAAACGTTAGCTACAAAATAAAAAATCCGTACGAAAGCGTTGAAACGCTTATCGGCAATGCGGACAACCACTATAAGACCAATCTTCACACTCACTCCACCTACAGCGATGCCAACAACACAATGACCGAGATGGTTGAGGGCTTTTATGACCTTGATTTTGACATTCTCGCCTTTGCGGAGCACGGCATTCTGGGCAAGGAGTGGGACCAACCGCCCTCAATAATCCCCCTTTTCCTTTTTCAAAATCTTTGGCACGGCAAGCGAGAGCACCCCTCAGCGGGTCAATACCACGCCATTCAGAGCGGCATTTACAAAACAACCGCAAACACACGCACAAAAAAGCGCGGGCTTGAGTGCGTGCCCGATGCCATTGAAGCCAACATGTTCACCCTTATGAAAAACCATGTCAACGGCTATTTCACGGATGCGGCATGTGAGGGCATTTGCGGCAAGGAAAATGATTTTGAAACTCCGCTGAAAAAAATTGAGGCGAGCGGCGGTATTTCTCATATCAATCACCCCACCGACTGGCTTGGCGCATACAAAGACCCCTCTTGTGCAAAGGTGCCCGAAAACATTGCATTCTTTGCGGATTTGCTTCGCAGATATAAGTCCTGCATGGGCATCGAGGTGCTCAACATGTATGACAGACCCAACAGAAGCGACCGAATTTTGTGGGATGAGCTTTTGAAAACTCTTATCCCCGAGGGTGAGCGCACGGTGTGGGGCTTCGGCAACAGCGATGCGCACAGAGTTTGCGAAATCGACACGGCATTTATGGATTTCATATTGCCCGAATTTTCTTTGAGCAATCTTCGCGATGCAATGGAAAACGGCAGATTTTTTGCCGTTGCCCGCTATGCAAAAAATGAGCTTGGCGAGGATTTCAAGGGCGAGGGCGCATGGCCCGTTGTTACCGAAATCAAGGTTGACGACGAAGCCGACACAATAACCCTGAGCGGCAAAAATTGCAGCGCGATTGAGTGGATTGCCGACGGCGAAATCATTCAAAGCGAAACACTTGATGCTGACGGCGAAATAACCTCCGTAATTCGTCTGCGTGAGCACAGCGATAAAATAAGCTGCTATGTTCGCGCTCAGCTCAAGGGCAAGGGCGGCATTTGCATGACACAGCCGTTCACCTGCGACGACGGCGATATGGCAAGATTTATCACCAAATTGCCCGAAGCAAAGCCCCTGACAAAACAGCAGGAGCTTAAAAAGAAGTTCGGCGATACCCGCCTGGGTGTTATCGTAAATAAAATTGTCAACAAATAAAAATAGCGGTGTACAGAAAAGTTGGGGCTGCCTCACGGAGATGAAGAAGCCGTTTTCTTCCGACGATAGGCGTATGCGATACGCCGAGTCGAAAAAAACGGCTAAAAAGAAACAAATAAACATTTCTTTATTACATATTAAACGAAAAGCGGTTTGCAAAGGTGAAAAATCCAATGCAAGCCGCCTTATTTATTATGTAGTTTCTTTTGTTCTTCGCTTCGTGAGGCAGTCCCTCATGTAAGTTTTTATTTAAGGTCTCCGCCGACAGAGCCGTCCCATGTGTCAACATGCTGAGCTTTCATTTCTTCCTCGTCAAACCAACGGGTTGTAACAGCCTTTGTTTCTGTGTAGAAACGGAAGCCGTCCTTACCGAGGCAGTGAAGGTCGCCGAAGAATGACTGCTTGTGACCCGTGAACGGGAACACGCCTACGGGAACGGGAATGCCGACATTAACGCCAACCATGCCGCCGTCTGTTCTCTTTGCAAACTCTCTTGCATAATAGCCGCTCTGTGTAAAGATAACCGAGCCGTTTGCAAAGGGATTTGCGTTCATAACCGCAAGACCCTCTTCGAAATCCTTAACTCTCTTAATGCAGAGAACGGGTCCAAAAATCTCTCTCTGACCGACAGTCATGTCCTCTGTAACATGGTCAAAGATTGTGGGACCGACATAGAAACCGTTTTCATAGCCGGGAACAACAGGATTTCTGCCGTCAAGAATAAGCTCCGCGCCCTCTTCGATGCCCTTTTCAATCCACTTGTGAATGGACTGTCTGTGAGCCTCGGTAACAACGGGACCGAGAGTGGATTCCTTATCATATGCAGGGCCGAGCTTAAGCTCTTTTGCAAACTTAACAAGATAGCCGACAAGCTCATCCGCAATGCTTTCCTGAGCAACGATAACGGGCAGAGCCATGCAGCGTTCGCCCGCGCAGCCGAATGAGGAGTTGATGATGCCTCTTGCGCTTCTTTCGAGAGCGGCATCTTCAAGAACAAGAGCATGGTTCTTTGCTTCGCAAAGAGCCTGAACTCTCTTGCCGTTTGCGGCAGCTCTTGAATAAATATGAAGACCGACACTTGTTGAGCCGACAAAGGTGATGCCCTTAACATCGGGGTGGTCCATAAAGATTTCAGCTTCGTTTCTGGAGCATGTAACGATGTTGATAACGCCGTCGGGCAGACCCGCCTCCTGCCAAAGCTCTGCAAGCCTCATACAGGTCATGGGGGTCATGGAAGCAGCTTTAAGCACGATTGTGTTGCCGCAAACAATGCAAAGCGGTGACATCCAGCCCATGGGAATCATGCCGGGGAAGTTAAAGGGAACAATGCCCGCAAAAACGCCTACGGGCTCTCTGTAAAGAGTTGTATCATAGCCGGACGAAGTATCTCTCATGCTTTCGCCCATAAGAAGCGAGGGCGCGGAGCATGCAAGCTCAACGGGCTCCTTAACCTTGAGGATATCGCCCTTTGCTTCGCTCCATACCTTTCCGTGCTCTCTTGCGCAGATTTCCGTAAGCTCGTCCATATGAGCATCAAGAAGCTCGCGGAATTTGAAAACTATCTGCACCCTTTTCATAACAGGTACGTTTGACCAGCTTTTGAACGCCTCCTTTGCGCAGGCAACGGCATGGTTAACCTCGTCCTTTGTGCAGCAGGGAGTCTGAGCGATAACCTCACCCGTGCTGGGGTTATAAACATCCATGTATTTTTCGCATGCAGAATCAAGCCACTTGCCTCCTGCAAAATACTTGAGCTTTTTAACTGCCAAATCTAACACTCCGTTTCAAAAAAATATTAACAATTTATTTTATAACTTTTCGCAGAACATGTCAACCGAAAACGGAAAAGTCCGCTAAATAATTACAAATAATGCCTCTTTCGGTTGACATCATTTTGGGGTTGTGATAATCTAAAAATATATACTTGTTCGGGAGGAATACCATGAATCACGTATTTAAAAAAGCAACCGCGCTGACACTCTGCCTTTGCATACTTCTCGGTGTTTGCGTTACGGGGGTTTCCGCGAGTCAGTCATCTGACGCCATTACCGTTTCGTATCAGGATGATTTGAAAAATCTTGAATACGATGCACCCGTTATTCTTGTTGAGGGCATGGGCGGCACATTCTACAAAGCCATGTCAACAGAAACACCTGACGACGATGTTCGGATTTGGGGCATGCCCGCTGACCTCATTGTTGACGTTATTTTCAGCAACATCGGCAAGCTTCTTCTCTATCTTGTCATTAACGACTATGAGGCAATCACAGAGCTGCTGACGGTTGTTGCAAATCAGCTTTTCGGTGATTTTGCATGCGACGAAAACGGAAATCCTGACCCCGACACATATATCGACAGAACAAGCAACTATGCATTCCATGACGGCACGGGCTATGAAAGCGCCTATGTTTTTGCATATGATTGGCGCTATGATATGAGCACAATCGCTGCCGAGCTTGATGAATACATTGAATATATCATGGGCATCACGGGCTCCGACAAGGTCGTTTTAACCGCCATGAGCATGGGCACCGCAGTGCTTATGACATATCTCTATGAATATTATTACACGGCGGAGGATTATGCCGAAAGGAATCACATTGAAGCCGTTGTTTTCATTGCGGGCGCAATGAACGGCGTTGCATGCTGCGGCGACCCTTTTTCGGGCAACATCAAAGCCGACAGCACATCACTCATGCGCTTTCTTTCCGAAATAATGAGTGGTAACTCCACCACCGAGTCAATCTGCAAAATGCTTGAGCTGCTTTATGTTGCAGGCGCTTTTGACCCCATTGTCAACTATGTCAATAGCCTTAATCAAAAGCTTTTTGAAAACGGCTTCGGCAACAGCGTTCTGGATAACATTGCAACAATCCCCGGCTTCTATGCCCTCATGTCGCAGGAGGAATATGCCGCGGCAAAAGCTCTTATTTTCGACACTCCCGAAAAGCAGGCGAAATATGCCGAAATAATCAGAAAGAGCGACTACTATCACGAATGCGTTCAGGCAAACGGCACGAAAATCATTCAGTCGCTTCTTGATGACGGCATTAACACGGCGATAATCGCCGAATACGGCTACACAATGATGCCCCTCACCTCCGACGGAGGCAGAATGAGCGACGGCACGATTCTGACCGCGGACGAAAGCTTCGGAGCAACCTGCGCTGAGGTTGACGGCACTCTCGGCAGCGGCTATGTTCAGGCAAAGGAATGCTCCTGCGGCAAAAACCATGTTTCCGCCGATAATCAGATTGACGCTTCAACCTGCGCATTCCCCGACATCACATGGTTCGGCAAAAACCTGCGCCACACCTGCGCTGAAGAATATATCGCGGATTTGGTTAACCTTGTTGCCTTCAGCGATGAGCAGATAAACGTCTGGTCTTATTCCGACCTCCCGCAGTTCATGGTTAATCTTGACGGCGAATCACTTGTTCCCCTCACCGCCGAGAATGCCGCACCCGTTGTTCCCTATGAAGAAACCGTTATTTTCGGCAAGCTCAAATCAAGAATAAAATCCGCACTTGGATTTTAATAAAAAATTTTAAAGGAGAATTTTATGTCCGCTGTTATCCCCCTTTCATTCTGGCTGCTTTTTGCCTCCGCAATGCTCATCAGTTCCATCGGCTTTTACAAGTATGTTTATTTTATTTCGCTCGGCTACGGCTTTTCAATCGCGGGTCTCGGTGCTCTTATGCTCTTCCTTTTCCGCGAAACATTAAGCATCGGCACGGTTATCGCCTGTGTTCTTTTTATAATTTACGGCTGCCGTCTGGGCGGATATCTTCTTATCCGCGAGCTTAAAAGCGCGGCATACCGCAACACAATGAAAACAGAAATCAAAGACGGCAAAACAATGCCTTTCGGCGTTAAATGCGCTATCTGGGTAACCTGCGGTGCTTTGTATGTTACTCAGGTGCTGCCCGTATTTTATCGCCTGCTTAATGAAAGAAAAACCGACGGCTGGTGCATCGCGGGAATCGTTATCATGGCGTTCGGTATTATTTTTGAAACTGTTGCCGACATGCAGAAAAGCAAATCCAAGAAAAAGAATCCCAAGCGTTTCTGCGACACAGGCTTATACAAAATCGTACGCTGCCCCAACTACCTCGGCGAAATGATTTTCTGGACCGGCGTTCTTATCTCCGGCGCAAACGCTCTTTCAGGAGTCGGTCAGTGGGTGCTTGCCCTCATCGGCTACATAGGCATTATCTTTGTTATGTTCAGCGGTGCACGCCGCCTTGAGCTTCGCCAGAATAAAAACTACGGCAACGACCCCGAATATCAGAAATATGTTAAAACAACGCCCATTATGGTGCCCTTTATTCCCCTTTACAGCGTTGCAAAATACAAATTCCTTGTTGCATAGGAAGTGTAAATATGAAAAAAATTATCGCTCTGTTGATGACCTTCGTTATGCTCGTGCTGTTCGTTTCTTGCAATAACGAAAGCAAAGCCCCCGCACCCACCGCAAAAAACGATTCATATTCGGAAACAGCAACATCACCTGTTTCCGATGAAGTAATCGAAGTTGAAACAACTGTTGAGGCATCAACCGCGCCTTCGGTTAATGCGAACGAAAGCTTAACGGAAATTCCGTCCGCTCCCGCCGATGAGAATGACCCTTCAAAATGGACAAATGAAGAAATCATATATTTTTACAAAAAAGCGGCTGAAAAATCAAACCCCACGGCAAAATCAACACAGGTTATGGTTTTGAATGAACTGATTATCAACGACGGCGACGGTGCACTCGGATTCTTTATTAAAATACTTGAGCCTGCCATTGCTTCCGTCATTGAGAAAAACGCGTTGGATTTTGACGGCATAACGGGCGGATTCAGCGCACTCAAGGCTTCCGATGCAAAAAGCATCAAAGCATACAAAAGCGGAAAATACACCGTTGTTGAAATGACAATGAAAAACCAAACAGACGACATTCACGCTGACCCATATGCAGGCACGGTAGGCCATGCAATAACCGTTCTCGGTGATATCTCGAAAGTTCTCGCGGAATTCCCGCAGTTTGATGTTGATGTTGAAAATGCGGACATCGCAGTTAACTATGTCAACGCAACACTAAAGGTCAGAATTGACGAAAACGGTATCATCGAAAAGGGCACATGGAAATATACCTGCGACCCCGAAATCCGAAACCTTGACATCAGCGGAATCATGATTAAAAAAGCCGATGCCAAAATTGATTATATAATCACTGTCGGCGGCGGATTTTAAAACAAATAATCAGCTGATATAATTGCGTTAATAAAAATATGAGGTGAGTATATGTTTGAAACATTTTTAACGGAAGTTCTTAAACTCGCTCCCAGACAGATTTGGGGCGTTGAACAGCAATGGTTTTATTTAACACAGATTTTTACCTCTTTTTCTCCCAAAAAAATAATTGCATCTTTCCTTGCAATTATTGAGCTTTTCGGTCTTACAATTTTCGATTTGCCTACAACGCCGAGAGGTCAAGAGCTTGACCTTTCAGGATACAGCCTTGTGTTTGAAGATGAATTCAACGGCACGGAGCTTGACACTGAAGCTTGGAAATACTGCAACAGCGGCGTTCGCCGCGGAGGCTTCCGCGCTCCCGGTCAGGTTGAAGTCAAGGACGGCAACTGCGTTATCACTGCGGAATATCTTGAAGACGGCGAATTCGGCGCAGGTTGGTATGCAGGTGACCTTGCACTGCGCAAGTGGTATAAGCAGGGTTATTACGAAATTCGCTGCAAATGCAATGACGGTGGGGCATTTTGGAGCGCATTCTGGATTATGGCAGCTCATCCGTATGAAGCAGAATATTCAAAGGGCGGAGTCGGCGGCGCAGAGCTTGATATTTTTGAAGCCAACTGCTGGGATGACCCGCTGTCAAGAAACGCCGTTTCTCAAACCATACACTGTGCGGGGGTAGACGGCATTCAGGAAGGCTTCCAATCCAGACTTCTCGGATTTTTCAAAGGCAACGATATTTATAACGAATACAATACCTACGGGCTCGAATGGACCGAAGATGAATATATTTTCTATGTAAACGGTGTTGAAACCTGCCGTTCATCATTTGGTAACGGAACCTCACAGGTTGAAGAAGAGGTCAGAGTTTCACTTGAAGTGCCCGATGCTGAAAAGCTGGAGGCTCTCGACAAAGAAAACTACCATTCGGAATTTGTTATCGATTATGTGAGAATATATCAGAAATAAAAGCAAAGAGCTGCTCACTGATGAAGTGGGCAGCTCTTTATATGGCTTGTTGTTAAAGCTCTCTTGTCAGAAAGACCGTGTTTTTTGAAGCCTTTTATTAAGGGTACACAGAATTTAATTTTAAAACGCTTCTAAAAAATGAAAAAGAAGCAATTTCTTCGAAATCGCTTCTTTTTCATGGTACGAGTGTTAATAACGGATTCAATGAATAAATTGTTAACGGCGGTTAAACACACATTGTTTTAAGCTATCATTAATAACTGAAAGGAATTGCAAATTATGAAAAACAATATTTTATCTTGTGAATTCAACATTGATACTGCTTGTATTGAAATCAAACTCACCGATGGCTCAATGGTATCAATCGACTGCATCGCTGTCGAAAATGAATATGCTAACAATATGTACGAAACATCTGAACTTGATTATCTCATTTACAACAAACCGATGAGTTATGTCAAATTATTGCTCAGCGGCAAGATGGAAGAATATCTTCGCAACAGCACAGACTACACCCCGTTATCTGATATGAGATAAAATTTCAGCAGACATCATCGAAATGTTGTCTGCTTTTTTATTGCGTTTTCATGTTTTTTTAAAATCAATTAATAAGGTCACGAGTTAAAAAAATAAAAAAATGTAAAACAATAAATAGTAGCGGAACAGTTTTCAATGGTGATAATCAATACTTATTGTTAATTACCACAATTTTCCTTACCGCGAATGCTCCTGAATTTTGAAGGAGACATTCCGCAAAGGGATTTGAACCAGGAGGAAAAATACTGTTGGTCAGAAAAAGACATTTTTTTGGCAATTTCAGAAAAGGAGTATTTTGTGTTTATCAGATACAGCTTAACTGTTTCCAGTTTTTTTGCGGTGTAATACTGGTAAGGTGTAATATCAAATTTTTCGGAAAACTTGTTAATTATA
>JAZSGU010000069.1:0-7873 GCA_045532895.1 Acutalibacteraceae bacterium | reverse complement strand
CAACAAAACAGGGATATTTATTTTCACCTTCTTTAAGAAAGGCCCCAATATTAAGGAGAATTTTATTGGTTTTGTTTAATCATTTTTTGCTATCAATCAAAGCTTATACATCTGTGCTATGCTCAAGCTGGTCGATAGTTTCAACGAATGTGTAGTGGTTAACGATTGCTGCAACGTCAAATTCGTCTACTGTACCGTCGCGGTGAGCATCGGCTGCTTCATACTTGGTTGAACCAAGTGAATCAAGAGTACCGAGAGCTGTGTGGAGCTCAAGGATTGATGCGTCTGTACCGTCGATACGGCAGTCGCCGTTGATATCACCGTAAAGAACAGCGTAATATCTGAATCTTTCACCGTTACCAACACGTCCGCTGTAGTAAGCACCTGTACCGTTACCCTTACCGGAGCCGGTGATTGTTAAGGTGTTACCAACGCTTTCGTCAAGTCTCATACCAACGAGCTCAACAATTTCCATAACTGCGCCAACACCTTCTTCAAGGCCGAAAATCTGACCGACGATACGGGCTGCGCCGTCTTCAGAAGTCTTGTGGAAATCTGATGTTGCGCCTACAGCATTTTTAAGGCTGGGAGCGGTGTTATAAACAAGAGCGTTGATTGCCTGACGAAGAGCTGCCGCCATGTTGTCAACTTCTGTCTGACGTTCGTCGTCAACATCGGGGTCGTTTCTCAAGGTTGCAGATTCGGCATATGTGCTTTCAAGAACTGCAAGACCTGCTGCCTGATAGCCAAGAACTGCGTCAAGCTTGTTTTCATCACTGAGGATGTCATAAGCAATGTTCATGTAGTTATCGAGCTGTTCCCAAGAAGCCGCACCCTTGTAATCAACAAGAGCAAGGTAGGATTCAAGAAGACCGAGATAAGCTTCTGTGATAAGTGACTGAGTAAATTCGTTTTCAGCCAAGGTTGATTGTTCAGCTGCGTTGATGATTGAATCAGCGTAGTCATAAGCTTCTTTGAATTTTGCAAATGAACTTGATGTGTAAATCTTTGTCATTGCAAACTCGCCTGTTGTTAAATCAATATCGCCGGTGTACTTATAGTTACGAAGCGTTGTTGAATTATCTTTATAAGCACCTGTGCTGAGATCCTTAACCCACTTGAGCATTGTTACGTCAGCGGTCTTAACTCTCTTTGATTCTGCAACTTCATATCGGAAACCGATATTGTCGATTCTGTTGTAAATACCTCTTCTGTTTGTATAAAGGGCATTTATATAATTCTCATAGCTCTTATGAATCTGAATCTTAACATCATCAGCATAGGTCATGGGTGCGCCCTGTGCATTGGTGTTGTTAAGTATTGAAACTTTGCCGTAAACTACATCATACTCAGCATCTGTGAGAGGCTTTGCAGAAACGCCATTAAGAGCAAGGTTGGAATCAAGAAGAGCGAATGCGGGACGTGCAATCCAGTAATTAACCGAACCGTCTTCAAGTGTTTCGGAGCCGCAGGTAAGACCGTTGTTTGCGCAGAAGCTAACGATTGTGTCGAAATAGCCTTTCCTGTTGGCGTCGCCTTCAGGAAGAGCAGCGTCAGCTTCAAGATGTGACCACTGCATGGAGCCTGCGTTATAGAGAAGAGTTCCGTCTTCGGCTGTTGCATAAGGTGTGATATCGAACTTAACCGTTCCGAGAGCAAGTCTTACGATTGATTCCACTTCTTCGGTGTTGAAGCGTACATCGTTTCTCTCGTTCGCGCCATAAGCGAGAGCCATTGCAATCTGCTCATAGTTAGCGGCGGTGAACTCGTTCATGTTAACATTGTTGGTTTCACCTGTAAGTGAATCCTTGAAGGGGAATGCTGTTGCGTCTGTTGTGTAGAAGGGATAAACTGCGGAGGGGATACCGGGGTCACCGTCAACGGGGTTACCGTCGTCTACCTGGTTGCCGGCATCATCATTTGTGGGAGCAACATAGTCACCGTCTGACTCGGACATAACGCTGAAGCCGTCGTCGTTTTCGTCATAAAGGTCGTTTGCTTTGAGCCTTGCTTCGATTGAATACATAAACCATTCGCCGTATGCATCGGGAAGAGTTCCCTGGGCAAAGCCATAGTAATCAGAAACGAATTCATCGGCATCATCAAGAGCATCGTTAACGCGGGCATAATAGTAGCCTTGGTCGCCCCAGTCTTCATAAGCGAAGAATCTGTGATAGCCTGTTTCGTATGCAACAAACGGATTTGCTGCGCTTCTGGTGGTTGTAAGGTTTGCAAACTGGAAGTTGCTGTATTTGTTTTTGTAGCTGCCTGCATGGCCTGGATAGTTTGTTTCACTAGCATCATCACCAACCGTTGTGTATGTTGCGGTGGTGTCAAGATATGACCATCTTGTATAAACCGTGTAGGTTCTGGTTTCTTCACCGGTTTCTTCGTTTACCGTAACAACTTCGTCAACATAAGCATCTTTGAGAAGTTCAACAACAGCCTCTGCATCTTCCTTAACAGAATAGGATTCATATATTGTGCCGTTGTTGAGCTTAACCTGATAGGTTGTTGCTGTGATGTTACCTGCATCGTCGGTGGTAACAACTCTCTGTACAACTGCATCGCCAGCTACTGCTGCGCTTGCATCATCCTCGTTTGTGAAGGTTTTAAGTTCTGTTGCGTTGATGTTGCCGCCAAATGAGTCAATATAATCTTCAAGGTTAGAAATATTATATTTTGTCATGTCGGTGCCGAGAATGCCGGTTTCATAGGGTCTTTCGTAAGTGTTTGCAATAAGGAACGGAAGAATTGTTCCGAGAATCATTTCCTTATATGTGTTAATGTGCTTAAGAAGGTTCTTGATGAGAACGGGAAGTGAAGCTGCTTCACTTGCGTTACCGTTTGCATCCTTTGAGGAAAGAAGTGCATCAAGAGTTTTGATTGTTGTGTAGTTCTTTGTTTTAACAACATTGGTTCTGCCGTCGGGAAGAAGGAGACCTTCATCGTTGAATACGATAGCAAGAACACGGTCGATTACGAGAAGAAGAACTTCAAGGAGAGGCTTGTTAAGCTCTGCGGTGGGATCCATGTTGGTTGAAAGCAAGCCGAGGATGCCCTGAAGGTCAAACTCAATAAGGTTAGCGAGAAGCCATTCGTTGATGAACTGGCTGGCGCTTGTGATGTCGGGAAGCCATGATGTGGGAATCAGGCTGAAGAGCGTTGCATCAAAGAAATCGTAAACTGCATCGAAGTTTGCGGTTTCCTTAATCTTACGGGCTGCATATGAACCGGTTGAATCGGGCTCATAAATCGCTTTGATAAGGGTATTCACGGAAGCTGCCCATGTACCGAGCGCTTCGTTATCCATAAGGAAGTCACCGTTTTCATCCTGACCTGCAAGCATGGGGATATATTCACGGCATGCCCAGATAAGGAATTCGGTTGCAAATCTTTCAAGCGTTGTATCAGTTGAAAGGTTCTGACCTCTGAGGTTGAGGATTGTGTTGAGATAAGCCGCAAGATAGGAGCAACCGATGCTCAAAGCACCTGTGGGAACCTCAACATTGTGGGTTTTACCGGTAAAATCGCCGTTGGCGTTCTTTTCTTTAATAACCTTAGTTGTTGTATAGGGGATGGGGTCAACAGTGTCACCGTTTGCGTCAACAACAACGCCTACGCCGCCGTTGAGAGTGAGCTGATGATAAGCATCAAGTCTTGCATAGAAGTTGTTTTCGGGAACAGCAGGTGCTGCAAGAGCAGCAAGGCCGTAAGCGAGAACTGAAGGAATGTCTGTTGTCCACTCGGGGAAGTAGCAGCCGTCAATCAAATCATAAAGAAGCATCTTTATAACAGTTGCATAAACCTGCTTGGTTGCAATAACATAGTTGCTTCTGATGAAGTCGGGGTTAGCGTAGCGGTCGCCATCTTCATCGGAAATGTTAACAGGCATATCAGTTGCAAGATAGTTATAAGCAATAGGAGTTACGACTTCGTTAACTGTCTGATATTCTGTTGCATAGATGATATCGCCGGTTTCGTAAGTAATGTATGTGATATCAACAGCGCCCTCTGTGCCTTCAGCAACAAGCTGCTTTGCATCATTATAATACCAAATAGCGTTCAGCTCATCGGGTGAATATGAAAGGTGAGAAGCTGATGAGAAGAGGCCGAGGCTGGGAAGCATGTTGATAAGGAGTCTGATAAGGTCGTTAAGAAGCGACATGAAGTTATCCTGAATGTGGATACCCTGATAGTCGATAAGAAGGAAAGCATCAAGACCGCCGCCGTTGAAGAGCCAATCAAGCATAGCATCAACCTTGAGAGCGGGATATTTGTTTTCGTCCTCGGTGTATTCAGGCTCGGGAGCACCGTTCTGAACAAGGAGCGACTCAACAAGGCCGACAACCAATGAGAAAATCTGGTCGTTCATGATTTCGGGGTCACCGTGAGGAAACTTTTCTGTGATTTCAATATCAAATGCATCATAGAGAAGCTCGCTGAGCATGGGACCGAGCATGCCGCCCATGAGGCATTCAAGAAGGTTGGAAACAAGCTGGTAGGTGTTCATTGTGCAATCTTCGGCAACGCCGTCAAGGTCACGGTCAGCCTTAATGGGGATTGCTGTGATTGAAGCACCGCCGGGCTGCTTATCCATACCGGGCATAAGGGGAGCTGCGTTAGCGCCGAGAAGTGAGTTGGAGCCAAGATCGGGAGAAGCGCCTGTACCTGTTGCAAGAGCCCATGTGATAAGCTTCTGAACACCGGTGTCGATAGTTTCGCCGGCAGGGATAGCCTCAAGGCTGTCATCAACAAGCAATGAATAAAGCAGGTTCTTAACAAAAAGGTCAAGGTTAGCTGTGTCGCCGCCGAGAAGGTCGCCAAGCATATCGCCGAGAAGGTCGCCCCAATTAAGAGTACCTGCAACAGCCTTGATAAGAAGCTGTGAATGGTTGTAAAGCCAGAGAACAAGCATTTCAAGAACTTCTTCGTCAGGAACTGTGCTTCTGAGGCACTTATTGTTAAGGTTTGCAACATTGAGCTGCTGGTTAAGCTCGCCGAGAACATCGTAAATGCCTGAAATGTTTTCAAGAATTTCGGGAACATTGTCGTTGTCGAGGCAGTTGAGAAGACCGTAAAGTGACTTTATGAGGCTGTCAACGCTTCGAAGGTCAAGGTCACCTTCAGGAATACCTGCTTCCTCAAGATATTGGTCAAGGTCGAGAGAAAGACCTGCGAGGAACCACCAAACACCGTCGGTTACGATGTTGATTTCGCCAAGACCGAGAGCATCGTTAAGGAAAACATCAAGCTCTTCACAGCTGATGTAAAGGCCGGCGTCAGCAAGCAAATCATCAAGCAGGTCGAGCAAATAGCCGCAGCCTTGTTCGTAATCGAAGTAAAACAATTCTTCGGAAGAAATCTTGGGATTGTGATAGTCGTTAGCAGATGTGTAGGCATAGGTGGGAACCGATGCTGCGGAGAACAGCATAACCGCCGCCAACAAAACCGCTAAAAGTCGTTTTGCCTTTTTCATATTTTGCACCTCCATAAAAATAACGCTTTCGCGCCGAGACCCTTGCAAGAGGCCTCTTTTACAGGCATCAGACAATGCCTTAATTTACAGTAATTACTTTATAAAGGAGTTGTTGCATACTCCGTGCAGATTTTTAAATATTTTGTAAATAAATTATGAATAAATTGTTAACGCAATGACTTTTTGTGTATATTAAACAAACAAAAACCGCCTTTATTGGGCGGTTTTAACAAACAAAATCAGCTCGTGCAAGTTGGCAATTAATGGGATTTTTGCGTTTTCAAGGCGTTCCGGATGCTCGTGACCGCTTGTTAAAAGCACGCAGTCTGCACCCAATTCCGCCGCCATTTCGGCATCATGCTCAAGGTCGCCGACAACAAGCACCCTGCCCTTTTCGGCGCCGTTTTTGCGCAGATATTCCGCCGCCCTTTCTATCTTTGAGCCTGCAAAAAAATCGCTTGCGCCGAGCAGCTCATCAAAATAGCCCGAAACATCGTATTTTTCGGCATTTCGGCAAAGCTGCTCATTGTTTGATGACGAAACAACAACCTGCTTCAATCCCTTTTCTTTAAAGAATTCCAATGCTTCACGCGCGCCGTCGGTTAAATCGCAATCGGCAAGATGGCTCAGGTATCCCTCATTATATTGTTTTATTATTAAAGAGTAGTCCTCTTTCTCCAAATCAAACACTTTTTCGTAGAACTTGATTATGGGAACACCGATGCATTCTTTATAATAAACATTATCTATATGCGGCATACCGCGCATTGAAAGCATGTCGTTGACGCTTGCAAGCGATGCGCCGATGTCGTTGAGCAATGTGCCGTTCCAATCCCAAATGATGTGAGTATATTTCAAAATTTCCGCTCCTTACGGTTGATATTAAGAATAGTATGATATAATATAGTAGGGGTTGTGATGTTTCACGGCGGGAGCAAGCCCCCGCCCTACACTGCGTTTGAAATCATAGTGTAGAGGCGGATATTATCCGCCCGTTTTAAGTATTGTTTAATTCGCGGGCGATTCGTGAATCACCTGAATCACCCCTACATTAGATTGATTAAAAAGGAAGATTATAATGAATACATTTAATAAAATATATGACGTTGTAAGAAAAATTCCGCGCGGTAAGGTATGCACCTACGGCTGTGTTGCCGCGATGGCGGGCAATCCACGCTGGTCAAGGGTTGTGGGCTATGCCCTGCATGTTAATCCCGAACCCGGCAAAATTCCATGCCACCGCGTTGTTACAAAAAACGGCGAGGTTTCAAAAGCTTTTGCCTTTGGCGGTGAAAACATGCAGAGAATTCTGCTTGCCGAAGAAGGCATTGAATTCCTTGACGACGGCAGAATTGATATGAAAAGATTTGCATGGAACGGGAATTTATAATCCCAGCTTCTCGCGAAGCTCCAGAATTTCCGTAAGCTCAAGGCTGACTGCTTTCATGTATTCAAGCGTTTCGGGGTCGCGGGCAAGCACACGCGCTGTTTTGCGCACTTCTTTAATAAACGAGGGGTCAAGCGGCTTTTGCTGCCGCGCAAGCGGGCACATGTTTGCGCGCGGGTCAAGGATAACCTCGAATTTCAGCTTGCCCTCAATTTCATACACCAAAGGAAAGAGCGGAAAGATGCGGCATGAGAGCGGTCTTTCCGCTCTGTCACATTCGCCGGAGCAGATAACCATAGGATAACCGTAGTTACCCTCGGTTTCGCACACCTCAAAACCCTCTTTATCGGCAAAGAGCTCCGCTTCATGTGGGTAAAGCCACATGCCTTTACAGTCTCCGCGGCAGCAAAGACCGTCACAAGGCCTGCCGCAGTTGTAAAAACCGAGCGGTGTTTTGTGATAAAGTCGCTCATATGCTTCTTTCAAATTTTTATTCATAAAGTCATCATCCTTTCCGCAAACGCCTGCAGAGAAAAGTCGCACAGCGTTTTGGGATGAGCAAGATATTCTTGTAATATTTCATGTGTTTTTGCTTTGTTTTCTTCTGTGTTTTCGCTTAAAATCGATATTGCCGATTTGAGCAAATCAAGCGCAATAAACTGTTTTTTTGCCCACGGCTCAAGCTCTGCAATCATAGGAGTTTCAACGCTTTTAAGCTTTTCGCAGCATTTTTCAAGCGCTGTTGTATAAGCTCCGACAGTTTCGCCTGCTCCGCCCAAATCGCCCGCAAAGAATTGCTGCTGTGCAAGGTTTAGTGTTTCGTTAAGCATAGGCGAATTTTCAACCTTTAAACAAGATGTTAAAAGGTTGTCCAAAAACGGCATATAGATGTTTTTATCCGTTCCGAGCACAATTTCGCACGCCTTATGCCAAGATTCAAAGCCGTTATAGGCAAGCGGATTCCAAAGGTAGTCGCAGACAGTCAGTAAAGGTATTCTGCTTGACAG
>JAZSGU010000194.1:0-4257 GCA_045532895.1 Acutalibacteraceae bacterium | reverse complement strand
GGAAATCCAGGAATATGTTAAAACACATACCGCTCCCTATAAATACCCCAGAATCGTTGAATTCAGAGACGATTTGCCCAAGACAATCAGCGGCAAAATCCGCCGTGTAGACCTTAGGACAGGCAAATAAAAGCAAACGGCTTGCATATTTAGTGCAGGCCGTTTTTCTTTTTGAAAATGTAGGGGTCGATGCCCACATCGACCCTTGATTTTTTCTAATACCTCTTGACAAATCGGTCTATCGCTGATAAACTAAAAGCAGAGGTTTATTCACGATAAACCGAAAGGAGGAGAAAAGATGGAAGATATTAAATTGGGCGTTGTTGAGGAGCATTTTGCCGATATAATATGGCAGAATGAGCCAATCGCTTCAGGCGAGCTTGTTAAGCTTTGCGAAAAAGAGCTGAATTGGAAAAAGTCAACAACCTACACGGTTTTGCGAAAGCTCTGCGAACGGGGGATTTTCAAAAATGAAAACGGGGCGGTAACGTCGCTGATGACAAAAGACGAATTCTTTGCCATTCAAAGCGAAAAGTTCGTTGATGATGCATTCAAAGGCTCGTTGCCCGCGTTTATCGCCGCGTTTTCATCCCGTAAAAAGCTCTCTGCGCATGAGATTTCCGAAATCCGCAAAATGATTGATTCTTACGGGGAGGGCTGATTATGGAAGCTGTTTTTCTGAAAATGTTCAACATGAGCATAACCGCTTCGTGGCTTATCTTGGCGGTTATACTTATTCGATTTGTTTTCAAAAAAGCCCCAAAATGGATTAACTGCGCGCTGTGGGCGCTTGTCGGCGTAAGGCTTTTGTGCCCGTTTTCGTTTGAAAGCGTGCTCAGCCTTATTCCGAGCGCGGAAACCGTGCCGCCGAATATAGGGTATTCCGATTTGCCGAGCATCAACAGCGGCATTTCGGCGGTTAACCAAGCGGTTAATCCGATAATTTCGCAAAATTTTGCTCCGGACTATACCGAAAGCGTAAATCCCATGCAGATTGTAACCGCCGTTGCATCGGCAATCTGGCTTGTCGGAGTTGCGGCTTTGCTTATCTACAGCCTTGTAAGCTATATCAGAATCCGCAGAAGGGTTAAAATTTCAATGCCCCTCGACGGCAGCATTTTGCTTTGCGACGGCATTTCAAGCCCGTTTATTCTCGGCATAATAAAGCCGAAAATATATTTGCCCTCCGCCATGCCCGAGGAGCAGAGGCAATATGTTATAGCCCACGAAAAGGCGCATCTTAAACGCCGCGACCATTGGTGGAAGCCGCTCGGATTTTTTGTTTTGACCGCTTATTGGTTTAATCCGCTCATTTGGGCAGCGAATATTCTTCTTTGCCGTGATATCGAGCTTGCGTGCGATGAGCGGGTAATAAAGTCGATGGGTGAGGAGTCAAAAAAGAGCTATTCCGAGGCTCTGCTTTCCTGCAGCGTTCCGCGCAAAATGATTACTGCATGCCCCGTTGCATTCGGCGAGGTCGGCGTTAAGGACAGAATAAAAAATGTTTTAAGCTATAAAAAGCCTGCGTTTTGGGTTATAGTTGCGGCGGTTGTGATAAGCATTATTGCCGCGGTATGCTTCATGACTAATCCGTCAAATTCCGACATAGGCGGCAAGGTTTATGAGGTAAGCAAATATTATCATTCATCGGTTGTTGACGGCAGGAAGCTGGTGGAGCAAAACTTACGCTACAGCATTTCCGATGATTTAATGATGGCAAAGATTAACGGCGGCTATGTCGATGAAATCGGTACTCTTGCACTGCTTGAAGAAACAGAAAATGAACTTGTTGATATGGTCGTTTACGAGCTGCCGCTATATCACCGAATAATCGGTTTCAGCAAGGCGTATATGCACGAATTCACCCTTGATGCGGAGCAGGGTGTTATGACACATGTGCTGCTACTTATGCGCAACGGTGATATAATCTGCGGGCGGCTTCCGCGCAGCGAATATGCAATGGATGTGTTCAAACTGACCGAAAAAAACGGGGTTGACGGCTTCGGGCAGAATATTTTTAAAGTTGTTGAAAGCGGAGAACAGTCCGTCAAAGAAGTAACCTACGGTGAGCTTGAGAAAAAATACAGCCTTGATATTTATTATTTCGGCTTGTCCGAGGTCAATATTAATATCAACGGCAAAACGGTTGAATTGAGAGAAGCTCTTGCTGACGGCTTGATAACTGCCGAAACAATCGCGCAAAACGCCGCCGAGGATGCATTGCTCGGCAGATGCATCAAAGAAAAATACGGAGTGGATAATTGCGCCGCATATTCTTATGATGATTTTCTTATTGTTGACCGAAAATCCCCCGTAACGGGTCCGCAAGGTGAGGACAGGCGCGAAATTTATATCTGCGTTCTCGGCACAAACTATTACTCTTTGGATGATTTCCTTTATTCTGAGGCTTTCAGGCTGAACAAGGCATATTCTTTGGATGATGCAATTTCAAAGGCGATAAATGAACGCCACAGAAAAAGCCATGGGGGCGAATACGGCTTCAACAGCTTTGTTATTTTGCGCACCGATTATTTTGACAGCGTGCCCAATGTCAAGGCATATGTGCAGTATGTTTATCAATCTTACAGTTATTATGAGGGTGAGCCTCGTATGGAAGGTGAAACGGGCAACACCGCAGTTATAACATTCAATTACAGCGGCGAAGAGTTTGTGCTTAATGAATTTGCTGAGATGGGCAAGGACATTAGTAATGAGAATTTTTCTGTTTTGGAAAATCTCATAAATAACACAAGTGTCGATTCGGAAAGCCTTGGCTATTATTGCGAAAGAAAGGCTATGGATTATTTCGGCGACACAACCTCAACATGGGTGGATTCCGATGCTTATGTTATCCAAAGCAGCGGTGAAACAACACGCTCCGCGCTTATTCACGGCGACGGCACAGAGATAATACCCTATTTCCGCGGCATGATTTATCCGCTTACCAGCGGCGAAGCAAGCATAGCTGACGCGCTTTATATCGAGCCATTCAGCGAAAAAGCATATGTTACGGATTTGGAGGGTAAAACCATAATTGCCCCCGATGATTATGACAGGCTGAAGCTTAACTCGCTTCTCGGCGAATTTGAGGGTGTTAAGGATGGCACGCTCTATGTTTTTGACAGCAAATGCAATGTTATCGAAACGAGAGATAAAAACTTAAAGCCGCTCGGTGAGCCTGCGGCGGGCGGTTTGCAGCTTGTAACAAAATACGAAAACAACAAAGTTACCTACGGCGCGGTCAATGCTGATTTTGAGGTTGTTGTTCCGTGTGAATATAATGAAATAAAACTTTTGAGCTCGGAACGCATTCTTGCAAGAAAAGGTCAGCTTGACGGTGTTGAGCCGACGGATGTTGTGGAAATTTACGGTGCAGACGGAAGTGTCATTTGTCCTGCGGGCGAGTTCACTTACATCGCCTACGCGGAAAACGCAAAAGTCGGCATCGGCTGTAAGTGGGAAGAAAATAATCATAATAACGAAAAATTCTGGCTTGTTGATTTGGACGGAAACAAGATTAGCGAGGAATATTTAAATCTTGAGTTCATTTCAAATAACAGATTAATGGCGTGGACTTCGGAAGAGATTATATTCTATGATGCTGACGGCACAGAGTTTATAAGATATAAGCATGATGAAATAGGAATGACTCAAAACAGTATTCGCGACAAGTCGGGGGATTATATAATAGTTAATGCTGAACGTAATAATCTTGAGGGGTACAGCAGTAAAAAATACGGCTCCGATGTTGTTGCTTTTAAAGTTGACAATATTGATGACTGGAAAATCGGTGATGCTGTTTCGATTATTTATAAACATAAATTTGAGTCCGGTAATCCTCCTACAGGTGAATTGATAGACATTATGTTATCATACCGATTTGAATAAAATCACGGCAGTCTGTTTTTTCAGGCTGCCGTATTTCTTTTTGTTGAAATATATTGTTTGTTGTGTTAAAATCCATTTATAAGGGCGAATGCCCGAAAAATGCTCGGAGGTAACCATGGACGCAAAGGAATCCAGAGAAAGAATGGAAAGCGGGCGCATTTATCAGCCCAATGATGACAGCATAATGGAAGAGCAGATGGAATGCCTTGAAAAGCTGTGGTATTTCAATAATACAAAGCCCTCTGAAATGGATAAACGCAACGAAATGCTTAAGGAAATGTTCGGCGACATCGGTGAAAACTGCTATATCGAGCCTCCGCTTCATTCGAATTGGGGCGGTAAGAATACGCATCTCGGAAACAACGTTTA
>JAZSGU010000149.1:0-25989 GCA_045532895.1 Acutalibacteraceae bacterium | reverse complement strand
CGAAGCTCACCGATTTCTTCTTCAAGCTTGTCGAGCGCGCCCGAAACATCATTCCAATCAAAACCGACATCAGCCGCTTTTTTCTGGAGCTTTGTTGCCCTCATTAACGCGGGCAGCTCGCGCGGAACACTTAACATGGATTGAGTGGTTGTTTTCTGACCCTTGGATTTGCGCTTGATATCGTCCCAATTAGTTAAAACATCATCAACACCGGAAACCGAAACCTCTCCAAAAACATGAGGATGGCGTTCTATCAGCTTTTTGCACACGCCGTCAGAAACAGCGTCGAAATCGAACTCGCCGATTTCTTTTTCCATTTGCGCGTGAAAAACAACCTGCATAAGCAAATCGCCGAGTTCTTCGCAAAGAAGACCCTTGTCGCCTTTGTTGATTGCCTCGATAACCTCATAGGTTTCTTCTATAAGATTTTTCTTGATGCTTTCGTGGGTTTGCTCTGCATCCCACGGGCAGCCGCCCGGCTCGCGAAGCAAACGCATTATCTCAACAAGGTCTTGCACAGTATAACTGTTTTTTCGCTCAAAGTCAACCATTTTTCTCACTTCCAAATTTAAGCAATTACTATTCTAACCTAAAAGTCCGTATTTTTCAAGCATTTTTGCAATTTTTTCTCCTTTTGGCAAAACAGAAACATCTTCTCGCGCAACGCCTTTCAGAAGAAGAAGGGAAATAACATAAACAACAACAGCCAAACCGACTGCGATTACGGTTGACACCGTTCCCATGTTAAGTATGCTTTCAGATGCCTCAACGGGGAAAATTCTTGAAAGAAGCCCGTATGCCGCATATGCCGTAACACCGCAGAGAGCCGCGCTGATAAGGGGCTTTAAGAGAATTGCGCCCCAGTTGATTTTAACCTTAGAAATTTTCAAAAGAGATGTGAGGTTACAGGTAACGATAACAACATAGAAAAGCACAGTACCCGCAACCGCACCGTAAACATTTATCTTGGGATTGCCGACAAGAATATAGTTGCAGACGATTTTGCAAACCGCACCTACAACGACAGATTTAACGGGAATATCCGTTCTGCCTATAGCCTGAAGCATGTTTGTTATGGGAGTTGAAACCGCCATAAGAGCGGTTGCAATACCGTAAACCACCATGATGGGAGCAACAACGGGAATAGCATCGGAGCTTAGTCCTCTGCCGTAAATAAGGGTGAGAAGCGGCTTTGCAAGCGCCGCCATACCAAAGCCTGCAGGCAGACCGATGAGCATGCAGATTCTCAAAACCATTTCGATTGTTGATTTGATGTTCTTTCTGTCCTTAACTGCCCATGCGGCGGCAAGGGCTGGAAGGGCGCTTATTCCGAGCTGAAGAGTGAGGTTTGGAATAAGATTTCTGAAGTCAAGCGCCATGCCGTAAGAGCCCCAAAGATATTTAACAATCTCGGCGGAGTCATTGATATTGAGTCTTGAAAGACTGACCGCCTCATTGATCGCCGCGGAATGCATCTGCAAAACGGTTGTTGAATCCGATTCGATTGCAGCGGCAAGTCGGGACTGGATTGTTACGGTATCAACAAGATTCGTTATGTTGAGAATAAGAGCGCTGACAACCATGGGAATGGCTATTCTTACCATTTCCTTTGCAAGCTTATCAGAGGGAGCGGACTTGGGAGAATTGACAAGCTGTGTTCTTGTGAAGCCGTCACCCTTGATTTTGTGATATATCATAAGGAATGCTGCAGCAGCAACCGAGCCAACGGTAACACCCATAACGGCACCCGCGGCGGCCCATGGCCTTATAACGCTGTTTGCCTCCGCAAGGCTTGTTACTTCATTTCCAAAAACAACGGAGGAAACATTGCCCGATGCAAGCATTCCGCTGTCATACTGACCCATACCGACGGTCATAACAACCTTTGCAAGAAGCAGACCGACAACAAGCTTGCCGAGAGCTTCAACAACCTGTGAAATGGCTGTCGGAGTCATGTAGCGCAGACCCTCATAATATCCGCGGTAGGTTGACATATAACAGCAGAAAAAGATTGAGGGAGCAACACACAAAACTGCAGGCAGACTGCGCTCATCGGCAACAAATCTTGCATAGGGATAAGCGAGCGCAAGCAGAATAAGCGTTCCGACAACACCGACAAGGATGAAAAGACGCTGTGAAACCTTGCGAATCATTCGCGGCTCTCTGTAATTGCCGAGAGCAACGTTTTCGGCAACCATTCTTGAAACAGCAACCGGCAGACCCGCCATTGAAATTGCAAAAATGGGGGTGTAGATTTCATAAGCAGAGTTGAAATATCCTCTGCCCGCGGCGCCAATCATGTCTGTCAGCGGTATTTTAAACAAAAGACCTATAACCTTAACAAGCACAACAGCAAACATCAGCATCATTGCGCCGTTTAAAACCGACTGTTTTTTTTCTGTAGCCAAGCGGCTCACACTCCTTTTTTAGGATTATCGCAATCTTTATCCCGTAAATTCGCGAAGCAGCGAATCCTGCGGCAGAACGGAATAATCTATATTTTTGAAAAGATTCAGCTTGTTTATCATGAGACTTGCTTTTTCGGCGTATACGCCGCTCAAAGCGGTTTTGAGAAGCTCAACCGCTCTTTCGGAAAGAACACACGGCTCACAGGGATGGAACGAGTTGATTTTCACATCTGCCAAATGCTCAAACGGGAAAAGATATTTGTCCTCTCCCCTCATAACGCTTTCCCATACCTCAAAGGTTTTTTCCACCGAGGTTGAGCGAAAGCTGAAATCCCTGACCATTCGGCGCACAAAACGCAAATCCCGCTTTGAAAGCAGAACACTTCCGTCATTTTCATAAACTCTTGAAGAAACGCTGACATAAATCTTATAAAGATTTTTGCTGTCAAGAGTGTCCGTAATAACAGGATTCAGCGCATGCAGCCCCTCAACAATTATAATGTCATTTTCTTTTAGCTCAATACTTTTTGCATTGTTCATTCTTTCACCGCTCGGAAAGTCGAACACGGGCAGGCTGCTTTTACCTTTTCGCAAAAGCTCGCCGAGGCAAAGATGAATCAGCTCAACATCAAGCGCTTCAACGCATTCATAATCGGGCTTGCCGTTTTCATCAAGCGGATAGCCGACACTTCGAGGCAAATAAAAGTCATCAAGTGAAACCGTGTATGCCCTGCCGCCCATAAATTCAATTCCCTTTGAAAGCAGAGCGGCTGTTGTTGTTTTGCCCGAGGACGAAGGTCCTGCGAGCATAACTATTTTTTTACTCAAATCGTCAAAAATCCCTCTTGCAACCCGGGCAACCTTTGCGTGATACTCTTTTGAGCTTGCTTCGAGAAATTCTTTCGGGTCAAGAGCAAGATTGTTTATTTTGCTGTAGGTATATATCGCTTCCGTTTGTCATCACCTCTTATGAATTTAGTATGACAAATAAAAACTCTTTATTCCGTTTTTGCGCTCCGTTATTTTATCGAAGCCGGAAATATATTCATAGGGATATTTATAGTTAAAAATGCGCTCAACATTGTTTGTTCCGGGCTCGCAGAGCTTTGTTACTCCGCCGGCACCGACAGCAAGCACGGTGTGACACTCTTCCATCATGAACACATTATAGAGGCATTCGGTTGAGTTTTTGTGCCAGCCGACATTTTCAAGGTTGCCGACGCATTTACTTTGCCTATACATATAATACGGAACATAACCCGCGCCGTAAAGCCTTTCGGAAGCATATTCAAGCATTTTCTTTGCTCCGTTTCCGCCAGCAACACCCGCACCCGATGCATTAAGCTCCGATGAGCGCTTAAGCGCAAGAGTGTGAACGGTTATGTTTTCGGGGGCAAGGGAAACAGCCGTGTCGATGCTTGAACAAAAATCCGCATATGTTTCTTCAGGCAGACCCGCTATCAAATCCATGTTTATTGCATCAAAGCTGTAAGCTTTGGCGAGCTGATACGCTTTTATCGCCTGCTCAACGCTGTGGTTTCTGCCGATAAGCTCCAGCGTTTTTTGATTGAAGGTTTGAGGATTTATGCTTATTCTTCCGACATTATGAAGCCTTAAAATGCGCAGCTTTTCGGGCGTTACCGTATCGGGTCTGCCGACCTCGACCGTGTATTCCCTGACGGTTGAAAGGTCAAAGCTTTTTTCTATCGCGCCGAGCAGTCTGTCCATCTGCGGGGCTTCGAGCACACCAGGTGTGCCTCCGCCGAAATAGACACTTTCAAGCCGCAGACCTAGCTCCTTAGCAATTTCACCCGTTATCGCTATTTCCTCGGCAAGCTTTTCAAGATATTCGGGCAAAAGCTTGCGCGCATTTGCATTGGCTATTGAATGCGAAACAAACGAGCAATAGCTGCATCGGGTCGGGCAAAACGGAATTGAAACATACAGGCTAAAGGAATTATCCTTTGACAGCGCAACGATTTTTTCCTCCGCCGCCGCAACGGTTTGGGCAAGGCTTGTTTTTTCTTCGCTGACAAGCAAATCCCTCATAAAATAATTCTTTGCACCGTCTGCACCCATTTGGTCAATCAAGCGAAGCATAAGCTTTGACGGGCGCACACCCGTGAGCACTCCCCACGGCGGAGTATAGCCCGTTATCTGCGAAAGCAAATCGAGAATAAGCTGTGCGGTTTTAAGCTCGCTTTTGTCGCGAAGCTCATCGGGCAATGCCGTAACCTCTGCGCATGCGGAGCGCGAAACGCCGTCAATCACAGCCTCAACTTCAATAAGATTACCCTCGCCTGCAGGGCTACACTTGGTAACAACGGTTTTTTCATCCTCACCGTCATTACCGTAAACTATATTAATTTTTTCGTTTGGGAACCATACCCTGCACAGATTTTCGCATTCATAATGGAAATCGTGCCCGAAAATTCTTAATATCACTTATTTTACCATCCTTCTGATATACCAATTACGCGTTCTTTCTCTTTCAAGAGTTGTTTCGCGGTTGTGACCGGGAAGAACTCTGTAATCGCCGTCAAGCGCGATGAGCTTTTTGAGCGAATTTATCATTTTTTCTTCACTGCCGTCAAAAAAATCCGTTCTTCCCGCGGTCATGCAAAACAGCGTATCGCCGCTGAAAATAACTTTGTCTTTTTCAACAATATAGCACACGCTTCCATTTGTGTGACCCGGGGTGCTCATGACCTTGATTTCCGTTTCTCCGAGCATAATAATGTCACCGTCTTCTACGATAATATCCGCAGCAACCGGCTGATGAGGCTCGGGAAAGTTGCCCTCTGCAAGGCTCTTTTTGGGGTCAAGCAGATGCTCTCTGTCGCAATTATGAATAACAACCGCGGCTCCCGTATCCTTTTGCAGTCCGTAAACACCGCTGACATGGTCAAAATGACCGTGAGTGAGCAAAATATAGTGCAAATTTATGTTTTCTTTCGCAAGCACATCTTTAATTATATCGCCGTACCAACCGGGGTCAATGATTGCAGCTTGGTTTGTTGCTTCGTCAACAAGCAGATAACAGTTGGCGAAAATCTCGTGCTCAAGCTGTATTTGAGTAATTTTCATTTTCATTCACCTTTTGTCCCAGATATCGGTATCCATAACGATTGTTACGGGGCCGTCATTTTCTATTTCAACCTTCATGTCGGCGGCAAAAACGCCCTTATCGACCTTGCGCACGCCGTTTTCAAGAAGCTTTGAGCAGAAATATTCATAAAGTCTGTTGGCTTCTGCAGGCGGTGCGGAATCCGTAAAAGAGGGCCTGTTACCCTTTTTGATATCCGCACAGAGCGTAAACTGCGAAATAACAAGGATTTCGCCGTCGATATCCGTTACGCTTTTGTTCATTTTTTCGTTTTCGTCCTCAAAAACGCGAAGCCTTGCAACCTTGCCCGCAAGCAGCTCCGCCTGCTGTTCGGCATCGCCGTCCATAACGCCGAGAAGAACATTAAAGCCCTTGCCGACGCTGCCTTTTATTTCGCCGTCAACGCTGACGGAGGATTTATTAACTCGCTGAATAACCGCTCTCATTTTTTCACCTTTAATTTTAAATTCCGCTTCTTTCAATGCTCAACACGCCGTCAATTTTCTCAATTTTGGAAACAAGCGAATTGAGATGCTCAACACCGTTGACGGAAACGGTAACCATTACTATTGCCCTGCCGTCCTTTGTGTTACGGGTGCTGATATCGTTAATCATAATTCTCATATTTGCAAGCAAGCTTGAAACATCCGCAAGCAAACCGATTCTGTTAAGACAATAAAGCTGAAGAGTGCACTTGAAATCCTCGCGGATTCCGCTGTCCCAATAAGCTTCAATCCAGCGCTCGGGCTCATCGGCATCGGCAATATTCTTGGGTACATTGGTGCAGCTTTTTGTGTGAATCGAAACACCGTGGCCGCGGGTAATAAAGCCGATAATGCTGTCACCCGGAAGCGGGTTGCAGCAGCGGGAGAATTTGATAAGGCAGTTGTCGATGCCCTCGACAATAACGCCCTCTTTGCTCTTTATTCTCTTTTTGACGGGAGCAACGGTGATAACAGGCTCATCTGCTTTATAAAGCTTGCCGTAATCATCTTTTATTCTCGGCATAAGGCGCATGAGCGAAATTCCGCCGTAGCCGATTGCGGCATAGAAATCATCGGCATCTTTGCAATGCTGCCTTTCCGCAATTTTAAGAATAAACTCGTTGAAATCGGCATCGGAAAGGCGGATATAGTTGCGCTTAAACTCGCGCTCCACCTGAGCCTTGCCCTCAATGATATTTTCTTCTCTGCGCTCTTTTTTGAACCATTGGCGGATTTTACTCCTCGCCTGGCTGGTTTTAACTATATTCAGCCAATCGCGGCTGGGTCCCTTACCCTGCTGCGAAGAGGTCATAATTTCAACAATTTCGCCCGTCTTGACATTGTAATCAAGCGGAACTATTCTGCCGTCCACCTTTGCGCCGACCATTTTGTTGCCGACGGCGGAGTGGATTGCATAAGCAAAGTCAACAACCGTTGCACCCGACGGCAGACTGAAAACATCGCCCTTGGGAGTGAAAACAAACACTTCCTCGGGAACAAGGTCGCTCTTGATGGTCGTTACGATATCTTCAACATCCTCGGTTTCGCTCTGGCTTTCAAGAAGCTGTCTGATCCATGACAGACGCTCCTCAAACTTTGCCGTGCCGCTCATGCCGAGCTTGTATTTCCAGTGCGCCGCAATACCGTATTCCGCTGTGTGGTGCATATCCCAGGTTCTGATCTGAACCTCAAAAGGAATTCCCTCTTTGCCCAGAACGGTTGTGTGGAGCGACTGATACATGTTGGGCTTGGGGGTTGAAATATAATCCTTGAATCTGCCGGGAATGGAGTTGAACATGTCGTGGATAATTCCGAGGCAGTTATAACAGTCAATAACCGTGTCAACAATTATTCTGACGGCATATATATCATAGATTTGGTCAAAGTTTTTATTTTGCATATACATTTTTCGGTATATGCCGTGAACAGATTTGATTCTTCCGCTCACCTGAGCATTTGAAACAATTTCTTTAATCCTTTCGTCAATCCTTGATTGGATATCCGCAAGGAATTCATGTCTTGTTTTGCTCTGTTTTTCAAGCGACTGCTCAATCTCATGATAAGCAACGGGGTCAAGATAGCTGATTGAAAGGTCCTCAAGCTCCTCTTTGATGGGTCGGATACCGAGACGGTGAGCAATCGGAGCATAAATTTCTATTGTTTCACGCGCAATCTCTCTGCGCCTGTGCTCGGGCTTAAAAGCAAGAGTCCTCATGTTATGAAGTCTGTCGGCAAGCTTGATGATGATAACGCGGATATCCCTTGACATTGCGATAAGCATTTTGCGAATGTTTTCCGCCTGCTGCTCCTCCTTTGTCTGAAGGGGCACCTTGCCTATTTTGGTAACGCCGTCAACCAATTCCGCTATTGTTTCGCCGAATTCTTTTCTGACCTGCTCATTTGTGAGCGCGGTATCCTCAACCGTGTCATGAAGAATTGCCGCAATTATGGAAGCCTCATCCATACCGAGAGAAGCAAGAATAAGCGCAACGCTCAAAGGATGCATTATATAAGGCTCGCCCGAAAGGCGCTTTTGACCCTCGTGCGCGGAAGCCGCAATTTCATAAGCCTTTTTTACATAGCAGATTTCTTTTTCGGAGCAATCGCTGCCGATAAGCTTAACTATTTCCTGCATGCACTCCTCTGGGCTTTCAAAAGTGCGGTTGGTTGATTTTAAAATATCTTTCATAACCTCAACTCAATTCAAAAGAAACTTTTTATATTCTTCAGTATTTCCGAATCGTCCAGATTTACTTTAGGCGGGTTTTCGGGAACGCGGACCGTGTCATTTTCGTCCGCGGTGAGAATGCCCATTTCAAGCATTATTTCAACAATCGCGGTTATTCTTGCAAGGTTTCCGCCGTCATCGTCAAGGCGCATGCACAGTACCTCGCAATATTTATCTTTAAGGGGCTTTGCTTTTATGCTTTTAAATACGCCGACCTCAAGCTGTCTGTCAGGCAGGAGCTTTTGGGCTTCATTGCTCGTCAGCTTTTCGCCCCTTGAAAATTTTTCAAAAAGTCTTACGGAGGAAAGCACCTTCTCCTCGTCTGTCAATGATGGCCTTATGCCTCTGACAATAACAGAAACGCGCTCCTCGCCGTTATAAACATTCCTGTCAAGGTTAACGGCAAGATCCACCATGTCACCCTTTTCAAACGGAAAACGCTTTTCGGGCATTCCGAAGAAAACAACACCCGTTCTTGCGCCGTTTTTGGAAACAATCATTCTTATATGCTTGCCGTCGGAAACAGCCGCCGTTTCTTCAATACGCACTCCGAAAAGGCCGAAGCAGGGCTGCGGATTGCCCGCACCGAAGGGCTCAAGCAGGCTCAACGACGAAAGCATGTCAAGGTTGATTGAATTGGGCTGCAATCGGCAGTCTATCTTTTGCACCGCAAAGGGCATTTCCTTATCGGCGGCATATTCATTTATCCTGCGGCGGAATTCCGCAATTTTTGATGATTTCAGTCCGAGACCCGCAGCAAGGGTGTGCCCGCCGAAATGGTCAAGGCAATCCGACACGGACTCAATGGCATCATAAATAGAAAACCCGTCTATACTGCGGCAAGAGCCCTTTGCAAATTCGCCGTCGCGCGAAATAACAACGCTGGGTCTGCCGTATTTTTCGGTTATCCTTGCGGCAACTATGCCGATAACGCCCTGATGCCAGCCCTCGCCGTCAACAACGATTACCCTGTCGTTTGCCATGTCAGAGCCGCTCACAAGCATGGAAACGGCATTTGCAAAAATATCGGTTTCGGTTTTTTGCCTCAAAGCATTCATTGCATTTATTTCATCGGCAATAAGCTCTGCCGTTTCGTCATCCTCGCAAAGGAGAAGCTCAAGCGCCTTTTCCGCAGAGCCCATTCTGCCCGCGGCATTTATTCTGGGGCAAACGGTAAATGCGGCTGTGGAGGCTGAAAAAAGCTTGTCACCCACTCCCGCTGCTTCCATAAGAGCGCATATACCGGGTCTGGGGCAGTCGTTCATCAGGCGCAAGCCCCTGCGCACCATTACGCGGTTTTCGCCCGTGAGCGAAACAACATCGCCGATAGTACCCAAAGCAACCAAATCACCGTATTCTTCAATAAGAATATCACCGTCATCGCCTTCAAGAGCACAAACAAGCTTGAAAGCAACGCCGACACCCGACATTTCCTTGAACATACTGCGGCAGTCCGCACGGTGCGGGTCAACAACGGCATATGCATCGGGAAGAATGTCGCCGACCTTATGGTGGTCAGTAACGATAAGCTCCATACCGAGTTCCTTGACTCTGACGGCTTCCTCTATCGCGGAAACACCATTGTCAACGGTTACGATAAGGTTAACGCCTCTGTCCGCAAGCTCCTCAACAGCGCCGATATTAAGGCCGTAGCCCTCGGTGAGCCTGTCGGGTATGTAGCGGATAACGTTTGCTCCCCTTGTTTCAAGATATGAATAGAGCAGAGCCGTTGCGGTTACACCGTCGGCATCATAGTCACCAAAAACGCAAATCATTTCGAAATCGTCGATGGCTCTGTTGATTCTTTCTGCCGCCTTGCCCATATCGGCAATGGAAAGCGGAGAAAGCGAAAGAGGAGCATCAGCATCAAAAAAATCGTTTATTTCATCTATATTGTCAAAGCCTCTGGAAGTAACAAGCAGGGCCGCAAAGGGGTCAACGCTCAATTCCTGAGCTATCTGCGCTGCCAAATCCTTGCTGCCTTTTGATACCAGCCATTTCTTGCGTCTCAAATATAATCATCCTTTCAATATCATAATATTATAACAGTTATATATCAAGAATGCAAGATTATTTTTATCTATAGTTTTTTCTATAAAAAGCAAAAAGACCGCACCTATTGGTACGGTCCTGATATTTTATATTATTCATTTTTGTTTTTTTGCTCACAGCCGCTTGCCGAAACTTTTAACAGTCAATCTGTTTTGATTGCAGTTTGACAAGCTCTTTGCGGATAAATCTTGTTTTTATCCGAGTTCACTTTCAAAAACTGCTTGAATTATCTTTCGGTTCTTGCGGCTGCGAGCTGATGTTCTGCAAGGTACATCGGGTATCGCCGCCTTTCCGTTATTCTGTTAGTGTTTTGACCTGTAACTTCCATCTATGGTCAAGAGGAATTAACAAGATTCTCCTTTTTGAACAAAATTTTTGATTATAGATTTTATTTTGTAGTTTTAGGATTTTTTGTTTTCTCTTGTTCCTTTCCTCGCTTACAATATAGCATGTTTTTTGGCGTTTGTCAATAGTTTTTTTGAAAAAAGTTAAAAACTTTTGTGCATAATAAACTTATCGGGATTTCCTATTGACTAAAGGCGTTCTTAGAGTTAAAATATATACACATGGACAAAGAAAGGAATTTAATCCGATGAACAACGAAGAATATACACCCGATATCGTCAGCATCGTTGACGAAGACGGCAAAGAGCATGTTTTTGAAGAGCTTGACAGAATCGAAACAGATAAAGGCCGCTATGTTGCCCTGCTCCCCCTGCCTGAAAGCCCCGACAAAATAACTGAGGATGACAACGAGCTTATTATTCTTAAGGTTGAAGAAGAAAACGGCGAAACCTATCTCTGCCCCATCGAAGATGATGCGGAGTTCAACGAGGTCGGCCAGGCATTTGAAGAAAGACTTTCCGAAATGTTTGATTTCGAGGAAGAATAATTCAGAATTATTCTATTAAAATATAACCGACAGCTCGCCGCGGGCGAATATCACTTAATATACCCCCTGCCTTGTGCGAAACATTGCAGTCTATATGTAACCCAACACACATTAATAGGGAGCCTTGCTCCGATGGCGGATTGCAGACCTCCCGCTCGGTTTTTGAGCGGACGAAGGGAGCGTGAAAGCATCGGGCGGCACCCACCTGCTTAAAGAGCAGGTTACAATCGGCTGCATACGGCTTGGCGGGGCTTATTTTCCATGGAGGAACCAACGTTGCAAAAGCTTTTTAATGCGGATTTACTTGACATTTTCCCCGTTGAAAGGGGCTTTATTTATGCCTGCAAAGAAACCCTGCCCGAGGGTGATGAGGCAGTTGCGTTTTATATTTATAACCAAGAAATAGATATTTTTGAAAAAATTCCCGTGCCCACCTACATAAACGCAAAATTCGGTGAAAACGGCATTCAAATTGCCAAAGCCCTCGGCGATTTTGTGACCTGCGACATTGTCAGGATTTCATCGGGCACTATTGCAGCATCATATCAGAACGGCGATATAAAAATTTTAAGCACGGCGGGAGAGATTCTTTCCGAATCGAGGGTTGAATATCTTGATAACCCCGCGTGTTCACCTGCTGTAAACGGAGCAAACCTATGGTTTGTTGTGCCCGATTCCAACGCAATAATCAATTATTCCGTTAAACACAGCCGCATTGAGCTTCGCATAGGAAGCCCAAAAGAAAAAGCCTTTTGCCACCCCACGGATATTTCTTTTTACGACAACAAGCTGTTTATCTGCAACGCATATTCATATAAAATCCGCACAATCGGGCTTGATAACTACAGTGTTTCTGATTATTATGTTTTTAACGAACCCGTTTTCAAGTATTTCAGAGTTAAGGATATCGAATACGCGGTTATGCAGTCAGGCGTTTACAGTTTATGATTTTTGAGGACCCGAAAATTTCGGGTCCTTTTTTATTTATCCGTATTGATTTTTTCACTTTGGCGTGTTATTCTATTAAAGTAGACAAATATTCAACGGAGGTATACCAATGAAAACAGCACTTGAATACAGCAACGCTTTTGATATCAAAAAGCTTTCGCGCTACGCCGTTAAAGGCATCACAAGAATCTGCAACGAAATCGGTCCCCGCAAGCCCGGCTCGCCCGAAGAGCTTAAGGCGCAGGAGCTTATGGCAAAGGATTTAAAAAAATCCTGCGACGATGTAACTGTTGAAGAATTTAAAGTTCACCGCCAGGCATTCATGGGCTTTATTCCCTTCACCGTTGCATGCGCAATCGCAAGCGTATTTACATATGCATTTGCAACTCCGATAATTTCGCTTATCCTTGTTATTCTCGGTTTTATACCCCTGATTCTCGAATTTCTTATGTATAAGCAATTCATTGACCCTCTTTTCCCCTCCCTGCCCAGCCACAATGTTATTGCAAAAAGAACACCCAAAGGCGAAGTTAAAAAGCGCATCATCCTTGTCGGCCATGCGGACAGCCAGTTTGAATGGACTCTTAACTATTTACTTGGCGGTGTCGGCATGAAGCTTGTGCTTATCCCCGCAGTTGTAGGCCTTGTTGCCGACCTTATTGTTTCAATCATCGGCATCATCTGCGCGGGCACGGGCGGTGCTCTCGAAGCAGCAGAGCCCCGCTGGCTCATGATTCTCGGCTTTGTTGTAGGCTGTGTTTTCATTCCGTTCCAGCTTGCTTTCCTGCTTTTCCAGAATCCGTTCAAGAGCGTTCCCGGCGCAAACGATAACCTCACCGGCTGCTATGTAGGCATGGCGGTTGCAAAGGCTATGGAAGAAACAGACACAAGATTTGAAAACACAGAGCTGGTTGTTATCTGCTCCGGCTCCGAGGAAGCAGGTCTCCGCGGCGCAAAGGCATATGCCAAGGCTCACGAAAAAGAACTGAAGGATGTTGAAACCTGCGTTATAGGTCTTGACACGTTCCGCGACCTTGAAACAATGGCTGTTTATGACAGAGATTTGAGCGGTACGGTTAAGCACCACTGGGGCGCAAAGCACCTTGTTAAGAATGCAGGTAAAAACTGCGGCTTCGACCTCAAGTTTGAATCAATCTATCTCGGCGCATGCGATGCGGCGGCGTTCACACAGAGAGGCATCCCCGCAACGGGCTTTGCTGCAATGGACCCCACTCCCCCGAGATATTATCACACAAGACTTGACAATGCAGACAACCTCAGAGAAGAGGCAATCGCGGCAGGCATTGAAATCATGCTTGAAACCGTATGCATGTATGACAAAGAGGGGCTTCCCACAGAATAAAAGCACTTTTAAGAGCCGATTTTTTCGGCTCTTAAATTTTACCAAAAAACATGCAACCTTTTCCTCAAAAATCCGAGTATATGGGTGAAGAGCTCTTTGTTCCACTTAAAGGAGGTGTTTCGTATGGATGACAAGCAAATTGTGGATTTATATTGGGAGCGCAACGAAAAAGCTATAACCGAAACTGCCGCAAAATATGGCGGGTACTGCTACTCCGTTGCCGACAACATTCTCAATAACCGTGCTGATGCCGAAGAATGCGTTAACGATACATATCTGAGCGCATGGAACAGCATACCGCCGCACCGTCCGTCTGTCCTTTCAACATTTCTCGGAAAAATCACTCGGCGCATCTCCATTGACAAATGGAGAAAAAGCGGCGCGGAAAAGCGTGGCGGCGGGCAACCCGCGGTTGTTTTGGACGAGCTTTCCGAATGCATACCCGATAAAAACAGCGTTGAGCATGCGGTTGATGCACAGATTCTTGCCAATGTTATAAATTCATTTGTCAAGAGTTTGTCGGATAAAGACCGTCATGTGTTCTTATGCCGTTATTTTTATCTGGATTCGGTTGAGTCGATAGCCGCCCGCTTCGGATATTCGCAGAGCAAGGTTAAATCCATGCTTTACAGAACCCGCCAAAAGCTGCGCACCCGATTGGAAAAGGAGGGTTTAGAATGAAACCGAATGAACTTTTGGATGCAATCGGTCAGGTTGATGACGAATGCATAAATGATGCAAGGTCAAAGCCGAAAACCGACAAAAGAATTTGGGTAACCGCCGCATCTTTGGCGGCATGCCTTTGCGTTGCTGCCGCATGCGTGTTCGGTTTGAGCAACATGAAGAAGCTCATTAAAATCGGTACCGATGTCACTTTGTCCGACCCATCAACAACTGCGTGCACTTCGGCTCAAACAACATGCGAAAACACAAACATTGCAATTACTCCGCCGACTGCTTCGGAAACCGCGGAAAACACAACAAACAAAGGCTCTTCAACGGAGCCTGCAACCGAATTTCCCCCGGTGACTCACCTGCCGTGCCAATGGGCGGACTTAAGAGAACGCGATAAGAGCAAAAGTATTAATATACCCATGAGTGCAAGAGAATGGCCGTGGAACTGCAAAGAGGTATTTGAGCAATTCACCTTTGTTGAATATAATGGCAGAACATATACAATCCGTTCACGTAACACGCTTTCAAAGGATAAGGTGGGCAAAAAGCTCGGCACGGCATCAATGCGGGGATATGACATATATGAGGACAAAACTCACACAACAACATGCGGAATATATGAAATCAGGGGCATTGATTCGTCAAGATTTATCGCCGTCAAATACCAAGGGCATGACGGATATTATGTTTTCAACATGCGCCATTATTACGACCCGCCCGCCACTTTGGGCGATTTGATTACGGCATTGAATCTGACCGAAACATTCCCGCTGACAACAATTTATTACAACTCCAAGGAATACGGCTTAACCGAGACCGACAGCGATGCGCTGTGGGGCATGTTCTCGAAGCACGCCGATGCCCAAACGCTTGAAACAGAGAATATTCCAAGCGGCAAAAAGAAGCTCACTTTTGTGATTGTTTCGGAAGAACTCGGCTCGGATAATCTCTCATGGGCGCTGTATGACAACGGCTATATCGTAACAAACATCGACAGCTATGGCTACAGATATTATATCGGTAAAGATGCCGTTGATGAAATCGTTAAATACGCGCTGGGGCATAAAGCGAGTGAAATCCCCGACAACACTCAATATATAGTCGGCAATGTTACCGAGATAGGCGATGACTACATCAAGGTTGATGATTCGATTATGATGAAAAATCCCGACGACGGAATCGAATTCACGGTTATGGCAAACGATATGCGCATTAAACGCTATATCATAAGCGGATTTTTGAGGAAAGGTCAGCTTGTGAGAATTACCCACACGGGAACCCTTTGCGGCAACCACACCGTAGTTGAAACCGCAACCATGCTTGAAGAGGTTATGCTTGCCAAAAACGATATCATATTTTTTGAATAACATTTATAAAAACCGTCTGTTTTCAGGCGGTTTTTTGTTGCTTTTTACAACAGCATCTGCTATTATAAAACTATCTGATATAAAGGAGTGTTGATATGCACACCATAAAACCGCATGTGCTCAGAGATGACATGTTCAAGCAGTTAAAGCAATACTGCATTCTTTTCAAAAAAGAGATACCCGTTTGGGAACACACCCGCGGAATGTTCCTCGGTGACAGATATGAAATGGAGGACTTCAAGGGTGAAATAAAAACCGGTGACATCTGGTACGCCGGCTATGATTCGGCTCATTTCTTCAAGGCAAGCATAACCGTACCCGAAGAAATGGACGGGCTTGAACTGCGCGCCAATTTTTCCGTCGGCGGCGAGGCTCTTGTTAAATGCAACGGCAAATACATTTCGGGCTGCACTTCAAGATTCACCATCCCCGACAGAACAGAGGTTGCCCTCGGCGTTCACAAGGCGGGCGAGGTGCTGAATTTTGAAATTGAAGCAACTATTGACTCCATGGATTTCTGCGACGCGGCAATGGACGGCGCAAAATTCGCGGAATTCCGTTTCGGCGAAACCTGCATTTTTGTTGCGGATAAGGAGTGCGAGGGCTATTATATTGACCTTGAGGTTGCTTTTGATGCACTCAATTACATAAAGGATGAGCATATTCACAGCAAGGTTTATGCCGCAGTTGACGACAGCATGCATACGGTTGACTATGACTTTGACGAGCCTGTTGTCAGAGAATCCATTGCAAGGGCACGCAAGCTTTATCTTGAAAGAATTGCCGCCATCGAATGGAGCGCGCAAAGCCGCGTTATGCTCACGGGTCACAGCCATATCGACGTTGCTTGGCTTTGGAGAATTCAGGAAAGCATCAGAAAGAGCGCAAGAACGTTTTCAAACGTCACTTCGCTCATGGATGATTACCCCGAAATGACCTTCGGGCAGAGTCAGGCTGTTCTTTATCAGATGATGAAGGACCACTACCCCGACATATACGAAAAAATCAAAGAAAAGGTTGCGGCAGGTCAATGGGATATCTGCGGCAACGTTTGGGTTGAGGCAGACACCAACATTGCATCGGGCGAGGCTCTTATCCGTCAGGTGCTTTACGGCACGGAGTTCTTCAAAAAGGAATTCGGCAAGGTTTCCAAAACCTATTGGCTGCCCGACTGCTTCGGCTTCACATGGGCATTGCCCCAAATCATCAACGGCTGCGGCATGCAGAATTTCATAACATCAAAGCTTTCATATAACGACACAACAAAATTCCCCTACAACATGTTCATGTGGCAGGGTAATAACGGCGACAAGGTTTATGCCCATCTTATGCGCCCGTCCTACAACTGCCATTATAATGTTGAGGAGATAGTGACCGCCGACAAGGAATGCAACAACAAGAGCGATTTGAACACCGCCATGAGCATGTATGGCTACGGCGACGGCGGCGGCGGACCGACCCGCAACATGCTTGAAAGAGGTCGCAGACTGCAGAATTTCCCCGGTCTGCCCAAAACGGAAATCGGTCATGTTGACGATTTCTTTGAAACATACAAGGGCCATGAAGATGAGCTTCCCGTATGGAACGGCGAAATGTTCTATGAAAATCACCGTGGAACTTTCACAAGCCAGGCATTTGTTAAAAAGAACAATCGCAAGGGCGAATATCTTTTCACAAGAGCTGAAATGCTCTGCGTTCTTGCCGAAAAGCTTCTCGGCAAGGAATACCCCAAGGAAGAGATTGAAAAGGGCTGGCGCATTCTGATGACCAACCAGTTCCATGACATTCTTCCCGGCTCATCAATCCACGAGGTTTTCGAGGACTGCCGCAGAGATTACGCCGTAATGAACAAAATCGGCGAGGATATCTACAACGGCGCATTAAAGGCTCTTTCGGGCGCGGTAACGGCGGATAAAAACAGCATCACCGTTTGGAACCTCACAAACGCAAAAAGCTATGAGCCGATTGAGGTTGAGGATGTGCCCGCAGGAATGTATGTTGCAACCGCAGACGGACTTTCACTCCCCTGCGCATACATAGGCGAGAAATTCATGTTCCTGCCCGACTGCCTTGAGCCTATGAGCTGCAAGACATTCAAGCTCCAAGAGGGCGAATGCATCTATGCTCCCGTTGATGCCGAAGCAGGTCTGCTTGAAAACGCAAATCTGCGCGTTGAGCTTGATGAAAACGGCATTATCACAAGCATTTATGATAAAATTAATGAGAGAGAGGCTCTTGACGGCAAGGGCAACATTCTCACAATATCTCTTGACAAATGTGTTCACGAAACTGCATGGAATCTTGAACTCAACTATCAAAAGAAGATGTGGGAGCTCAAGGCGGACAGCATCGAGGTTGTTGAAAGCAACGCTGTCAGAGGCGTTTTGAGAGTTCATTACACATTCAACAAATCAACAATTTCGCAGGATGTTATTCTTTATCAGAACGGCGAAACCGTTGTTTTTGACACAACCGTTGACTGGCACGAGAGCGACAAAGTGCTCAAAGCAGGCTTTGACGTTGCGGTTATCGATACCGATGCAACATACGACATTGCTCACGGCGCAACAAAACGCCCGACGCATTGGAACACCGCCTATGACCTGACCCGTTTCGAGGTTGCCGCCCATAAATGGGCAGACCTTTCCGAGGGCGGCTACGGCTGCAGCATCATAAACGACTGCAAATACGGCTACGATATCCACAACAGCCACATGAGAATAACTCTTATGCGCGCACCCACCTGCCCCGACAGAACGGGTGACCACGGCATAAACACATTCAAATATGCGTTCTATCCTCATGCGGAGGATTGGCGAAACGAAACCGTGCAAAAAGCCATTGCGTTCAACGTTCCGCCCGTTGCGGTTTACAACGCAGAAAAGATTGACGGCATCGCATCCGACGAAATTAAGCTTGTTGAGGGCACGGGCAAAAACCTTGCCGTTGACGCGGTTAAAAAGGCGCAGGACGGCAGAGGATATATCATCCGCTTTGTTGAAGAAGAGCAAAAGCGCGGCAAGCATTCCGTCAAGCTCGGCTTCGGCTTTGAAAAAGTTTATGAATGCAACATGATTGAGGAAGATAAGCACGAGATTGAATGCGCCGATAACGGCTTTGAATTTGAAATAAAGCCGTTTGAGGTTAAAACATTCAGAGTTGTGTAATAAAGCAAATAACCCCGCGAAAAAAGCGTTGCTTTTTTCGCGGGGTTATTACATATCAATTATTTAAAAACAAACTCATAAACCTTTGCCCATGAGCGGACTCTCTTTTCATTCCACTTTTTGGGCATCATTGCACATGCCGCCATGGCTTTACCCATGCTGACACCGCATGTAACAATCTTTTTGAGCAGCTCAGGGTCGCTGCAAACCTGTTTTGCCTGATTTATCAAGGCTCGCGGGTCAATATTGACATTTGCAAGACCCGTGAAATCGGCACCAATGGTCATCATATCCTCGGTCATGATGCCCTTTTCAAACACATAGTCAACTTCTTCGGGGGTAAGGCTGAGCAAAAGAAGCTTGCCGCATGCAAGCGGAGCAAGACCTGCGCCGAGTTCTTTATAGTAACCCATCTGATATTTCCAGAGTGTTTCGGCGGTGAACTGACCATTCTTATCGTTGATAACCGTATCGGCAAGAATTCTTGCAGCCTTCAAGCTGTTGGCGATGCCGGAGCCGATAAGGGGAACAGTCATAAACGCGCTGTCACCAATTGCGGCATAGCCGTCGGCAACCAAAATCGAAAGCGGCTGGCGCACGGGAATTTCAACAAACTGACCGCCCCTGAGCACCTCTTTGCCGAGACGCGGGTTTGTTTCGCGCAGGAAATCGGAAAATCTTTCAACTTCCTCCATATCAAAATCGTCAAATCTGCCGATAAGCAAATCTGTGTGGGTGCTTTCAGATGCAATCCAGCTTATTCCGAGCTTACCTCCCGCAAAAAGCAAAACCTTGAACTTCGCTTCAACCTCAACGTCCTCGGCGATATTATAAAAAGCTCTGTAAATTGAAATTTTTTCTTTTCTGCCGACTTCCTTTTCTATTCCGAAGGATTCGGGCAAATTGCGGCGCACAGGCGAATTCATGCCGCAGGAATCTATTACCATATCGCCGTAAACATCGCCCTGACTTGTCTTTATGCCGACAACTCTGTTGCCGAGAATAATCGGAGCCTCTACCTTGCAGTCATAGACAATTTTGACACCGCATTCAAGCGCATGATTTATAAAATGCTCATAAATATCTCTGCGCTCCATTTTAATTTCAAGCTTTTCTTCGGGCACATGCTGGCGCAGACCCTTTGTCATTGAAGGACCGAAGAAGGTCATATCCTCTTTGTATTCAAATTTATCAGCGGGCGGCATATCCATGCCCGCAATTTTGAGCGCTCCCGGTGCGAAAATATCAGTCCAGTCATAGCCGAGAGTGCCTTCCGACTTTTGCTCATAAACGGTAACATCAAAGCCCGCCTTGGCAATAAGAGCGGCGGCGGCGATACCGCCGTGACCGAGACCCGCAACAATTATCTTTTTACCCATGTGAAATATATCCTTTCAAGGAATTTCGTTCGCTTTTATTTTATTATATTATAAAAATAATATCAATGTTACAAATGTAACACATGTATATACAATATAGAAAAAGTGGCTGTTTTTCACAGCCACTTTAATTATTTGTGATAAAGTTTTTTGGTCTGATATCTCGGCTCGCAGGTAAGGTTAATGCCGAGCTTTCTGTAAACATCCTGGTCAACCTGCGAAAGAATAACCGTTGAATGAGCCTCACAGCCCTTAAGACCCTCAATGGCTTCAAGCGCCTTGTTTGCAACGGGGTTGGTGTTTGCGCTCATTGAAAGAGCGATAAGCGTTTCGTCGGAATGGAGTCTCGGGTTATGACCCTTGAGCAGACCCGTTTTGAGCTTTTGGATAGGCTCGATTATCGACGGCGCAATCATCAGCAAATCATCGGGCAGACCCGCAAGATGCTTTGATGCATTAAGAAGCGCGGCACTTGATGCGCCGAGAAGATTGGAGGTTTTGCCGGTAACAATCCTGCCGTCCGGCAATTCAATAGCAACCGCGGGCTGACCCTCGGTTTCGTTGCTTCTGTCTATAGCCGCCTTGATAACCTTTCTGTCATCAACGCTGATGCCCGCCTGATTCATAAGGCTGACGATTTTATCAACAGCCTCCTGCTTACCTCTGCCCATTTTCAAATCGCACATGGCGTTGAAATAGCGGCGGATAATCTCCTGCTTTGAAGCTTCTCTTGTTGCTTCATCGTCACAAATGGCATAACCCGCCATGTTAACGCCCATATCGGTGGGTGATTTATAGGGGCTTACACCCTCGATTCTTTCAAATATCGCATTCAAAACGGGAAAAACTTCAACATCCCTGTTATAGTTAACGGTTGTCACGCCGTAAGCATCAAGATGATAGGGGTCAATCATGTTAACGTCGTTAAGGTCAGCCGTTGCCGCTTCATAAGCGAGGTTAACGGGATGCTTTAAGGGGAGATTCCATATTGGGAAGGTTTCAAACTTCGCATAGCCTGCCTTGTTGCCGCGCTGGTTTTCATGATAAAGCTGTGAAAGGCAGGTTGCCATTTTTCCGCTTCCGGGGCCGGGCGCGGTGATAACGACAAGAGGTCTTTCGGTTTCGATAAACTCGTTTTTGCCGAAGCCCTCGTCGCTGACGATATGAGAAACATTATAGGGATAGCCCTCGATATTACGGTGAATGAAAACCTTGACACCGAGCTGCTCAAGCTTAACCTTGAATGCCTGCGCAGCGGGCTGGTCTTTAAATTGAGCAAGCACAACGCTGCCAACAAAAAGGCCCGCGCCTCTGTAAGCATCAATAAGGCGAAGAACGTCCGCATCATATGTTATTCCGAGGTCACGGCGGATTTTGTTGCTTTCAATATCGGCGGAGTTGATAACAATAACGACCTCAACATCATCGGCAATGCTTTTGAGCATTTGCAGCTTGCTGTCGGGAGCAAAGCCGGGAAGAACCCTTGAAGCATGAAAATCGTCAAAAAGCTTGCCGCCGAATTCATTTATGCGCTTGCTTATCTGCTCGGACTGTTTGCTTATATAAGCCGCATTGTCAAAACCGATTTTCTTCAATTTCAACACCCCTTCACCGCCAAGTCGCTAAACCGCGGATTTTGTAAAACTAACTTATATTATATATCACTATTTTCTTTAAATCAAGTGGAAAGCGAAAAAAATTCAGGGAGCTGAAAAGCTCCCTGATTTATTATTCTGCTGCGCTTCTTGTTTCCCTGAGGCTTGCATACATGGTTTCGAGCTTGGGTTTTGTGAGCGGGTATCCGAATTTAAAGAGGATAAACACAAGGGAATAAACAATCGCGGGAATAACTGTGCAAACAAAGAGGATTCCCTCGCCTACGCCCTCAACATAACCCGCAGAGCCGTGCACCGCGCCGTCATAGCCGGCAACGCTGCCAAGAAGCTTCATGCCGCCGACATCGGCGATTGTCTGACCAAGGTTGCGGCAGAAGGTATAAACCGCATAAACCGCACTTTCGCTGCGTATGCCCGTTTTATATTCCTGATAATCAATAACATCGGTGATAATTGCCCAGTTTGTGATGCTGACAAACGAATATCCGAAGCCAACAACGAATGTGAAGAGCATAAACACAACGGGAGCACTGCCTGTTCTGTCACAATGAGGAACAATGAAAAACATGAGGACAGCGGCAACCGCCGAGAAAAATGTGCCGACGCTGCAAAGCTCCTGCTTGCCGAATTTCTTAACAAGCTTGGGCATAAAGAAAATCATGACAGCCATGGGAAGATAGTTTGCGATTGTGCCGATAATTGAAAGGTCGGTGTTTTCAAAATAGTTCTTATAAAGATATTGGTTGAGTGATGCAAACTGAAGCTGACCGCTGATAAGAATGCCCGAAAGAGCGGCAACAATGAAGGGTCTGCTCTTGAGCATGCCGATATACATACCCTTGATATCAACCTTGGGTTCTTCCTCGGAAGCAACTCTTTCTTTTGTGTTCTTAAAGCATAGGAAGAAGAAGATAATGGAGAGAAGTCCCATAATAATGCCGAATTTGAGCATTCCGCCCGCGTCTGCAGCCTTAACGGCAACACCCTGACTGTTCGTGCCTGTTACGGTGTAAATAATCATGGGGCCGATAAGCAGAGGCACCGCGCCGCCGAGACCTGCGCCGATTGAACGGAAGGTTGAAAGCAGAGTTCTGCCCTCGGGGTCATCGGTAATAACAGATGCAAGCGAGCCGTAGGGAATGTTGATTGTTGTATACATCATGCCGAAACCGATATATGTAACATACATAAGAGCAACAACAACGGTTTCGCTGGTTGTAAATTCTCTGAAGTTGACAAAGCAGAGCATAGCCATGATGCCCAGAGGGATTGCAAACCACTTAATATAAGGTCTGTATTTTCCGTCTTTATTCGGTCTTTTCTTTGCAACGATGTTACCCCAAAGCGGGTCATTAATTGCGTCCCAAAGCCTTGCAATAAGCAAAAGGGTTGTTATCTTGCTTTCCGCAACCTTGAGAATATCGGTAAAAAACACCTTAAGATACGATGAAACATAAGTGAGAACAAACAAGTTAGCCGCATCGCCGAATGCATAACCGAGGCCGTCTTTGAAGCCTATCTTGTTGGGATGAACAAACTCATTTTCGAGTGAACGCTGTTTTTCCACAATACTGCCTCCTTCTGCTTAAAAAGCGAAGTATTTTTCGCGCTGTTTCTGAACTCTGCCGCTGATGAATTCAAGCGTTTCCTTTGCGCCTTCAATGCCGCAGGCATAATCCTTCATCGCTCTGCCCTCTTCATAGCAAAGGTCATCGTGGAGCGGAAAATAATCCTGCAAAAGGAAGGTTGCATAGCGTGCAAGCCTGAAATCGCCTACAAGGCGGAACTCCTTGCTGATGCCGTCAATCGCGATTGAATAGAAATCCTTGATTGAATCGATGATTGCGGTTCTTTCGTTTGCGGGTGAGAAAACCATTGTTGAAGCAACATAGGCGTTCTCGTTGTTGACGGAGCTGTGGCTGTCCGTGCTGCCGACGATAGGGAATTTATCATATCCCTTTGCAAGCACCTCATAGTATTTGTGGGTCTGGAAGCCGTTGTGCTCATAGTAATTCTCACCGCCGAGAACCTCGAAAGCATCAAACGGATGAGTTTTGAGCATGTAGTCCGTTATGTTTTCGGGCACCTGATGAACGTTTGAAAGCCAGTAGGGATGGCAGAAAATACCGAGACCCTCCGCCTTTTTGATATGGTTGAACACCCAAACACAGCTTGCGTATGTGAAAGGCTCGATGCCTTCGGGAATATCAAGAGTTGCAGCAAGAGCATCAACCTCCGCTCTGTAGCCTTCCTCGTCAATCTGTTCAGGGCAAGGGAAGCCTTCAAATCGGCGTTTTTCGATATCGTTGCCGTATTCTTCTGCATATTCATCTTTGAGAATTGCGTTCACGGAATATTTTCCGCCGAAATTAACGATATGAACATCGTTTATATGATCGGGAGCAAGGTCGGGAAGGTGAACTTCTTCGCCGGGAATGATATTGAACTCGATGGGAACATCCTTATATGCCTCAATCGCTTCAAGCGAGGGATAATAACGGTGATGGTCGGTAATCGCGAAGAAATCGTAGCCGTGCTTTCTGTAGTTTGCGCTCACGATTGCGGGGCACTGCCTGCCGTCCGAACGGCAGGTATGCATATGCAAATCACCGATAAGCGGGTATCTGCCGCACAAATCCTCGTCAAGAGCATAAACGCTCAACTGGAGAAGTCTTTTGTTTGTTTCTTTGTCAAAAATTCTGACATAATACTGCTGTTCACGGGGGAAGGTATATTTGAATTTGAGCTCGCCGTCAAACACAAAGTCAACCTTTTTGCCGTTTTCTCTGTAGGGATAGTCGCGGGGATTGCCGTCATCAAGCCCGTAAATTGTAAGATATATTTCCTCGGGCTTTTTTGTTACCGCATGATAACCAAGGGGCTTTATTGTTATTTCGACCTCTTTGCCTGCAGGAAAAACCTTGGGAAAAATGTCATAATAATGCAGAGTTGTTCTCATTCTCATTTTTATTTACTCCTTTATTTCAACCGTTTTGCCGGTTTCATATGAAATATATGAATTTTCAAGCAGGCAGGCAAGCTCAATGGCATCCTCCATGCCGAGTCCGTCAGGTGAACCCGTGCCGTTTATGCACGCATCAACAAAAAGATTGATGGGATATCCGCCGTCTTCAGGCATAACATCGGGAACAATGAAATCCTTGTTGAGCTTTGCTGTTTCAACGGTTTTATACTTCATATCGCCGTTTCCGCGCCAGAGGAAAATGCCCTCCGTGCCGTGGACCTCGATTGTATAGGGCGAAGAAAATGCAAGAAAAGAGGTTTCGGAAACGCCGATTGCGCCGTTTTCAAATTCGATAACGGAAATTGCGTTTTCGTCAACAGGAGTACCGAGCACGGAATTGGCTAAACCTGTTATCTTTTTTGGCTTGCCGCAGAGATAAGCCAGAAGATACATCGGGTGGCAGCCCAAATCCATCATTGCGCCACCCGCACAGTCCTCTTTAACAAACCAATATTCGGGCAGCCACTTGCCGCTGACACCGTTATGTGCGTTGCGTATTCTGACATTTGTGACCCTGCCGAAATCGCCGTTTTCGATATGCTTTTTTGCAAACCTTACGGCGGGCCATGCCTTGTGGGGGAACGAAATGGTAAAGGTTACGCCGTTTTCCTCAACAGCCTTTGCAATTTCACGGCATTCCTCAACCGTGCATGCAAGAGTTTTTTCGGTGAAAATATGCTTGCCCGCTTTTGCGGCACGAATCAGAACATCCTTATGCATGGTGGTGGGGGTGCAGCAGCAAACCGCGTCAACATCATCCCTTGCAAGCAAGGTATCCAAATCTGCTTCGAAATCACAGCCGAGCGACTCTGCCCAAGGCATTCCCCTTTCGGGCTTTTCGTCCCAGACAGCGGTTATTTCAGCTTTTTCGGTCTTTAAAAAATCGCGGGCATAGCCCTCTGCGTGAACATGCCATTTTGAAAGCATTGCAATTTTAAGCATATATTTTCCCTCCGATATACGGCACAGCCGTATTAATACAAGGGTATCATAACACATTAAAGTGAAAAAGTCGAGAAAAAATAATAAAAAATAAGGTCGAAAAAATTCGATGATTTTCTCGACCTTTCGATTTTATTGTGGTATAATTCAGTTTGAAGAATTTTTCTTGTGTATCGCGCGGTATTCCAAGCAGAGTGCACATACACACACACCGATTGATGCGGGCCTTGCGCTTGCAAGCAGCTTTTCGCTCATTTCAACAGAAGAATAATAATCGAACACCCTGCCCGCCCCTATGTAAAGAACAGCTGAAGCGGCAACAACGGCAGCTATAACA
>JAZSGU010000172.1:0-2274 GCA_045532895.1 Acutalibacteraceae bacterium | reverse complement strand
GACATCGGCTTCGGCGGGGTTGACCATGTTCTGGCTTCCAACAAGGATGTTAACATCTTTGTATTCGACACCGAAGTTTACTCCAACACCGGCGGACAGGCTTCCAAGGCTTCCAACATCGGCCAGGTTGCTCAGTTCGCTGCAGCCGGTAAGGACATCAAGTCCAAGTCTCTGGCTGAGATCGCAATGTCCTACGGCTACGTCTACGTTGCTCAGGTTGCCATGGGCGCTGACCCGGCCCAGACCCTGAAGGCCATCGCTGAGGCTGAAGCATACCACGGTCCTTCCCTGATCATCGGCTATGCTCCCTGTGAGATGCACTCCATCAAGGGTGGCATGGGCAACTGCCAGAAGGAAATGAAGAAGGCTGTTGACTGCGGTTACTGGAATATGTTCCGCTACAACCCCGCTCTCAAGGCAGAAGGCAAGAATCCGTTCACAATCGACAGCAAGCCCGCAACAGGCAGCTACAGAGAATTCCTTCTCAACGAAGCTCGTTATTCATCACTCACACGCTCCTTCCCCGAAAGAGCAGAAGAACTCTTCGCTCTTGCAGAGAAGACATCAGTTGAGAGATATGAACACCTCCTTCGTCTTAAGGACCTCTACGCTCCCAAGGCTGACTAATCCTTAAATAAAATTACGGCGCAGTTCGAAAGAACTGTGCCGTTTTTTCATGCGTGTGCGATGCTCATGTCACCCATATTTTATACGAACAGAGAAGGTAGGGGTCGATGCTTAATATATCAATCAACCTTTGGGTCGTCGGTTAATCCCAATATGTAATCCGTTGTTGTGTCAAGGCATATAGCCAATGCAATCAAAATCCTTAATTGCGGAGTTCTGTCGCCGGTTTCATACTTCGCATAAGTACTGCGGTCAATATACAACCCCAGACTGCATATCTCATTACACACATCTTCTTGTGTCATCCCTTTGTTGCGGCGCAGTTTTTTTAAATTATTTTTTATAGAACTTAAATTATCATTATAATACATATTTAATCCAACCTTATCGTGTGGGGGTTATATCCCCTTAATATTTGTGATTATAATCCCCATAATTATTGTCAAGACCAAGGAGGAACGACAATGATAATTTTTGATAAGCTTTGGAATACAATGAAAGAAAAAGGTGTGTCAACATATCAGCTCCGCGAAAGCTGCGGAATAGACAGCAAAACCGTAAGGCGGCTCAAAGCAAATGAAAATATCGAAACCAAAACATTAAACAAACTTTGCTCTGTATTGAATTGCAGGCTTGAAGATATAGCGGAGTATGTTGAAGATTAATTTAAAAAGCAGAGGTGGAGACCACCTCTGCTTTTTTTGCGGGCGGATAATATCCGCCCCTACATTTTTAATTGGTTACGCCTTTGAAATAAGCTGGCAGTAAACGTAGATGTTTTGAATCTTTTTTGCCTGTGAATCATATTTGGTCATGATTACGGGCTGGGTTTCAGACGGTGTAACATATGTCTTGAAAGCAATCGCATCCTGACCGGAGCGCATGTTGGTAATCTTCTTATACTCAAAATGTTTTCCGTTAATGTCAAGATAGTTAAAAACAACTGTTTCAAGCGGGTCACCCGAGAAGCAGCGGATAACATCGTCAACGCCGTGCATTTCAACAATCGCCTTTGCTTCCTCGAATGTCAGCATAGTGCATTTGAATTCACCCTCGTTAACGACGGTGCTCATCGAAGCATTGTCAAGCAGCAATAACGGTAATTCTGATTTTGCCATAATCATAACCTCCTTATCCACAGCTTATGCAAAAGCTGTGTTTTTGTGAAATATTAACAAAATATTTTTGTAATGTTAATTATAACTGTTATTTTTCACATTGTCAATAGTTTTTAATAAAGAAATATCGCCGAGACATCAAACTCAGCGATATTTTTATATTATTCATTAATATATTCAACCGTAAAGCAATGAGAGCGAATCTTGAAATCCATAACATAGCTTCTGAATGCATTGCCTTTCATTTTATAATTACCGACTCTTATTTCGGTAATATAACCGATATTTTCGCTGTATGCGCTGTCGTGCGAGACAATTCCGAGCCATTCTGCGGGGTTTTCCGAAAGGGTTATGGTTATATCATTATCCTTTGCATAGTTTTCGATGCATTTCTTCATTTCCTCTGCGCTTATTTCAACGGTTGATTTGTCAACGGTTTCGGGGCTTGAAACTCCGCCTGCAAGATACGGATATTTGTCCGTTTTCCAAACGCTTACCGCCGATGCCGTTCTGCCTGCTGACGCCGCAA
>JAZSGU010000158.1:0-15177 GCA_045532895.1 Acutalibacteraceae bacterium | reverse complement strand
TGAAGCTCTCAAAAAGGCACTCGATAAGCTGGGAATCGCATATTCCATAGACACCAAGATCGTACGCGGACTTGACTACTACACCCGTACGGTATTCGAGTTTATTGCCGAGGACATCGGCGCGCAGAGCACCGTTTGCGGCGGCGGACGATACGACGGACTTATCGAAGAGGTCGGCGGTCCCGCCACTCCCGGTATCGGCTTTGCGATGGGTATCACCCGTCTTATTCTCGCTTTGCAGAACAAGAAGGATGCCTCTCTTAAAGCTGCCGCTCCCTCCCTCTATGTCGCCCCTCTCGGAGAAAACGCTTCGGTTTACGCCATGGCAACCGTCGAAGCTCTCCGCAACAGCGGAATCTATGCCGAATGCGACGTTGTCGGACGCTCACTCAAGGCACAGATGAAATATGCCGACAAGATTGGCGCGAAATACACGATGGTGCTCGGAGATAACGAAATTGCCGAGGGCAAGGCAAAAATCAAGGATATGAATACGGGCGAAGCAACCGAAGCGGAGCTTGCCGACCTTGGCGAGAATTTTATGGAATTTCTTGTGCGTCAGGCAACAGCGGCGCTCGGCGAAAGCCTTAACCTTGACGGCGTTGACCTGTCGGGAATGCTCAACCTTTAAGTGAATAGTGAAGAATGAAAAGTGAAGAGTTTCGGGCGGGCGTTGCCCGCACCCATAATATATTCGGTCATAGGCGGAGCCTATCCTTAACTTTTCACCTTTCACTTTTAACTTTTCACTTGTTCTAAAGATATTTCCCTTATGAAAGGATAGATATAAAATGGATTTTATGACCGGACTTAAAAGAACCCATTACTGCGGCGAGCTTCGCCTTGCCGATGCGGGCAAAACCGTTACTGTTGCCGGCTGGGTTCAGCGCCAGAGAGACCTCGGCGCGCTCATTTTCATCGATTTGAGAGACAGAGAAGGCATTGTTCAGCTTGCTTTTGACGAATCAACCGCAAAGGATATTTTTGAAAAGGCAGCTTCTGCAAGAAGCGAATATGTTCTTATGGCGCAGGGCGTCGTAAGAGAGCGTTCCTCCAAAAACACCGAAATCCCCACGGGCGAAATAGAAATTGAAGTTACCGATTTAAGAGTTCTCGCAAAGAGCGAAACTCCCCCGTTTGAAATTATCGAGGACTGCCAGACAGCGGAGCTCACAAGACTCAAATACCGCTATCTTGACCTGCGCAGACCCGACCTGCAGAAAAATATTCTTCTGCGCCACAAGATAACAAAGATTACCCGCGACTATTTTGACGAAAACGGCTTTATCGAGATTGAAACACCCATTCTCATCAAGTCCACCCCCGAGGGTGCAAGAGACTACCTTGTTCCCAGCCGTATTCACAAGGGTAAGTTCTATGCTCTGCCCCAGTCGCCCCAGCTTTACAAACAGCTTTCAATGGTTGCGGGCTTTGACAGATATATGCAGATAGCACGCTGCTTCCGCGACGAGGATTTGAGAGCAGACCGTCAGCCCGAATTCACACAGATTGACCTTGAAATGTCCTTTGTTGACATGGAGGATGTTCTTGCAATCGGCGAGGGCTATATGGCAAGAGTATTCAAAGAGGCAATGGGCGTTGATATTCCTCTCCCCCTGCCCAGACTCACATATAAAGAGGCTATGGAACGCTACGGCAGCGACAAGCCCGATACCCGCTACGGTCTTGAAATTTATGATTTGAGCGAAACAGTTAAGGGCTGCGGCTTCGGCGTTTTCACCGGCGCACTTGAAGCAGGCGGCAGCGTTCGCGGCATAACCGCAAAGAATGCTGTTAACACCCTCACAAGAAAAGAGATTGATAAGCTCACCGAAATGGTAAGAGGCATCGGCGCAAAGGGTCTTGCATGGGTCAGACTTAACGAGGACGGCTCAATGGCTTCATCCTTTGCAAAGTTTATGACAGAGGACGAAATGGCGGCCCTTCTTGAAAAGGCAGATGCCAAAGCGGGTGACGTTGTTCTTATTATCGGCGACGGCAAAAATGCAACCGTTCTTTCCGTTCTCGGCGCGCTTCGCCAGGCAGTTGCCAAAAAGCTTGACATAATTCCCGAAGGACAATATAATCTTCTTTGGATAACCGAATTTCCGTTCTTTGATTGGGATGAGGACAGTCAGCAGTTTGTTGCAATGCATCATCCGTTCACCTCACCCATGGATGAATGCCTTGACTATCTTGAAACCGACAAGGGTGCGGTCAGAGCAAAGGCATATGACCTTGTTCTCAACGGCGTGGAGCTTTGCTCCGGTTCAATCAGAATCACTAACCCCGATTTGCAGGCAAGAATTTTCTCACTTCTCGGTCTTTCCGACGAAGAGGCGCACAATAAATTCGGCTATCTTCTTGATGCATTTAAATACGGCGCACCGCCCCACGGCGGCATGGGCATAGGCCTTGACAGGCTTGTTATGCAGATGCTCGGCTGTGAATCCTTGAGAGATGTTATCGCATATCCTAAGGTTCAGAACGCGAGCGAGCCCATGACAGAATGCCCCGCAACTGTTGACGGCATTCAGCTTGATGACCTCGGAATCGCAATTAACGCAACTGAGGAATAATCCATATAATATACAGCAAACAATTTCCATACGGAAGGATGAATATACAATGGCAAGAGTTTACAATTTTTCGGCAGGTCCCTCAATGCTTCCCGAGAGCGTACTCAACAGAGCCGCGGCGGAAATGCTCGATTATAAGGGCAGCGGTCAGTCTGTTCTTGAAATGAGCCATCGCTCCAAGGTTTATGAGGAAATTATTTTCGGCGCGCGCGACCTTTTCAAAGAGGTTATGAACATTCCCGATAACTACAAGGTTATCTTCTGCCAGGGCGGCGCTTCAACACAGTTTGCGGCAATCCCCCTTAACTTCCTCAACGGCAGCGGCAAGGCTGACTATGTTCTTTCGGGTCAGTTCTCCACTAAGGCTTACAAAGAAGCCTGCAAATACGGCGACATAAAGGTTGTTGCTTCATCAAAGGAACAGAATTTCAGCTGCATTCCCGAGCTTGACAAATCAACCTTCACACCCGATGCAGACTATTTCTATATCTGCCAGAACAACACAATCTACGGCACCCGCTTTGCCGAGCTCCCCGACACAGGCAACGTTCCCCTTGTTGCGGACGTTTCCTCCTGCTTCCTTTCGGAGCCCATGGACGTTTCAAAATACGGCGTTATGTACGGCGGCGCGCAGAAAAACGTCGCCCCCGCAGGCTTGACGGTTGTTATCGTTCGTGAGGACCTTCTCGGCAACGCAAGGGACTACACCCCCACAATGCTCGACTATAAGACACTTGCAGACAACGATTCAATGTATAACACCCCGCCCTGCTACTCCATTTATATGTGCAAGCTTGTGCTTGAATGGATTAAGAACCTCGGCGGTCTTGAAGCAATGAAGCTTCACAACGAAAAGAAATGCTCCATTCTCTATGATTTCATTGATAACAGCAAGATGTTCCACAATCCCGTTAAGAAGAGCGACCGTTCGCTGATGAACGTTACTTTTGTTACGGAAAGCGACGAACTTAACGCAAAATTCGTTAAGGAAGCAACCGAAGCAGGCTTTGTTAACCTCAAGGGTCACCGCTCAGTCGGCGGCATGAGAGCTTCCATCTATAACGCAATGCCCATCGAGGGCGTTGAAAAGCTCGTTGACTTTATGACAGAATTTGAAAAGAAAAATTGATTTCAATTTTCGAAACCGAATTGTAGGGCGGGATGCCCACATCCCGCCGTTATAATATCCGAAAGGACAGATTTTAATGTTCAATATCTTAACCTTAAATAAAATCTCCAAGCTCGGTCTTGACAAGCTTGACAGCGCAAAATACACCTGCGCCGACAGCGTTGAAAACCCCGATGCAATTCTTGTTCGCTCCGCTTCAATGCACGAAATGGAGCTTTCCGAAAAAACCGTTGCAATCGCAAGAGCGGGCGCAGGCGTTAACAACATCCCCATCCCCGCTTGCAGCGACAAGGGCATTGTTGTTTTCAACACTCCCGGCGCAAACGCAAATGCGGTTAAAGAGCTTGTTATCTGCTCCCTTTTCCTTGCTTCAAGAAAGGTTGCCGCCGCTGTTGACTGGTGCAAAACCCTTAAGGGCGAGGGCGATAATGTCGGCAAGCTCGTTGAAAAGGGCAAAAGCAACTTCGCGGGCCCCGAAATCCTCGGCAAAACTCTCGGCATTGTCGGCCTTGGCGCAATCGGTGCACTTGTTGCTCAAAGCGCAAGTGCTCTGGGCATGACTGTTATCGCATACGACCCCTTTGCCGCAGGCAAAACGGACATAAAGCTTGTTGAACTCGACGAAATTTTCGCAAACAGCGACTATATAACCCTCCATGCTCCCCTCAACGACAGCACAAGAGGTATGATTAACGCAGAGTCGCTTGCAAAAATGAAAGACGGCGTAAGAATCCTCAATTTTGCCCGCGGTGAGCTTGTTGCTTCAAAGGATATCATTGATGCGCTTGAAAGCGGCAAGGCGGGCGCTTATGTTACCGACTTCCCGACCGATGAACAGCTCGGTGTTGCGGGCGTAACGGCCATCCCCCACCTCGGCGCATCAACCCCCGAAAGCGAAGAAAACTGCGCAATGATGGCGGCAGAAGAGATTGCTCTTTATCTCGAAAAAGGTATTGTTAAAAACTCGGTTAACCTGCCTAACGCTCCACTTTCAGACGATTTTGTTTGCCGCACCTGCTTCATTCACAAAGAAAATGCAGACGACTTTGCAGTTAAGGCAGAAGCCGCCGCAAAGGCTGCTGGCGCAAGCGTTGCCGCAATCTTTACAGCAAACAAAAAAGATATGGGCTACACCGTAATCGACACCGACAAAGCATTTGATGCTTCGGCTGTTGAGGGCGCAATCAGAGTTCGTACAATATAAAAATCAAGAAGCATCGGTTCCCCGATGCTTCTTTTTTATCCCCCTCTAAAAGGGGCTGTTTCACGAAGATGAAGAAGTCGTTTTCTTCCGACGATAGGCGTACAAGGGTACGTCGAGTCGGAAAAAACGGCTAAAAAGAAACACATAAAACATTTTTATTCCATATCAAATAAAAGGCGGCTTGCAACGGATAAATTCTGATGCAAACCGCTTTAACTTTTATTTAGTTTCTTTTGTTCTTCGCTTCGTGAGACAGCCCAAAATTACTTGCTGTACTTGTTTCTCTTTACATAGTGAGTGTGGAGAACCTCGTGAGCGATGTGGCTGCCGGGTTTCTCAAAATACTCAGCATAAACAGTCTTAACTGCTTCGCTTTCGTGGCTCTTTCTGAGGGGAAGATTCTTGTCCGCCTCGTAAAGTGCCTTGCCTCTGAGACCCTTAAGGTCAACAAAGTTGTGAACGCTTGCGGGCTGAACGGGCTGACCGCCGCCGTTTACGCAGCCGCCGGGGCAAGCCATGATTTCAACAAAGTGATAATCAGCTGTGCCGTTCTTAATCTTTTCCATAACAGTCTGGGCATTCTTAAGGCCGCTTGCTGCGCAAACCTTGATTTCCATGCCTGCAACAGTATAGGTTGCTTCCTTAAGACCCTCTGTGCCTCTGACCTCTGTGAAGTCAAGGCTCTTGAGCTCTTCGCCGGTGAGAGTTTCAACAGCTGTTCTGAGAGCTGCTTCCATAACGCCGCCGGTTGCGCCGAAGATAACACCTGCGCCGGTGCCTTCGCCGAGAGGATTGTCAAACTGCTCGTCGGGAAGAAGGTTGAAGTTGATGCCTGCAGTTTCAATCATTCTTGCAAGCTCGCGGGTTGTGAGAGCGTAGTCAACATCGGGGTAACCGCTTGCGGACTGGTCCTCTCTGCCGCATTCAAACTTCTTTGCAGTACAGGGCATGATGCTGACAACAACGATATCCTTGGGGTCAAGGTTCATCTTCTTAGCATACCATGTCTTGGTTACTGCGCCGAACATCTGCTGGGGTGATTTGCAGCTTGAAAGGTGATCAATCTGCTCGGGATAGTAGTGCTCGCAGTACTTAACCCAGCCGGGTGAGCAGGATGTGATAAGAGGAAGTGCGCCGCCGTTGTTGATTCTGTCAAGAAGCTCTGTTGCTTCTTCCATAATTGTAAGGTCGGCGGAGAAGTCGGTATCAAATACCTTGTCGAAGCCGAGGCGGCGAAGAGCAGCTACCATCTTGCCGGTAACATTTGTGCCGATTTCGTTGCCGAATGCTTCGCCGAGAGTAACTCTGATTGAGGGAGCTGTGTTAACAACAACATACTTCTCGGGGTCGTTGATTGCGGCAAATACCTTTGCGGTATCGTCCTTTTCGTAGATTGCGCCAACGGGGCAGTGAACGATGCACTGGCCGCAGGATACGCATGAGAAATCGTTGAGGGGAAGCTCAAAGGGAGAGCTGATGTGAGTATCGAAGCCTCTTGCGCTTGCGCCGATAACGCTGATTGCCTGATTGTCGCAAGCTGCAACGCAGCGGCGGCAAAGAACGCACTTGCTGTTATCGCGAATCATGTGAGCGGCAGAGTCATCATACTGTGCCTCAGGGTAAGCGCCTTCATACTTGAGGGCATCTTCAACGCCGTAGTCCTTGCAAAGCTTCTGAAGCTCGCAGTTACCGCTGCGTACGCAGGTGAGGCAAGCTTTATTGTGAGTTGAAAGAACAAGCTCAAGGTTTGTCTTGCGGCTCTTTCTTACTTTTTCGGAGTTTGTGAAAATCTCCATTCCCTCGTTAACGGGGAATACGCAGGCAGCAACAAGTGAGCGAGCGCCCACTACTTCTACCATACACATACGGCATGCGCCGATTTCGTTGATTTCCTTAAGATAGCAGAGGGTGGGAATTTCAACTCCCGCATATCTTGCAGCCTCAAGGATAGTTTTGCCCTTGGGAACGCTCAGGGGCATATTGTTTATTTTAATGTTTACCATTTCCATTATGTTATGCCTCCTCTATTAACCTTTGCTGATTGCGCCAAACTTACATGAATCCATGCAAGCGCCGCACTTGATGCACTTGGTTGTGTCGATAACGTGGGGATTCTTAACCGTGCCGCTGATTGCGCCAACGGGGCACTTTCTTGCGCAGAGAGTACAGCCCTTACACTTGTCAGCATCGATTGTGTAGTTAAGAAGACCCTTACATACGCCTGCGGGGCACTTCTTATCAACAACGTGAGCAATATATTCCTCACGGAAGAATTTAAGAGTAGCAAGAACGGGGTTGGGAGCAGTCTGACCGAGACCGCAGAGCGAGTTTTCCTTGATGTAATATGCAAGCTCTTCAAGCTTGTCGATATCTTCAAGAGTTCCGTTGCCGTCTGTAATCTTTTCAAGGATTTCCATCATGCGCTTTGTTCCGATACGGCAGGGTGCGCACTTGCCGCAGGACTCATCAACGGTGAAATCGAGGAAGAACTTTGCAATGTCAACCATGCAGTTGTCTTCGTCCATAACGATAAGACCGCCGGAGCCCATCATGCAGCCGATGGCTGTGAGGTTATCGTAGTCAATCTTTGTATCGATAAGGCTTGCGGGGATGCAGCCGCCGGAGGGACCGCCTGTCTGCGCTGCCTTGAACTTTTTGCCGTTGGGGATGCCGCCGCCGATATCATAGATAACTTCGCGGAGAGTTGTACCCATGGGGATTTCAACAAGACCTGTGTTAACAATCTTGCCGCCGAGTGCGAATACCTTTGTGCCCTTTGATTTCTCTGTGCCCATTGATGCAAACCAATCAGCACCCTTGAGGATAATCTGGGGAATGTTTGCAAAGGTTTCAACGTTGTTTTCTGTTGTGGGCTTGCCGAAAAGACCCTTAACTGCGGGATAGGGAGGACGGGGTCTGGGCTCACCTCTGTTGCCCTCGATTGAGGTCATAAGAGCTGTTTCTTCGCCGCAAACGAATGCGCCTGCGCCAAGACGGATGTGAAGGTCAAAGTCAAATCCGCTGTCGAAGATGTTTTTGCCGAGAAGACCGTATTCCTTTGCCTGGTCAATAGCCTTCTGAAGACGTGCAACTGCGATGGGGTACTCTGCACGAACATATACATAACCCTCTGTTGCGCCGGTTGCGTAGCCGCAGATTGTCATAGCCTCGATAAGGCAGTGGGGGTCGCCTTCAAGAACGGAACGGTCCATGAATGCACCGGGGTCGCCTTCGTCAGCGTTACAAACAACATATTTCTGGTCAGCGCTGTTAGCTGCCGTGAAGCTCCATTTGAGACCGGTGGGGAAGCCGCCGCCGCCTCTGCCGCGAAGACCCGAATCCTTAACAACCTGAACAACCTCTTCGGGCTTCATTTCGGTAAGCACCTTGCCGAGAGCGGCATAGCCGTCCATAGCAATGTATTCGTCGATATTTTCGGGGTCGATAAGACCGCAGTTGCGAAGAGCAACTCTCTTCTGGGTCTTATAGAAGTTTGTGTCGTTGAGCGAAAGAGTCTTGCCTGCTTCTTCGATGATAGCCTCATCTGCATCCTTGTAAACAAGTCTGTCAACAAGGCGGCCCTTGAGAAGATGCTCGGAAACGATTTCCGCAACGTCCTTTTCCTCAACGCGGCTGTAGAATGTGCCCTCGGGGTAGATGATAACAACGGGACCGAGTGCGCAAAGACCGAAGCAGCCTGTCTGAACAACCTTAACCTCATCGGCAAGACCGTTCTTTTCGATTTCGCTTTCAAATGTGGAAATGAGCACCTTGCTGCCCGATGAAGTACAGCCGGTACCGCCGCAAATCAATACATGGGAACGAATCATATTATTTTAACCTCCATTATGAGATAACGTTACTGATTGTGTATTCCGAAATAACGTTGCCGCCCTTGAGGTGCTTTTCAACAACCTCGGCAGCCTTTTCGGCTGTCATCTTAACGTAAGTAACCTTTTCCTTGCCGGCTTCAAAAATTTCAACAACGGGCTCAAACTGGCAAACGCCGATGCAGCCTGTCTGTGAAACTGTAACCTTTTCGCCAAGACCTGCCTTTGTAACTTCCTCAGCAAAAGCGTTGAGAACGGGTCTTGCGCCTGCAGCGATGCCGCAGGTTGCCATGCCGACAACAACTCTGATTTCGCCTGTGCCTTCGCGAAGAACAACCTTGTCCTTCATTTTTTCTCTGATAGCAGCAAGCTCAGCCAATGATTTCATAACATCTATCCTCTCTTAAAATATTAAACATATTATTTAACGGATTCATAGCCCTCGTTAAGATAGCCCTCGATCCATTTTATAACCTCGTAATTATCAAGCGGAACATCGCCGAGAATCTCGCGCAGCTCTTTTGTGTCAAGCTCCACACAGCCTTGCGGCGTTTTGTGAACAAAGCGCCAGTCGATATCGGGCGCGCCCTGAATCAAAACCGTAATGCTTGAAACAATGTCACCGAGCGGAGTGAAATCAAGGTGGTTTTTGAAAAATTCCGCTTTAACGGTTGTGCCGTGTTCGTTAGGATTATCGTTTTCGCTGACGGAATGAATTTCTATCCTTCCGCCCGTCTGTTCCGCCGCCATTTTCAGCAGAGGAACTCCCATTCCAACCTTGCGGGTGGTGCGGGTGGTGCAAAACGGGTCCATAACGTTTTTAACCATTTCTTCGCTCATTCCGCAGCCGTCATCCTGAATAACAAGGGTCAGGGTTTCGTCTGTTTCGTTAAGCTCTATCAAAATATTCTCTGCCTTCGCCTTGACGGAGTTTTTGGCAATGTCGAGAACATTCAATGACAGTTCTTTCATATGCCTTTCAGCCTTTCAAAAAGCTTTTTGCGAATGTTTTCGGGCGTTTCCTCCTCAACCTCAAGCTCAAAGCAGTTGAGCCTGCCGTTGATATCCCAAAGATAATGGGCATCCGACGAAACCACGCACGGCTTGTCTTTCAAAATTGAAAACTTGCCGATATATTCGTCTTTTTTGTCGCCGTCGTGCAATTCATAGCACGGAAACGGCGGAAACTCGGGAAACACGCCGAGAGTTGCAACAATTCCGTTTGCCTCCCTGTCAATGTGAGCGGGGTAGCAGAGTCCGCCGTGCTCACTGACAAGCATCGGGGCTTCGTCAACGGTTATCATCGTTGCGTTGGAAAGCAGATTTTCTTCCGTGGCGATAACTTCATCGTTTTCATCCATTATCATCTGCTCACCGAAAATATCAACACGGTTTTTAAATGGTATCCGTCTTTCGCTGACCGCTTTGTCAAAGCTCATGGCATCCTCAAGCTTTTCAAAGAGGCAGACAAGGTGAATATCCTCCGCCGTGGTAAGCTCCATGCCCGCAACGGGAACAATTCCGTTTGCCTCGGCGGTTTTGAAGAATGCGGGGCAGTTGCGGCATGTGTTATGGTCTGTCAGAGCCATAATATCGAGCTTTGCAACAACGCCCATGCCCGCCATGTTGTTGGGGGTCATTTCATCATCGCCGCAGGGCGAAAGGCATGAATGCATGTGTAAATCGTAATAATATTTTTTCATATCGCTATCTGCATCGCCGCTTCATATGCGGGCATTTCAGCCGAAAGAATGTTAACGCCCTTTGCGTTTGCGGTTTCTATAACCGAAGCATCAAGGGTAACTCCCTCTGCAAGAATGATGCAGGCAACATCTGCGAGCGAGGCAACCGCAACGATGTTGATGTTGGACATTATCGTTATCCACGCATCGTCTGCCTTTGCTCTGCCCATAACCCAGCTGAGCAGGTCGCCGATATAAACGCCTTTGATTTCGCGCTCACCGTCCGGCATTGTGACAACGCCGAAGCCCTGCTTTGCGGCAAAATCATTCACCGTCAACCGACTCACCTCCGTCATAGGTTTCGATGTATTTCTTTATAATCTCTTTATAAGCTATGATGCATTCGTTTCTGTCCGCATTGCCCATAACGATGTCCTCGGCAAACGCCCTGCAATTCGGCGCGCCGCAGGAGCCGCAGTCGATACCGGGCAATTCCTTGCGAAGCGACTGAATTTTTGACATGAGGCGCATTGATTCGCCGATGCTGTCGCTCAGGCGGTTAAGCGGCTTGTAATTCGGCAGTTCGCCGAAAAAGCTGTTTTCGGGAATATACTCGTTGTGACCCATCGAATTGAGTGAAACGGGCATATATCTGCGAAGCGTATGCAGTCTGTTTTTTGCAACATAGGGATTTTCAATCGTCAGCACTCCGCCGACGCAACCGCTCGGGCATGCGTTAAGCTCAACAAAATCAACGGGCGGGATATTGCCGTCCTCAATCTGGTCAAGCACGGAAATAACGTTGTTGATTCCGTCTGCCGCAATAATTTTGTCATTCAAAAGCGCGGAGCCTTCGCCGCCGCAGATGGCCCAGCTGAGGCCTATTCTGCCTGCCTGCGATGCTATGTCGCAGACTCTCTCGCGTTTCATAACATTGATAAGCTGAAAATAAATTTCGCTCATCGAAACAACAAGGTCAACCTCGCTTTTGTAATCGCCGAAGCCGTTTCTTGCGTAGCTCACCTTTGCGGGGCATGGAGAAATAAAGCAAACGCCTATATCCTCTCTTTTAAGCTCAGGATTCTTTTTCATTGCGCCCTCTGCCGCCATATGCGCAGCAACCTCCATGGGAGGAAGCAGCGGAATAAGATTGTCCTTTAAGAACGGGAAACGGAGCAGTATCAGCCTTGTTACAACTGGGCAAGCCGTGCTGATAACGGGCTTTCTGATTCCCTCGGTCTGAAGATAAAGCCTTGTGTAGTCCGAAACGATTTCGGCGCCCTTGGCAACCTCAAAAACCTCATCAAAGCCGATGTCGAGCAAGCCCTGCAGAACATATCCGATGTTATCAAGATTATCAAACTGCGCAAGCAGGCTCGGCGCGGGAAGCGCGATTTTATATTTGTAGTTATTTATTTCGTCAAAAGAGTTGCAAATGCTCTTTTTGGCGTTGTTGGGGCAGTTTCGGATGCATTCGCCGCAGTCAATGCAGCGCTCCGCATCAATCACGGCACATCCGTTTTTGATTCTTATTGCCTCTGTGGGGCAATGCTTCATGCAGGTTGTGCAGCCCGTGCACTTTTTTGCATCAAGCGACACCGAATGGATGTATGTATTCATCGGAAACACACTCCTTTCCGTAAGACCCGCCGAATCAGTAGTTAACCCTCATGGTGATGGTTGTTCCCTCTCCAACGACGGAATCTATGTGCATGTAATCTGTATATCGTTTCATGTTGGGCAGACCCATGCCCGCGCCGAAGCCGAGAGAACGAATATTATCGGGAGCTGTTGAGAAGCCCTCCTGCATCGCCTGCTCGATGTTCGCAATTCCGGGGCCTTGGTCTTTAAGTATTATTTCAATGCATTCGTCGCTGACTATAACCTCCGCCTTACCGCCCTTGGCGTGGATTACCATGTTGATTTCGCCCTCATACATAGCAATGGACACCCTTCGGATGGTTTCAGGGTCAATTCCGAGCTGGCGCAGGTTTTTCTTAACCTGAACGGAGGCTTGCCCCGCCGAGGTAAAGTTTTCGCCGTCAACATCGAATTGGAAAATCAAAGGTTCAGCCATTATACGTCACCGTTTCCTTTAAGTCCGTTTGAATAGAGAATTCCGCAGGCATCATACATACGGTGAGCTGTTGTGAGAACAACAATACCGCTTTCCTGCGCAAGCTCAATCATATCCTGCGACGGGCACTTTGAGCGCACAAAAACGATGCATTTCATATCCATCATTTCAGCCGTGCGGATAACCTGGGCATTAACAAGACCCGTGAGCAAAACAGCCTGGTCTTTTACATAAGCAAGCACATCGCTCATCATGTCGCTGCCGCAGGCGGAGTGAATCTCTTTATCAAGGCTTTCGCCGCCGCAAAGGACCCGAGCGTCAAGCATTTCTTTGATAGCATTGATTTTCATACTTAATCCCTCATTTTGCGGTTAAAATCAGTTGTATTTTGCAAGGATTGCGGGGATTTCATCTGCAGTTACTCTGCCGTAAACATCATCATTGATTGTGAAAACGGGTGCAAGACCGCAAGCGCCGATGCAGCGGCATGCTTCAACGGAGAATTTGAGGTCTTCGGTGCACTCGCCTGCCTGGATGCCGAGAACTTCGCAAATCTTGTCAAGAATTTCCTGTGAGCCCTTAACATAGCATGCTGTTCCGAGGCAAACGGAAACATTGTATTTTCCCTTGGGAGTGAGCGAGAAGAGAGCATAAAAGCTCGCAACGCCGTAAACCTTCTGAAGGGGAACGTTCATACCCTCTGCAATCATGGTCTGAACCTCGATGGGAAGGTAGCCGTAGATGTTCTGCGCTTCCTGCATAACATGCATGAGCATGCTCTTGTCGCCTGTGCACTCGGCAATAATAGCCTTAAGCTGAGCTTCCTGCTCGGGAGTGCCGGTAAAAGGTAAGTTGCTGATTTTCTTAAGCATTAATCATTCCTCCTGAATGAAATTTTAACTGTCATAAAAGCTTTTTTGCAAAATTTGGGCGCAAAAAGCCCACTATCCTGCATTCTAAATGATTATAACATATTATTTAAAAAAAAGCTACTTTTTTATCGATTTTTTTTAACTGAAATAAGGCTCTTTTTCTTCAGTTTTTGTTGAAAATTGCCATTTCTCCGATTAGCAAAAGCTAACCCGTTTGTACCTGCGCTTTTTCGTTGACATTATGTGCGTTTTTGTGATATATTTATTCTATAAATGCAAACAAGGCGGTGCACCAATATGTTTTACAAAAGCTGGATGTCATATATCAAGGACGAAGCCAAAATAACAAAAATTGCCATGCCGGGCTCCCACAACTCGGCAACAATGGGCATGAACAAATTCGCAAGATGCCAGAACGGCTCGCTTTATGAGCAATATACATACGGTGTCAGATTTTTCGATATCAGACTCAAAGCAGATAAAAAGGGCCGTCTTTTTGTTGCGCACGGAATCGCCAAGGGTATGCCCGCGGAGCTTGCCTTTGAGAGCCTCAAAATGATTTTTGATGAATCCGACGAATTCTTTGTGCTCGGCATAAGAACATATATGAACCAAAGCATAGGCCCGATAAAGCTCAGCTATGACGGCAACACGACGGAAACCAACCGCCTTATAAAAGAATATTTAAACCCCGAAAAATATGCGCTCACTGATTTTGAAAACATTGCGGATTTAACTCTCGGCGACATAAGAAAATCCGGCAAAAAATATATAATCATCAACAAAGAAAAGGAATATGACTATAGCTGCGATTGCCCCATGGCCGACCCGTGGGATCCCGTTGTTTACGGCTACAAGCCGCAGAAATTCGCCAAAGAAATTCTCAAATATCTCAAAGAGATTGATACAGACGGCTTTTTCTGGTTCCAGACCCAGCAGACCCCCAATCCCGGCACGGAAAACGGCTGGACAAAGTGGCCCGATGACCTTGACAAGCTGATTCTTCCCCTTTTCCCACAGATTATTGCAGATATCGCGGCCGACGAAGAAATGCTCAAAAAGGTTAACATTATTGCGGGCGACTTCATGACCTACAGTAAGTCAAAGGCAAACGAAATACTCAATCTTAACCTGCTCAAAGGCCTTGTCAAAGACGACCTTAAGCTTCAATATGCGGCAAAAATCGGAAAATTTTAATAGGCATATTAACAAAATATCCTACAAACGTTAAAATTGAATTCATACCGGATTAATAAATTCGGTGTACTATGTAAATGTACCGAGCGGGAGCCGCAACCCGCAAAGTACTGCTCATTTTTGAGTAGGGTAGCGAGTATACCCCAGCAATACCCCTCCTCAATTCAACCCCATGCAGAAAAAGATGCTTTACCGCATCTTTTTCTTGCTTTTGGGGTGTTTTCTTTTTTGGGGGATTTTTTCTTTTCTCACAGCATAGAATGTTGCGAGGTGAGAGAATTATGTGGAACAAAATCAAACCCTATGTTATTTCGGTTGCAATCGCGCTTGCCGTGGGAGGGCTTTCCGCTCTGCTGACAAGCGGCAGCATGGATATCTATTCGGATATCGTCAGACCCCCGCTTTCGCCGCCGTCAATCCTTTTCCCTATCGTGTGGACAATTCTTTACATACTCATGGGCATCGGGGCGGCGATTGTTTACCAAAAGAAAGATGAACAGCCGCAGGCGGTGCGCGAAGCATTGATTGTTTACGCAATAAACCTGTTTCTCAATTTCTTTTGGAGCATCATTTTCTTCAACATGCGCGCATATCTTTTTGCGTTTGT
>JAZSGU010000184.1:0-12028 GCA_045532895.1 Acutalibacteraceae bacterium | reverse complement strand
AAGGTCAGCGGCGTAATCCCCGAAGGCACCTTCGGCACGCAGGGGGTTGATATCAACATTTCGGACATTGTTGCGGTTGCAAAAGACGGCTTTAATTCAAAGTATTCACACCCGAAAGTAATTATCGAAACCAAAGAAGACGAATTTAAAATACGCGCCACATCTCAGAACATGCTCTCGGATTTGGCGGATGCGGTTGAGAGGCGAATTAAATAAAATTGATATACATATTAAATGGTACATTTAACCAAAAAAGACCGCTTTTCGCGGTCTTTTTTGTTGTGTAAAACATTGACTTTAAAATGTATTTTGGTTATCATAATAGAGTAAAATATTATAATGGCGGGAGTTTTGGAAATGATGAAAAATACAGACAAAACCATGGAAAAAATCGTCGCTTTGTGTAAAGGCAGAGGCTTCATTTTCGCCGGCAGCGAAATCTACGGCGGTCTTGCAAACACATGGGACTACGGCCCCCTCGGCGCAAGAATGAAGAACAATGTCAAAGACACCTGGCGCAAAAGATTCATTCAGGAAAGAAAAAACAGCTACGAGGTTGATGCTGACATCCTCATGCATCCCAGAGTTTGGGAAGCAAGCGGTCACGTTGCCAGCTTCTCCGACCCTCTGCTTGACTGCAAGGAATGCAAAAAGCGCCACAGAGCAGACAACCTTATTGATGATTTCAACCCCGATGCTCATGCAGACGGCATGACCAAAGAGGAAATGTTTGAATACATCAAAGCTAACTCAATCCCCTGCCCCCACTGCGGCAAGCATGATTTCACCGATATCAGAGAGTTCAACCTCATGTTCCAAACATTCAGAGGTGTTACCAACGACAGCAAGAATGTTATCTATCTTCGCCCCGAAAACGCACAGGGCGAATATGTTAACTATCTTAATGTTCAAAGAACAATGAGAGCAAAGCTTCCTTTCAGCATCGGTCAGATTGGTAAGGCTTTCAGAAACGAGATTACCCCCGGCAACTTCACATTCAGAACAATCGAATTTGAGCAGATGGAGTTCCAGACCTTCTGCAAAGAGGGCACGGACACAGAGCTTTACGATTACTTCAAGGAATACGGCATGAAGTATTATCAGGATTTGGGCATTAACCCCGAAAACCTGCGCTTCCATGACCATGAAAAGCTTGCTCACTATGCAAAGGCGGCATGCGACATCGAATTCCTTTTCCCGTTCGGCTGGGGCGAAATCAACGGCACTCACAACAGAACAAATTTTGACCTGACAAGACACCAGGAATACAGCGGTCAGAAGATGGACTATCTTGACCCCGAAACCAACGAAAAATTCATTCCGTTCATCATCGAATCCACCTACGGTCTTGACAGAACAGTTCTCGCTCTTCTCTGCGAGGCATATGACGAAGAGGTTATCGATGCCGAAAAGAACGACACAAGAGTTGTTCTTCACCTGAGCCCCGCAATCGCTCCGTTCAAGGCGGCGGTTCTTCCCCTCTCAAAGAAGCTTTCTGCAGACGCTCTCAAGGTTTATGAAAAGCTCCAGAAGAAGTTCATGATTGACTTTGACGAAACCGGCTCCATCGGCAAGAGATATCGCCGCGAGGACGAAATCGGCACACCTCTCTGCATCACCTTTGACTTTGACTCACTCGAAGACAACTGTGTAACCGTGCGTGACCGCGACACAATGCAGCAGGAGCGTATTTCAATCGATGCTCTCGAAGATTACATCGCTGCTCGAATTGAATTTTAATCAGCAAAAATTTTCATTCATATAGAAAGGAACATGTGTTTTATGAAAGTTAATTTCACCGAAACCGTGCTCAGAGACGCAAACCAGTCTTTGATTGCAACAAGAATGCCCTTTTCGGATTTCAAGCCCGTTCTTGAAAAGCTTGACAAAGCAGGCTATTATTCACTCGAATGCTGGGGCGGCGCAACCTTTGACTCCTGCCTGCGCTACCTCAACGAAGACCCGTGGGAAAGACTTCGCAACATCAAAAAGGCTTGCCCCAACACCAAGCTCCAGATGCTTCTGCGCGGTCAGAATCTTCTCGGCTACAAGCACTATCCCGATGACGTTGTTCGCGCATTCATCAGAAAGAGCGTTGAAAACGGCATCGACATTATCAGAATTTTCGATGCGCTCAACGATGTTCGCAACATTGAGGTTGCCGTTGACGAAACTCTTAAATGCGGCGCACACGCATCGGGCACAATCTGTTACACGATAAGCCCCATCCACAACCTTGAAAGCTATGTTAAGCTTGCAAAAGAGATTGAAGCCCTCGGCGTTCAGTCCATCTGCATCAAGGATATGGCGGGCATCATGAGCCCCAAGGAGGGTTACGACCTCGTTAAGGCTCTCAAAGCAAACGTTAAAGTTCCCATCGTTGTTCACACCCACTCAACAACGGGTCTCGGCTTCATGACTCTTCTCAAGTGCGTTGAAGCAGGCGCAGATGTTATTGACTCCGCAATTTCATGCTTCTCAGGCGGCACATCACAGCCCGCAACCGAAACACTTGTTTACACTCTTAAGCAGTACGGCTACGAAGTTGATGTTGACGAAAACGTTTGCAAGGAAATCAACGATTTCTTCAAGCCCATCCGTGCAAAGGCTCTCGAAAGCGGACTTCTCAACCCCGTTGTTATGGGTACACAGACCGATGCTCTCATCTATCAGATTCCCGGCGGCATGCTTTCAAACCTTGTTGCTCAGCTTACAGCGCAAAACAAGCTGGACAAGCTTGACGAAGTTCTTCTTGAAACTCCCAGAGTCCGCGAGGACCTCGGTTATCCCCCACTCGTAACTCCCATGAGCCAGATGGTTGGCGTTCAGGCAACAGCCAATGTGCTTGCAGGCGAGAGATATAAGAACATTTCCAAGGAAGTTAAGAGCTACATCAAGGGTGAATACGGCAAGGCTCCCGGCAAGGTCAGCGAAGAGCTCCAGAAGCTTGTTCTCGGCGACGAAAAACCCATCACCGGCAGATTTGCAGACACTCTTGCACCCGGCATGGACGAAGCAAAGGCTTATCTTGGCGACAAGGCAACCTGCGAAGAGGATGTTCTTTCATATATCGCATTCCCCGCACAGGCTGAAGTCTTCTTCGAAAAGCGTGAAGCTGACAGAAAGAACACATTCACTTACACAATTACGAGAATTGACTGAGGGTTTTAATTATGTTTGCAGACAAAATCACATTAACCATGCCCGAAACGCTGCTTGTTGCAGTTGCAGGCATTTTAGTTGTTATAGCTGAGCTTGCTCTGATTACCGTTCTCATTCTCGGCATTTCAAAAATAATGAGGTCAATCGAAAGCAAGCTTTCAAACACAAGCGATGAAGCTCCCGAAGCAGCTTCTGCCGTTGCAGCGCCTGTTGCTGCCCCTGTTGCAGCTCCCGCTGCTGCCGCAGCAGCACCCGTTGCTTATGTGCCCGGCAGAGTTCAGCTTGTTGATGTTGACGAGCCCACAGCGGCAGTTGTTATGGCTCTCGTAAGCAATCAGACAGGCATACCCCTCGAAAGACTCTGGTTCAAATCCATCAAAGGCAAAACCGAGCTTAAGGATGTTGACGAGCGTACAGCGGCAACAATCATGGCAATCGTAAGCAAAGAAAGCGGCATTCCGCTCGACAGGCTCAACTTTAAATCAATCAGAAAAGTGGAGGAATAATAATTATGAAATACGTTGTTAATCTTAACGGTAAAGCATATGAAGTAGAGGTTGAAGAAACCCAGGCAGTTATCATGAATGTTTCCGATGCGCCCGTTGCAGCAGCACCCGTTGCTCCCGTTGCGGCTCCCGCACCCGTTGCAGCACCTGCAGCAGCTCCCGCACCCGAAGCAGCTCCTGCACCCGCAGCAGCACCCGCTCCCGCAGCTCCCGTTGCAGGCGGCACAAACATCACAGCTCCCATGCCCGGCACAATCCTTGCAGTTAACAAGCCCGCAGGCTCAACAGTTGCTGCAGGCGATGTTATCATCGTTCTCGAAGCTATGAAAATGGAAAACGAAATCGTTGCTCCTTGCGCAGGCACAGTTGCACAGGTTCTTGTTTCAAAGGGCTCAACCGTTGAAACCGATGCTGTTCTTGCTGTTATCGCATAAGGAGAACACGCATGGAGTTTATCACAGAAATACTCAGTGGAATATGGGAAAGCTCAGGCTTTGCTCTGCTCACATGGCAGAACGCCGTTATGATTCTTGTTTCCGTTGTTTTCCTTTATCTTGCCATTGTCAAAAAGTTTGAGCCGCTTCTGCTTGTTCCCATAGCATTCGGCATTCTTCTTGCAAACATGCCCGGCGCGGGTCTTATGGATGACCCCACGGGACTTATGGACACATCAAACATCGTTGAGGGCGCACATTGGTATGATTCGGGTGTTTTGAGGCTGATTTACGCAGGTGTTAAGAGCTCAATCTTCCCCTGTCTCATCTTTCTCGGCATCGGCGCAATGACGGACTTCGGTCCTCTGCTTGCAAACCCCGTCAGCCTTCTTCTCGGCGCGGCGGCACAGCTTGGCATTTACATTGCGTTTGTTATTGCAATCCTCCTCGGCTTTACTCCGCAGGAAGCTGCATCAATCGCAATCATCGGCGGTGCAGACGGCCCCACGGCAATCCTTGTTGCCTCAAAGCTTGCAGGTCACCTTCTCGGCCCAATCGCTCTCGCTGCATATTCCTATATGGCTCTTATCCCGCTCATTCAGCCGCCTCTCATGAAGCTTCTTACAACAGAGAAAGAGAGAAAGGTTGAAATGAAGCAGCTTCGCACCGTAAGCAAAACAGAGAAGATTATCTTCCCTGTTGTTGTTTTCGTTGTTGTTTCGCTTCTCATTCCCGATGCCGCTCCCCTTATCGGCATGCTTATGTTCGGTAATCTTCTCAAGGTTTGCGGAGTTACCGACAGACTCAGCGACACCGCGCAGAATGCACTCACAAACATCGTTACCATCCTTCTCGGTGTAACAGTTGGTGCAACAACAAACGGTACGGAGTTCCTGCAGTGGAGTACAATTAAAATTGTTATTCTCGGTCTTGTCGCATTTGCTTTCTCAACAATCGGCGGTTTGCTTCTCGGCAAGGTTATGTATCTTGTTACAGGCGGAAAAATCAATCCCCTTATCGGCTCGGCGGGCGTTTCAGCCGTTCCCATGGCGGCCCGTGTTTCGCAGGTTGAGGGCAGAAAATACAATCCCACAAACTTCCTGCTCATGCATGCAATGGGTCCCAACGTTGCGGGCGTTATCGGCTCCGCAGTTGCGGCAGGATTCCTGCTCATGATGTTTGGAAAGTAATAAAACAGATAACCCCCTCAAAAATCGGCTAAACCGATTTTTGAGGGGGTTAATTGTTTGTTATTCGGGCTTCTTAATCTGATTAAGCTGTGCGTTCATTTCAAGAAGCTGTTCCTTTGTGAATTTAATGCCCGCAGTACCGAGGAGCGATGTGAGCCTGATAACCGTAAAGCCGTTCATCATCTGCATTATGCCCTCGTTCATTTCAAAACCTGCCGCCATTCCTTCACCGCCGTCGCCGACTGTCATAAGCTTGCCCATAATGCCCGCAAAGAGCTGCATTCCCTCGGGGGAGCTCATAACATCACCCATTTTGTCATTGAGTGAGAAATAACCCTCGCGCTCCGTTATGTCAAACCAGTTGAGAACAGCACCCTTTTCCTTGAGCCTGTAATCCTCATTGAAGGCTTCAACCTTGCGGATAAGGCTTTCGTCCCTGCAGTCACCAGCAGCGGCAACAAGCTTGGTTTCAGCACTTACGGGAACATCAAAATAGAAGAAATGCTCCGCGCTCGCCTTTTTACCGAGGCTCTCGCCGTTAACAAAAAGCTCGACCTCAGGCTGATTGGAATAAACCGTAACCTTTGTTACTTCCTCAACTCGGTCAACATATCTCTTGCCGCAAATGTGAACAAACGGGTCGTCGGAAAGCCATGCCTTGTATGCATAGAAGGCATCCTTCTTGTATTTGCGGTCAAATGTCATAAGTCCCTTGTGATTTTGACCGTTTTCGCCGCCCTCGCTTCTTGCATCCGCGCCGAAATCAAACATATTCCAAACGTGAGTTGCCCAGATATAGGGTCTTGTAAAGAGCTGCTTAATAAGCTCTTCGTGATAATATGCCTGATATTCCTCGGTGTAGTCGCCCTGTGTGGGATTTGAGGTGTGCCAATTAAGTGCTTCACAGCCGTATTCGCTCATGCCTACGGGGATGTTGGGGAACTTTGCGTGGAAATTGTCAAACCACGGGCCGTTCATTGAGGTGTCACCGCCGTACCAGCCGAAATAGTGGTTATGCGAAACAACGTCGGGAATCTGAATATAAGGGTCATCAAGGCTGCACATGGAAACAACCGCAACGGTTGTGAGCCTTGTTTTATCCATTTCGTGGCAGAGGTCATTGAGAATTCTGTGGTTTTCAAGCAGGTCATCATCGGAGCCGGACATGGAAATTTCGTTGGAAAGACCCCATACAACGATTGATGCGTGGTTATAATTCTGAATGATAAGCTCTTTCATCTGCGAAATTGTGTTTTCGCGTCCGCCGGGCATGTGCTTTGAAATATAGGGAATTTCTGCCCAGATAACAAGACCCTTTTCATCGCAGAGGTCATAGAAATACTGGTCATGCTGATAGTGAGCAAGGCGGATTGTTGTTGCTCCAACCTCGCAGATAAGCTCAATATCTTCTTCATGATGCTCGGGAAGCAGAGCATTGCCTATGCCCCATCTGTCCTGATGGCGTGAAACGCCGCGCAAGGGATATGATTCGCCGTTGAGGATAAATCCCTTTTCGGGGTCAATCTTAAATGTGCGGCAACCGAAGCGTGCGCTGACGTTATCGAGAACATCCTCGCCTGCAATAAGCTTGATTTCGGCGGTGTAGAGGTAGGGATTCTTCCTGCCGTGCCAAAGGTTAACGTTTTTGATATCAATAACAGCCTTGGTTTCGCTTACATCCTTGGACTCCTCGGCAACGATATTACCCTCTGCATCCTTAACGGTGTAAACAAGGGTCTGTGCCTCCATGGCATCTGTTACAAATGCTTCAATTTCAACCTTTGCATTTGCACCGTCAACGGCGGGAGTAACCTTTATGCCCTTACCGCCGTAATAATCGAGGTCAAAGTGCGAATTGCTGACTGCAATGATGTTGACATCCCTGTAAAGACCGCCGTAGAATGTGAAGTCCGCCATCTGGGGATAAACTTCCTGATTGGGGCTGTTGTCAACAAGAATTGCTATCATCGTTTTAATACCGATTTCCTCGGTGATATCAACTCTCCATGTGGAATATCCGCCGTCGTGGTGAGCGAGCTTCTTGCCGTTAACATAAACATCTGCCGATGAGTTTGCACCGTTTATTTCAAGATAATATTTGTCAGCTTCGGGGATATCCTCTCTGTCAAGCTCTTTGATATAACAGCAGGTGCCGCGGTAATAATCGTTTCCGCCGTCCTGACCGTCGATTGCGTTCCAAGTGTGGGGCAGGTTGACAAAATTCCACTTTTCAGGGATTGCCGAGGGAATTTCAGCCTCCTTTGCAAAAGCCCATTTTCTGTTAATATTAATTACTTTTCTCATTTGTTTATCTCCTTGATAGTGAATAAAACAGCCGGCATAAGCTGCCGGCTGTAAGGCTGCTTTTTTAATTTATTCTGTGACTGCTTCTTGTGCTACTGCCGAATGCCTTTCTTCGAGCTCTGTTGTCATCTTTTCAAGAGTTTTCTTGTCAAGATTATAAATAATCGCAACACCGATAAACTGAACAACTGCGCTGAAAAGATACAGACCCGCAACAAGCCAGCACATGTTATGTGATGTTTCAAAGCTCTGACCGATTGTGCCGAGCTCCGAATTATATCCGAGAACGCCCATTATCAAAAGAACGATTGAGGGACCGATGCCCTGCGCAAGCTTGCGGAAGAATGAGTGAAGCGAATAAACCGTTCCCTCTTCGCGCGTGCCGAACTTCCATTCGTTATAATCAATCGCATCAGCCATCATTGCCCATGAAACGCAGGTATAAACGCCCATGCCTATTCCGAATGCAACAAGACCCGCAAGATATACGATAAGAGCGGTATCTCTGTTTTCAACCATCGGGAATATCATCATAATAACACCGCCGACAATCGAAACGAGTGTGCCTGCAACAGAAGCTTCTTTTTTGCCGAACTTATTAACAAGCTTTTTGATGAAAGGCAGAAAAATAACCATCGGCAGGAAGCCTATCATCTGAACAATGCCTGACATTGATGCTTTATTGAAATAGGTAGCAAACATAATTGTGTTTGCGGTTGTTGCAGACTGCATGCCGAGGAACATACCCATAGCCGCAATGGTGGCACCTACAGCGGGGCGGTTCTTCATAAAGTTGCCGAAAGCTTTTATAATGTTGAGCTTTCCGCCGCCTTCGTTTGTTTTAACTGTGTTTTCATCAACACGAATGGTAATCTTTTTAATCATGAACATAAACGCAACAAAGCCCAAAACGCCCATGATAAGTGCCGCCCAGAAAACGCGTTCACCGAGCAGAGTTTCAAACTGCTTACCGGTAAGAGGGTCAAGAACGGGGTCACCGATTTTATAAGCTTCGCCCGTCAAGGGATTGGTGTGGTAATCACCTGTTCCGTCATAAGTAACCTTCTGCCAGATAAGCATGGGGAGGATAATCATGGGAATTATATTACCGAACATGGAGCCGATGCTGCGCCATGTCGAAAGCTGTGCGCGCTCACCGCTGTCTTCGGTGATGAGCGAAAGCATTGAGCCGTAAGGAACATTTGCAACGGTATAGCAGGCATCCCAAACTATATAGCCGAGAACAAAGAGGATTGCCTTAACCACAACACTTGCATTGGGGAAAGGAAGAAATACCGCCGCACCCGCAACAAGCAAACCGCAGGCACCGACAAATATGTACATCTTGAATTTTCCCATTTTGTATTTTCTCTTGTCATTGTCAATCAAGCTGCCGATAAGGGGGTCGTTAATTGCATCCCATGCCTGAACAAGCAGCAGCAACGCTGACAAAAGACCGGTTTCCATCATCATATAAACCAGCCAGAAGGTTTGAACCGTGCCCTTAAGCGCAAAGCTCATGTTGCAGCCGAAATCGCCTGCTGCATACGCAAGTTTGTCAAGCATGCCAAACTTGCGGTAGCCGTTTGAATCCAATGCTTTTTCTTTCTTCATTGAATTATCCCTCATCTTTCATAATTTTGGATTAATTTGCTGAACTTTATTTGTTCGATTTGACGAACATCTTCACTATTATAATAAAGGATAAAGAGAGTTTTTTGTTATAATTATTTTTGCTATTTTGAGTATTTTTTTTATTTTAATCTTGAATTTTTCCAAAAATTGTACAATAATATAAATGCAAGTGCCATACAAATCCAAAAAGGAGATTTTAAAAATGTTTTATGCATCCGAGCTGGAGTTTTTTCGCCGCATTCTCGGCAACCTGCATATAGACACCTGCATTTTTCCCATCAACGGCAAAATCCCCGAAAAAATCGACAGAGGCATAAGAAGCTTTCTTGGGTTGGAGTCGGAATATGAGCGTTTCTTTTCCGAATCGCTGAAAAGAGTGAAGCCAAACAAAATATTGAATATTTCGGATGATTTTTTCAGCAATTATATTTTTATTTCTTTGCCCGAAAGCGAACCCGAATCCGTTTTTATCGCGGGTCCTTATGTTTATGATGATGTAACCCATGAAATGCTTGAAACGGCAGCGGAAAAGTTCCATCTGCCGTCCGCCTTTTTTTACCAGATAGAAAAATATTTCAGTTCACTTCCCACAGTAACAAATGAAAATGCACTCAACAGCCTTTTTGACAGTTTAGGTGAGCTTTTATGGGGCAGCCTTGACAGCTTTTCTTTTGAAACTGTTTGCCTGCATCTGCCCGAAAAAACAGACCTTGCCCATCTGCCGCCCTTAAAGGAAAAGCCCGATAATCCGATGCTTGCCATTCACATTCTGGAGCAGAGATATGAAACGGAGCGCAAGCTCATGCAAGCGGTGTCGCAAGGGCAAACCCACAAGGTTGAGCAGATAATCAACGGCATGTCAAGCCTCGCTTTTGAAAAAAGAACAGACAACCCCGTGCGCAACTTCAAAAACTATCTCATTGTCACCAACACTCTGCTGCGAAAGGCGGCGGAATACGGCGCGGTGCACCCGTTTTATATTGATGCCCTTTCAACCGATTTTGCAATAAAGATTGAGAAAATACGTACCCTTTCCGAAGCATCGGATATGATGAGCGAGCTCATGCATAAATACTGCACGCTCGTTAAAAAGCACTCGATGAAAAACTACTCACTTCCCGTGCAAAAGGTTTTAACGGCGATTGATTCCGACCTGACGGCGGATTTGAGTCTTCACAGCCTTGCCGAAATATTCAACATCAACGCAAGCTACCTTTCCTCGCTTTTCAAAAGAGAAACGGGAAAAACCCTCACGGATTATGTTTCACACAAGCGTATCGAGCATGCGGCATATCTTTTACAGACAACCAACCTGCAAATTCAGGTTGTTGCCCAGCATTGCGGTATTTTTGACGTTAACTATTTTGCAAAGATGTTTAAAAAATATATGGGCAAAACGCCCAAGGAATACAGAGAAAAATCATAAACCAACGGGTTGAAGGCATTGGCTTTCAACCCGTTGGTTTTTTTAGAATTTATACTCACTTAACGCTTTAAAAACATAGCCGTTTTGCTTTGCCCAATCGATTATATCGTCAAGAGCCTCGGCGTTATCGGGCGAAACGGAATGGAGCAGAATAACCGCGCCGGGGTGAAGGCGCGAGGTGACCGTATCAAAAGCATAGTCCGCGCCCTTAGTTGCATTCACGTCCCAGTCAGCGTATGCGCAGGACCAGAAAACACTTGTGTAGCCCATTGAGTCAACAAGCTCAAGGGCGTTTTCATTATATGAGCCTTCGGGGAAACGGAAGAATTTTGACGTGTAGCCGAAATTTTCGCGCAGATAGTTATCGCATTCAAGAATTTCGTCAGCCATTCGCTGCCTTGAAATACTCGTGAAATCGGGATGCTTTGCCGAATGGTTGCCGACTATATGCCCTTCGTTAATCATTCTGCCGATAAGGTCGGGGGTTGATTTGATATGGTCGAGCGTGCAGAAGAAGGCGGCAGGAACTTTTTTCTCCTTGAGAACATCAAGGCATTTTGCGGTGTAGCCGTTTTCCCAGCCGCAGTCAAAGGTCAGATAGAGCACCTTTTCTTTTGTTTTGGTGTCGTAACAAAAAGCTTTATATCCCGTTGACTCGAAATATTTCTGGTTATCAACAGAGATATGGTGGGGTTTGCCGTCTTTTGCTACGCCGTAGCTGTGGCCGATTTTTTTTGTTGAAAGGCCGCGCTTGTTATCGGGGTCGTTTACGGAAAAAGTTACCGTCGGCAAAGTAGTTTTACCTTTTGCGGTTGTGCGGGCATCTTCAACAGTCGCTGGAGCATTGGCGTTTGTTTCTTCAAGGGTTTTTCTGCCTGTGCAGGCGGAAAGCATAATAACTGAAATGAGTATACAGATAAGACTTATTTTCTTCACAATTAACACCTTGCTTTATACTATTATTTAATGTATATTATATCCCGAAAAATAAATTTTAAAAATTTTTAAATTTGATGCAACAAAAATCAAGTTTTCACACACTTATTAAATGAGAGTGGTAAGGAGGGTCGATTTTGAGCGCTCAGATAAACGAACTCGTTACTCTTGCAAAATCCGGAAATGCCGATGCTTTCGGCGAACTTTACGAGCTTTATTATAAAGAAATGTACTGCTACGCCTGCTATGTGACGGGCAACGAAGCCCTTGCACAGGATGCGGTGTCGGATGCGGTAGTATCTGCATTTCAGCAGATAAAATCTTTAAAAAATGCAAAGGCGTTCAAAGGCTGGCTTTTTAAAATCCTTTGCGCCGCTTGCAAAAGACATTACACAGAAAATGAAAAAAAGAAGACCTTGGTCTATCTCAAGTCGG
>JAZSGU010000136.1:0-5207 GCA_045532895.1 Acutalibacteraceae bacterium | reverse complement strand
GGGTTCATAAAAACAACTATCGCTGTAATAAGCCTTACCGTATTTTATGATATTAGCTATTCGGTTAACAAGAACAGTAGTTTTTCCGCTTCCTGCTCCTGCAAGCACCAAAAGCGGTCCCTCCGTAGAGAGAACCGCTTTCTTTTGCATATCATTCAGGTTTTTAAAATCTCTTTCAATTATTCTTCTGCGAAGTGAAAAAAATTCGTTGGAAATCATTTGATACCTCAAATTGAAATTTCGTGAGCAATTTTATAAAGCTCATGGTTAACGGTGCGTTCCATGCTGAGAGCTTCATAAATATCGTAATCGATGATATGGTCATCCTTCTGAACAACAACTCTGTTGCCTACGCCCTGCATAAGGAGCTGAACAGCCTTGTAACCCATCTGGCTTGCAGCAACTCTGTCGCGAACTGTGGGTGAGCCGCCTCTCTGAACATGGCCGAGAATAACCGCTCTTGATTCAACGCCGCATTCCTTTTCAATCTTTCTTGCAAGCTCTTCAACGCCGCCGATACCCTCGGCAACCATAACGATAAAGTGCTTTTTATCAGTCTTCTGAGTTCTTCTGATTCTTTCGATAACGTGCTTTTCAATATCGGACTGAATTTCGGGAATAACGATAGCAGTTGCGCCGACAGCAATACCCGCATTAAGAGTAAGGTCACCGCATCTGTTACCCATAACCTCAACAACGATGCAGCGGCTGTGAGATTCAACAGTATCTCTGACTCTGTCAACCATCTGCATAACTGTGTTAAGGCAGGTATCATAGCCGATTGTGTAATCGGAGCTTACGATATCATTGTCGATTGTGCCGGGTACGCCGATGCAGGGAATGCCGCGAAGAGAAAGGTCACGGGCGCCTCTGAATGAGCCATCGCCGCCGATAACAACAATACCTTCAATACCGAATTTTTTACATGTATCAATAGCCTGCTGCATGCCGGCTTCCTCTCTGAAAGCCTTGCATCTTGCAGAATAGAGCATCGTGCCGCCTCTGTGGATAATATCGGACACGCTTCTGATGTTTAGTTCGCGAAGGTCACCTTCGATAAGACCCTGATAGCCTCTGTTGATTCCATATACTTTTATTCCGTTTTCACATGCTGTTCTTACAACTGCACGCACGGCAGCGTTCATGCCGGGGGCGTCACCGCCACTTGTTAAAACGCCGATAGTTTTCATAATAATTACTCTCCTTAAAAATGTTCAGACAATATAATACACTTTTTATCACATTATGTCAATGAAATAAACATTTTTTGATAAAAAAGTTATGGCTTCAATCGTTATATATTACATTAGCCTCACCAAGAATTTTGCGAAGCTCACGCAAAAGCACATTATTGACATCAATTCCTTGCTTTATCGGGTTTGGAAGATACTTTTTTGTATCATCAAAATAATAAAAAAGCGGTGTGTTTCCGTCAAAAATTGCAAGAAGCTTTCTGCAGCACTCCACCTGCGGTGAGTCCGCCGTATCGAATCTTAAGAACAAGCCTTTTGCTTTTGATTTTTTCTTCTCAGGCCTGATTTCGGGTAAAGCGCTTTCAGAAGGGCAAGGCTCAATAGCTTCACAAACAATTTTTGTATTTTCATCCTCGCGCATGCTGATTCTGCCGTGAATTAAAACAATGTTGCCTTCAAAAAACATGGATGGTTTTTCCATAAGTATTTTCGGAAAAACTATAACCTCAACGCTTCCCGAAGTATCCTCCAAATTCAGAAAAGCCATTGTCGAATCGTTCTTTGTTATCTTCTTTTTGGCAGAGCCGATAAGTCCGAGAACAAGCACCCTGTCATTATCTTTATATGTGCTGTTTTCTTCACTGACAATATCGGATATTTTCGCGCATTTCAGTCGTTCGGCAATGTGAGCAAACTTCGACATCGGGTGCCCGGAAAGATACATTCCCGCAACCTCTTTTTCATATTTCAAAAGAGTCTCAGGTGAAAACTCATCAAAATCGGGATACACAAAAGCGGTTGATGGCGCGTATTCAGGTTCATAAGCATTTGCAAGGTCACCAAAGCCTATTTGACCGTCAACATTTCTGCGCTTTGCATTATCAAGCTCGTCGATAATGCTGTCAATAACTGAATACATCTGCCTGCGGTTTGCGCCCATACCGTCAAAAGCTCCGCATTTTATAAGATTTTCAAGAGTTCTGCGGTTAAAATCCTTGCCATACATTCTGCGGCAAAAATCATAGAAATCTATGAAATTACCGTTTGATGTTCGTTCATCAACTATTCTTTTAATAAATCCTCTTCCGAGGCCTTTAATGGCAAGTAAGCTGAAGTGAATGTTTCCGCCCGAAACGGCAAATTCTTCGGAGCTTTGATTTATATGCGGCGGAAGAATCTTAATTCCAAGCTTGGAGCACTCATTGATATACTGAACAACCTTGCCCGTATTATCAAGAAAGCTCGTCAGCAAAGCCGCAAGAAATTCACAGGGATAATGGCATTTGAGCCATGCCGTCTGATAAGCAACATAGGCATATGCGGCAGCATGGGCTTTGTTAAAGGCATATGATGCAAACGAAATCATTTCATCAAAAATTTCATTTGCTGCTTTGCTATCAATTCCGCGCTTTACGGCACCGTCAACAAAAAATTCTCTCTCTTTAAGCATTACATCATGCTTCTTCTTTGCCATAGCACGGCGGACTATATCCGCTCTGCCGTAGGAATACCCTGCAAGCTCACGGCAGATCTGCATTACCTGCTCCTGATAAACCATACAGCCGTAGGTGACATCAAGAATATTTTTGAGCTGCGGTGTTTTATATTTTATCTTATCGGGATTATGCCTGTTCTCAATATAGGTTGGAATCGAGTCCATCGGACCCGGGCGATAAAGTGAGATAACCGCTATCAAATCCTCAAGGCTTTCGGGTTTAAGCTGTGAAAGTACGCTCCGCATTCCTGCGGACTCAAACTGAAAAACGCCCTCGGTCTGCGCCGCGCACATCATTTCGAAAACAGCCTTGTCCTCAATATCAACCTTGTCGATGCTGAACGACGGGTTGATTTTTTTTATCATATTTTCAGCAGACTTAATTACGGTTAACGTGCGAAGCCCGAGAAAATCCATTTTGAGAAGACCCAATTCTTCAAGAGTTGTCATCGGGAACTGGGTAACAACCGCTTCATCATTGCGGGCAAGAGGAACATAAGAAACAACGGGGTCGTGGGTAATAACAACACCCGCCGCATGCGTTGATGCATGGCGGGGCATGCCTTCAACCTTGCGTGCCATGTCAATTAGCTCGCGCGCCTCATTGTCGCTGTCATAGAGTGCTTTAAAATCAACCGAACGTTTTAATGCCCTATCGATAGTAATGTTAAGTTCATTCGGTACTTGCTTTGCAATGTTGTCAACAACGGAATATGCTATTCCCATGGCACGCCCTACATCGCGAATGGCGGCTTTTGCGGCAAGCGTTCCGAAGGTTACAATCTGCGCAACATGGTCAGAGCCGTATTTTTCGATAACATAATCAATAACCTCTCCTCTTCTTTCAAAGCAGAAGTCAATATCAAAGTCGGGCATGCTTACGCGCTCGGGATTGAGAAAGCGTTCAAAAAGCAGGCTGTATTTCATAGGGTCAATACCGGTTATACCGATGCAATAAGCGCAGATACTCGCCGCGCCGGAGCCTCTGCCGGGTCCAACGGGGATACCCATATCCTTTGCATGCTTTATAAAGTCATGGACTATAAGATAATAGTCAACATAACCCATTTTATTTATTACATCAAGCTCATAGTTGAGCCTGTCAATATACTCTTTAGGGGGATTTTCGCCGTATCGCTCGACCAAACCTTTGCGGCACAAAAGCGAAAACCATTCAAAATGGTCATAACCATCCGGCACATCGAAATGCGGCAGTTTGGTGTTGCCAAATTCAAATGTAACATCGCATTTTTCGGCAATTTCCGCAGTGTTGTAAACAGCCTCGGGGCAATTCGGAAAAGCTGCAAGCATTTCTTCTTCGCTTTTAAGATAAAACTCGTCTGTGCCGAATTCAAGCCCCGTATCCTCTCCGAGTGTATGGTTTGTCTGAATACATATAAGCACCTGCTGCATTTTGGAATCCTGCTTGTCCACATAATGCGCATCGTTTGTGGCAGCAAGAGGAATGTCAAGCTCTTTGGAAAGCCTTATAATATCGGGATTAATCTGAAGCTGTTCATTCAGATTGTGGTTTTGTATTTCAAGATAATAGTTGCCTTTTCCAAAGGTTGAAGAATACCACTTTGCAACATTTTTAGCTTCATCATAATCATTGCGCTGCAAAGCCCTTGCGACTTCACCGGCAAGACAACCCGAAAGAGCAATGAGCCCCTCGTGATACTTTTCAAGGATATCCTTGTCAACTCTCGGCTTTGTGTAAAATCCGTTTACCCAGCCCTCAGAAACAAGTTTAATCAAATTTTTATAACCCTCATTGTTTTTGCAAAGAAGAACAAGGTGATATCGCTCATTGTCCATGCCGTGGACTTTATCAAACCTTGACCTCGGCGCAACATAAACCTCACATCCGATAATAGGCTTGATTCCCCTTTTGAGGGCAGATTTATAAAAATCAATCACGCCGTACATTACACCGTGGTCCGTTATGGCAACAGAGGTCTGACCCATACTTTGAATTTTATCAAGCATAGGCTCAATTCGGCATGCGCCGTCAAGCAGACTGTATTCACTGTGGACATGTAAATGCGTGAATGACATTGTTAATCACCGTTTTTCATTTTCTCTGCAATTTTAACTATTCTTCCGAGCCTGTGATTAATTCCGGAGCGGGAAATAGGCTCGTCCAATATTTTTTCAAGCTCACTCAAACTTGATTCTGGGTTTTCAAGGCGTACACGGGCAATTTTCTGAAGATTTTCAGGGAGTGAGGATATACCCGATTTGCTTTCTATATACTCAATGGCTTCAACCTGAAGATTAGCCGCATCAACGGTTTTGCTTATATTCGACATTTCAAAATTAAGGCGTCTGTTAACCTTATTCTTGACATCTTTTTCAATTTTAACGCCCATAACATAAAGCGAAGCATCCTGCGCCCCGATAATTGCAAGAATATCCTCGATACTCTCGCTGTCTTTAAAATAAATAATGTGATTGCCTTTACGGACTATGTATTTCGGCTTTAAGCCAATCTCATCCATAAATTTCATCAAATCCAT
>JAZSGU010000176.1:0-5109 GCA_045532895.1 Acutalibacteraceae bacterium | reverse complement strand
GTTGAGGTTGACGGCGATTATGAACAAACGCTTAAAAATGTTAAGGCAACCTGCGAAGCTGTTTTTGCAGAAGCGGAGAAAAGAGGAATCCCCTTTGCCGTTTGCCAGGGCAACAATGATTATCAAAGCGATGTCACAAACGAGGACTGGCTTGCAATTTATAACAGCTATGAAAACTGTCTGACCGTTGATGAGAGCGGCGACAGCACGGGCAGAATTGATTATAACCTTGAAATCAAGGCGAGCGGTTCAGACAAAACGCTTTTCAACATCTGGATGATGGATACGGAAAGAAGTTCAGTAAACGATGAACAGCTTGCATGGTATAAAGCCGAAAGCGCTGCGCTCAAGGCGGCAAACGGCGGAAAACCCGTGCCGTCAATCCTTTTCCAGCACATACCCGTTGGAGATATGGGCAATCTTTTTGAAGAATGCAATTTCTGGGACGAGGGTGCAAGCAAAGGCGATGACGGTAAATACTACCGTCTGAATCAGGAAATCGCAAGCGGCTATCATGCAGGCGCGATGATTCCGGGTTCAACAAGCGAACAGTTCAAGGCTTGGAAGGAATGCGGTGATGTTCTCGGTGCATATTTCGGTCATTGGCACACAGAGGGCTACACCGGCACTTGGGATGGCATTGAGCTTGGCTTCACCTACGGCTGCGAATTTGCAAAGCCCGGTCCCTACGGAGTGAGAGTTTTCACTCTTTATGAAGATGATGTAACAAGTTTCGATAATGTTCTTTATACCTATGAGGGCAGCGTGAAAAAAGGCAATGCAAGGTTTGAGCTTCAGGTTGACGAGCCCTATGCGGAATATGATAATTTCATTGAGGAATTTTTCGGCGCAATCAAGAATGTGTTCGTTCTTTTGGAAAAAGAAATAACAAGTCTTTTTGCATAAAAAAGCATGCTAAATTTTATGCGATATTGACAAACGCTAAAATTTTGGTATAATGTATAAGGTTAGTTTAAATATATTTCAGGAGTGATAAAAATGGCATTAGTAACAACCAAGAAAATGTTTGAAGACGCTTATAAGGGCGGCTACGCTGTCGGCGCATTCAACGTTAACAACATGGAAATCATTCAGGGTATTGTTGAAGCAGGCAAAGCTCTCAACGCTCCCCTTATTCTTCAGGTTTCCAAGGGCGCAAGAGCTTATGCAAACCACACCTATCTTGTAAAGCTCGTTGAGGCTGCTGTTGAAACAACAGGTCTTCCCATCGCTCTTCACCTTGACCACGGCCCCGACTTTGAAACATGCAAGGCTTGCATTGACGGCGGCTTCACATCGGTTATGATTGACGGCTCACACCTTCCCTATGAAGAAAACGTTGCTCTTACAAAGAAGGTCGTTGATTACGCTCACGCTCACGGCGTTGTTGTTGAGGGCGAGCTCGGTCAGCTTGCAGGCATCGAAGACGATGTTAATGTTTCGGCTGAAGATGCTTCCTACACAAACCCCGCAGAGGTTATCGATTTCGTAACAAGAACAGGTGTTGACTCCCTTGCAATCGCTATCGGCACAAGCCACGGCGCATTCAAGTTTAAGCCCGGTCAGGACCCCAAGATTCGTATCGACATTCTTGAAGAAATCGAAAAGAAGCTTCCCGGCTTCCCCATCGTTCTTCACGGCGCATCATCAGTTGTTCCCGAGTTCGTTGACCAGATTAACGAATTCGGTGGCAAGATGGATAACGCAATCGGTATCCCCGAAAGCGAGCTTCGCAAGGCTGCTTCACACGCAGTTTGCAAGATTAACATTGACTCCGACCTTCGTCTTGCAATGACAGCAGCTATCAGAAAGTATATGGCAGAGAACCCCGGTCACTTTGACCCCAGACAGTATCTTGCTCCCGCTCGTACAGCTATACAGGGCATGGTTGAGCACAAGATTAAGAACGTTCTCGGCTGTGACAACAAAGCATAAGTTAATAAATAAAGCGGCTTGCAAATCGCAAGCCGCTTTTTTATTTTATTCTTCTGCCGAAAAAGCCGTTGTCTGCATTTTCATGCGGCATATATCATAAACGCAAAGTCTCATCGCCTTGCCCATTCCAATCGGATCTTTCATATATGCAAGCATCAGCGACGCGCGTGTCTGCGGCGCAGTAACCACATAAAGCATGGTGAGAATTCCGCTGTTTCTTGCATAAACGGCAAGTGCAGGGTCAAGATAGCCCTCGCCCGTAAGGTCGATGCTGGCGTCTGTTATAACAAAACCGTCAAAGCCCCATTCCTCTCTTAAAAGGTCAACAAGAAGAGCCTTGCTTCCGCCGCACCACTGTGCGCCGATTCTGTTATATGCGGACATAATGCCCTTTGCTCCGCCTTCTTTAACCGAAATTTCAAACGGCTCAAGATAAAGCTCGCGAAGCGCCTGTTCGCTCATCCAAGTATAAAGTCCGTTGGACTGTCGGTTGGTTTCCTGATCGTTTGCCGCAAAGTGCTTAACCGTAACAACAAGCCCATTTGACTGCGCACCTCTTGTAACCGCGGCGGACATTTTGCCTGAAAGCAGGGGGTCCTCTGAATAATATTCGTTGTTTCTGCCGCCCTGTGGGCTGCGGTGAAGGTTGCAGCCGGGTGCATACCAGACATGGGTACCGAGTTGTTTTGCTTCTTCACCGATTATTTCGCCGAATTCCTCGGCAAGCTCATCGTTCCACGTGCAGGCAAGTGCCGTTGCAACGGGGAATGCTAGACCGCAATCTCTGTAAAGCAAGCCGCCTTCACCTTTGATGCATGAGGGTCCGTCGTTATCCGATGTTGCGGGAATGCCGAGTCGGTCAATCGCGAGTGTTTCATAGCCGCAATCTGAGATAAGCTCAATCATTTCGGTAACGGTAAGCTGGTCAAGGAATGCGTCCCAAAGGCTTTCATCCTTTGCCACATCATTCAAAGTAATGGCGCCTTCCTTATAACGAACACCTGTTTTGGGCTTTTCGCCCTCTGTTTCGGGAGCGGGTCTTTTGTCGCTGTTTATGACATCGGCGGTTGCTTTGTAGTTTGTCGGCGGTGTGGGATATGTTTCCTCGGGGTTGGAACGTGAAAAATATGTAAGGTCGCCTTCGGCAAAGCCGAAAATATTCTTTACCTCGTTGCCGGAATAGGCGTCGGTTTTATAAACAACTTTTTCCGCAGCATTATATGTAAAGCTTTTTTCAATATCTCTAACATCATGGGCAACGCGGATTTTATATTCGCCCTTGTCAAGCACCCAGGCCTGTTCATCGGCGGAATCATAGGATGCCATATCCTCAACAGCAAAAGAGATTTCAAGAGTTTCGCTCTTGCTCGGAGCAAGAAGTGAAGTCTTTTTATAGGCGGCAAGTTCGGTTGCGCTTTTTTCTGTTCCGCCTTCATTGTAAGGAGCGGAAAAATAAAGCTGAACAACATCCTTGCCTGCCATATCTCCCGTATTGGTAACCTTAACCTTTATGGTGATTGTATCTTTGTTTGCTTTGAACGATACGACATCCCAGTCAAAATCTGTATAAGAAAGACCGTAACCGAAAGGATACATCACTTTTTCGGGAGCAAATGTTTCAAAATATCTGTAGCCCACATAAATGCCTTCGCTGTAGTTGACAAAGTATTTGGGTATTCCGAAAACGCCTTTATACATATAATTACCGAAGTTTTGCGACGCGGGGTGGTCTTCGATATCATATGCTATTGTGTCCGCAAGTTTGCCGGATGGATTAACATTGCCGGTGAGAACTTCACCAACGCTGTTTGTTGCGACTTCACCGGGAAGCCACATAATCATGGATGCCTTTATGCTGTCGTAATCCTCAAGCCAGGATATATCCATTATATTTGAAATATTAAACACAACAATTACATCGGAGAATTCAGAGCATACCTTGTCAATCATAGTTTTTTCATCGTCGTTGAGATTAAGCTGCTCGATGCTCAAATCCTTCATTTCCGTACCGACTCTGCCGATAACTATAATTGCTGTTGCTGAATATTCGACGGCTTCCGCCATAACCTTTGAGCTTATTTTGTTTATCGGCATTTCGGATTGGCCGCCGCCGAAAAACTGCTCAAGAACCGTGCCGACATAGCCAATCAAGCCGCTGTCAACCGTTGTTCCGGTATAATCCGCATACAAATCATAAAGAGCTTTGTTGTATTCTATGCCCGCGTTTGATAATGCATCATAAAATCCTACTGCATCCGATGAACGCACGGCACCCGATCCCGCAGCACCCGCAAAAGCAATGGAGCATGAGGCCGCGCCGAAAACGTTTACCTTTTTGTTCTTCAAGGGCAAAATATCATCCTCATTTTCAAGCAAAACAATTCCTTCAGCCTCGATTTGGTGCGCAATTTCAACGGATTTTGCCGTTGTTTCGTCGGAAACAAGGCTCGCGGCAAAAGCATTTGCAGAGGATGAAATTAACACGGTAAATGCGAGAATTGAGGAAAAAATCCGTATAACCGTTCTTGTTTTTGCATTTTTCATTGCATTGCCTCCTTAATTTGGTTTGTGAATAAATATATTATATCATATAGAAAGGCATTATTCAATAAAGAAAATGCGCTCAGATGTATCGTGAATACGATGATTATATGAATTGGATAAAAACAAAAAATCCGAACCCATTGCCGATTGGCATTAAGTTCGGATTTCTCCAATGTGGTGGAACAGATACAACCACAGTAGAACCACCGTTTAAAGCAGAATTCAGAGACTCAAAATACTCCTCTGTTTCATCTATTAATATGTCATCAATAACTATCTCTTTATCGCCTGCGTTGAGATAAAGTGTCATTTTCTTATCGTAAAGATAAATTGCCCGCACGAAGATATTTATGAATCCTCGGCGGATGTTTATGTCGTTCAAGTCACCTGTGCGAAGTGAAGTCAGATAATGTCTGATCTGAGGCTCTGTGTAAATAACCTGTTTGTTCATTTCAATTGCAAGCTGTGCTTCAAGCTCGGCTTTTTCGATTTTGCGTTTTTCTATTCGTTCGGTTATTATATCAACCGACTGCCCTTTTTCAAGGGCAATCCACAGATTTTCTATTGCCGATTCCGTTTCTCGGATGGCGGCTTTTATTCTTTTAACACCCGAACCGTCATAATCCGCCT
>JAZSGU010000090.1:0-33066 GCA_045532895.1 Acutalibacteraceae bacterium | reverse complement strand
AATATGCGGTTTTCCATGCAAACGACGAAGCGGATGCGTCAAAATCAGCCGAATATATCAATAAGATTGAACAGAGAGCGGCGGGCACGCCCGTGCAGTATGTTATCGGCTCTTGGGATTTTTACGGCGAAAGCTTTTTTGTGGGTGAGGGTGTTCTTATTCCGAGACCCGAAACCGAGCTGCTTGTTGATTTCGCTTGTGAATATCTTAAAAGTAAAACAAATCCCGTGGTTTTGGATTTGTGCGCGGGTACGGGCTGCATCGGTTTAACCGTTGCAAGGCTTAACCCGAACGCAAAGATTTTTCTTGTTGAAAAATCAGCCGATGCAATAAAATATCTGCAGCGTAATGCGGAAAAATTCGCTCTTAAAAACGCGGAGATAATAAAAGGTGATATTTTCGACGGATTTGATGCTTTCAATATTCCGATGCCCGATTTGATTCTTTCAAACCCGCCTTATATCAACAGCGGCGATATCGCGGGCTTGCAGCCCGAGGTTTTAAAAGAGCCTGCAATGGCTCTTGACGGCGGTACAGACGGCTTGGATTTTTACAAGGCGATTGCGGAAAAATGGCTCATGCATTGCGGCGGAGCAATAGCGGTTGAATGCGGAGAGGGTCAGTCGGAGACAATCCGAGCGATTTTCTCAAACCAATGCGCCGAAACCTTTTCGATAAAGGATTTTAACGGAATCGAAAGAGCGGTTATCGGCAGAAAGGGATAAAAATGATTTTCGACATTTTAAGAAACGGATTTTCGATTAACACAATAATGAATCTTATGGCAAGAGTGTTTGTTGTGTTCTGCACTCTGCCCATTCATGAATATGCGCATGCGCTTGTGGCAACAAAGCTTGGTGACGACACGCCCCGACTCAAAGGCAGGCTCACCCTTGCGCCGCTCGCCCATATTGACCTTATCGGTGCGCTCATGATTTTTCTTGTAGGCTTCGGCTATGCAAAGCCCGTTCCCGTCAGCCCAAGACGCTTTAACCGCAAGGTTAATATGCGTGTTGGCATGGCTTTAACAGCTCTTGCAGGTCCGCTTGCCAATATAATCATGGCAATCATATTCATGCTTTTGTCAAACGGTGCGTCGGTTGCGGTTAATGCAACGGGTTCACTCCTCGGCGAAATAATCATGTGGTTTTTCTATTTTGCCGCGCAGATAAACGTCAGCCTTGCCGTGTTTAATTTGCTTCCTATCCCTCCGCTGGACGGCTCAAGAATAGTCAGCATACTTATACCGTCAAAATATTACTACAAAATCATTAAGTATGAGCGTTATATAATCATCGGCATTTTTGTGCTTATATTTATCGGTGTTCTTGATGTTCCGCTTGCATTTTTAAGCGGTAAGCTTATGAGTCTTATCTCATTTATCACGGAATTGCCGTTCAGATTATTCATATAAACCGAAAGGGGTTATTCCTTGGAAAAGCTACAATATAAGCTGGAGGTCTTTGAAGGTCCCATGGACCTGCTGCTTCAGCTTATCTCAAAAAAGAAGGTCAGCATCAATGATGTTCCGATAATGGAAATAATTGAGCAGTATCTTGAATATGTCCGCCAAATGCAGGAGGATAACCTCGATGTTTCAAGCGAATTTCTTGAAATGGCGGCAAGGCTTCTGTATATAAAAACCGTTTCGTTGCTTCCAGTGCATGAAGAAGCCGAAAAATTGGTTGAGGAGCTTCGCGGTGAACTGACGGAATATCAGGACTGCAAGCTCGTTGCGGGCAAGCTTCAAAATCAGGCCAAGGGCTTTGAGTTTTATGCAAGAGAGCCTGAAGAGATTGAGGTTGATATGACCTACACCCGCACTCATGAGCCGGTTGAAATTTTTAAGGCATATATGGCGGCGGTCGGCAAGGGTAAGCGCAAGCTTCCGCCTCCGATTGAAGCCTTCAGGGGCATTGTTGCCCATAAAATAGTTTCCGTTTCCTCAAGAATCAGCTTTATTATCGATAAATTCAAAAGCAGAAAAAGCAGAAAACTCTCTGTGTTTTTTGAGGGCGCAGAGTCCCGCTCCGAAATGGTTGCAACCTTTCTTGCGCTTCTTGCAATGGCAAAGGCAAAACGAATCCATATTGAGGGTCAGGGAGATAATGTTGACATAACCTTGCTGCAGGGCAGAGGGGAGAGTATTGAAATTGACGAATGAACAAATAAGAGCCGCATGCGAAGCGATTCTTTTTGCTTCGGGTGAGCCCGTTGAGGCAACCCGAATTGCAGAGGCTCTGGAGCTTGAAACAGAGGTTGTCACCGGCGCGCTGTGGGAGCTTTCACGGAGTCTTGACGAGCGCGGCAGCGGAATCTGCCTTCTGCGCCTCGGCAGCAAATATCAGCTTTGCTCCCGTGTTGAATATGCGCAGCAGGTCAGAAGCGTTCTTGACATAAAGAAAAATGCTCCGCTTTCACCCGCGGCGTTTGAGGTGCTTGCGGTTGTTGCATATAATCAGCCCGTAACCAAGGCATACATAGAGCAGATAAGAGGCGTTGATTGCTCCGGCGTTGTTTCAACGCTTTGCCAAAAGGGCTTGCTTGAAGAAAAGGGCAGGCTTGACCTCCCCGGCAGACCCTTGCTTTACGGCACAACGCCGGATTTCCTGCGCTGCTTCTGCCTTTCTTCTCTTGCGGATTTGCCCGAGCTTCCCGAAAAGCCCGAAATCGAGCAGGAGCAGGATGACGAGATTGATAACGAGCAGGGCGAACAGATCAGAAACTTTTTTAATGTTGAAGAAGAATAAAAGGAGGGGATAATTTGACGGCGCTTTATGTGATACTCGGAATAATAGCGTTCTTCGTGATTTTACTCTCCGTGAAATTTAAAATTACCGTTCATTATGAGGACGATGTTGCGCTCTCCGTCGGCTGGCTCTTTTTGAACTTCAACATTCTCCCCAAAAAGGAAAAGGATGAAAAGAAGCCCAAAAAGGAGAAAAAGAAAAAAGAAGAAAAGCCGAAGGAAGAAAGCGAAATTATTCCCGAGCCCAAAAAGAAGAAAAAGGATAACATGTTTGTCCGTTTCTACCGTAACCGCGGTGTGAGCGGCGTTGTTCAGCTCTTAAAGGATGCGGCAAAGGCTGTGGGCGGCATGTTTAAACGCATCGGCAGAGCGTTCCTTTTTGAAGAGCTTTATATTTCAATGAATGTGGGTGCAGGCGACTCGGCAGAAACTGCCATAAAATACGGCAAAGTCTGCTCGGCGGCATTCCCCGCAATGGGGCTGATAGTCAGCAATATGCGCATTAAGAAATACAATCTCGAAATAGTACCCGATTTTATTTACGGCAAAACCGAAGCAAGGCTTCATACAAAGGTTTCCGTAAGACCGATAGCTCTCATAAATGCAGTTATTGTTTTGGCATTTGAGATGCTGTTCAAAGTTGTTATAAAACTGCTTAAGCACAGTAAAGCACCTAAGGCTGATGTGGAAAAGCAGAATATAAAATAATTTAATTTATGAAAGGCGGAAAACAAAATGAAAGAACAGTCAGCATCAGGAATCCTCGGCACATCAATCGAAAAAATCAAAGACCTTGTCGATGTGAGCACAATTATCGGCGAGCCCATTAAGATTAGCGAAACTCTTCAGATTATCCCCGTTTCAAAGGTAACATACGGCTTTGCTTCGGGCGGCACAGACTTCCCTTCAAAGAGCAATCAGGAGCTTTTCGGCGGTGGCGGCGGCGCAGGCATCACCATTTCTCCCGTTGCATTCCTTGTTGTCAATAACGGCAGCGTGTCTGTTAAATACATCAACGCGGCGGAAGGCTCTGTTGAAAGAGTTATCGGCATGGTACCCGATATCGTTGATAAGGCAACTGATGTTATCAGCCAGCTCAAGAATAAGGATAACACCGTTGATACTGCAATTAACAACTACATGGCTTCAACCGAGCCTACGGTATAATTAATTTTTTCTCACCCGCATATATTTTAATATTTACGATATGTTAGGGTGAGGCTTGTGAAAAAGAAAATAATCGCTTTTGTCGTTGCCTGTATGCTTATAATGCCGTTTGAGCTTTCCGCTTTTGCGGATGTAATCGGCGTTTCAGCTCAGAGTGCCGTGCTTATGTGCGCTAACAGCGGTGAAGTGCTTTTTGAAAAGAATGCGCACAAACGCATGTCAATGGCAAGCACAACCAAGATAATGACATCGCTGCTTGCGCTTGAAGCGGGTATTCCCGAAACCGAAGTAACCGTTACAAAAGAAATGGTTGCCGTTGAGGGCACTTCAATGGGGCTGATGGCGGGCGACAGCGTTTCTCTGCGTGAGCTTGTTTACGGAATGCTGCTCCAATCGGGCAATGATGCCGCAAACACGGTGGCTTATGTGATTGGCGGCAGCCCCGAGGGCTTTGCAAGCCTGATGAATGAGCGCGCATCGCAGATAGGCATGGAAAACACAAATTTTGTGACCGCATCGGGTCTTGATGACAAAAATCATTATTCAACTGCTTACGATATGGCACTTCTTGCCTGCGAAAGCATTGAAAATCCCGAATTTGCCGCGATATGCTCGCAGAAAACAGCAAAGCTTACCTACGGCAACCCGCCGTATGCCCGCACCCTGACCAACCACAACAGACTTTTGTGGAAATATCCGGATGCGATTGGTGTTAAAACGGGTTTCACAAAGAAAAGCGGCAGGTGCCTTGTCAGCGCCGCAGAGCGCGGCGGAATCGTGCTTGTTGCGGTAACGCTAAATGCGCGCGATGATTGGAATGACCATGTTGCCATGTTTGAATACGGCTTTTCGCAATGCGAAGCGGTAAACATGAGCTGTGATTTAAGCAATGTGCGGTTAAAAGTTGTCGGTGGCCGGGCGCAGACTGCGGCGGTGCGTCTTTCCTATCAGCCCGTATGGCTCAAAGGAAGGGATTGCAAAGTCAGCATAAAAATAAAGCCGTTTGAATATGCTCCCGTTAACGCGGGCGAAATAGTCGGCACGGCGGAGTTCTTTTCGGGTGAAAAGATAATCGACGAGGTGCCGATTGAAGCGGCTGAATTTGTTGAGCGCATAACCGCCCCTGCTCCGATTGATGAGCCGCAGGCAAAAGAAGGATTATTTTCAAAATTCATTAGGAGAATGAAAGATTTTTTGGAATTTCAGAGGTGAAATAATTGGCCGATAACAGAATCAGGCTTCAAAAATACCTTTCAGAAGCCGGCATTGCTTCAAGGCGTAAGGCGGAAGAAATGATAAGAAGCGGTGCGGTTAAGGTCAACGGTGCGGTTGCTCAAATAGGTGACAGCGTTGACCCGAAAAAAGACACTGTTCTTGTCAAAGGCAAAAAGGTTATAAAGCAGGGCGAAAAACGCTATATTCTGCTCAACAAGCCCAGAGGATATGTTACCACCACGGATGACGATTTGGGCAGAAAGTGTGTGCTTGAGCTTGTCAAGGATGTTAAAGAACGCATTTATCCCGTCGGCAGGCTTGACAGAGTTTCAGAGGGTGCGCTTATCATGACAAATGACGGCGCATTTGCCAATGCAATGATGCACCCCTCAAAGCATGTTCCCAAAACCTACCGCGTAACCGTGCGCCCCGAGCCGACGGCTGAGCAAATTGACATTCTTGCAACCGGTGTTGAGCTTGACGGCAGATTGACCGCCCCCGCCGATGTCTTTGTTGTTTCAAAAGAAGAGGGCAGGGCGGTGCTCGAGATAGTTCTGCGCGAGGGCAGGAACAGACAGATTCGCCGCATGTGCGAGTCGCAGAATTTAGAGGTCGCAAGGCTCAGAAGAATTGCTGTTGGTCCGATAAAGCTCGGCATGCTCCAAACCGGTCAATGGCGTGATTTAACCCCTGCCGAGGTTGAAAGCCTCTTTAAGGCGGCGGGAATGAAAACGGGCGGAGGCTCAAAATGATAAGATTTATTCCTTTTGAAAACGAAAATGCTTTGGGAATGAAAGCGTTTGACGGCGAAGCTGAGGCAGGCTGCTGCACATTTTCGCTTGACGGATATTTTATGCAGTTTCTCACGGTTAATTGCACCGATACGGTTATAACCGAGGGGCTTGCAAGGGCGGCAATGAACTATGCCGCAAACCGCAACGCTTATATCGCCAAAATCTCAAAATCAATTTCTTCGGCGGCGTTTGAAAGGCTCGGCTTTTCGGGCGGCGAGGAATTGAGCGTTGAAATCCCCGAAGCGCTTGCATCCGGCTGCACCTGCGGCCATGTTTAATAAAAAATTGGAGATGTTTTAAACAATGATTAAAAGTATGACCGGCTACGGCAGAGCACAGCAGCTTGTGGACGGTATGAATATAACGGTTGAAATCAAAAGCGTTAACCACAGATATTTTGAATTCTCATCAAAGCTTTCAAGAACCTACGGTTTTCTTGACGAAAAGCTCAAAAGCTTTTTCAACGGCAGGCTCACAAGGGGCAAAATGGAGTGCTATGTCCAGATTGAAGCTGTTGAAGAGCCAGACACAATAATCAGCCTCAACCACTCTCTTGTTAAAGGATATATCGATGCTTACAAAGAGCTTGCCGAAACCTACGGGCTTGAAAACGATGTTAAGGTTTCCGATATAGCAAGAGTCGGCGATATTTTCTCCGTGCGCAAGCAGGCGGCGGATGAGGACAGAATATGGGCGGCGGTCAGCGTTGTTGCCGAAGAGGCGCTTAATGGCTTTGTTGCAATGCGTGAGCGTGAGGGTGCAAGGCTTCGTGACGATGTTCTTTCAAGGCTCGATGAAATAATCAAAAACGTTGAGTTTATCGAAGAGCGTTCTCCGCAGACGGTTGCCGAATATAACGAAAAGCTTCTTGCAAGGCTCCGCGAGCTTCTTAATGACGCTCATATCGAAGAGCAGAGAATACTCACAGAAGCCGCAATATTCGCCGATAAAATTGCCGTTGCGGAAGAAACCGTAAGGCTGCGCAGCCACATTTCACAGCTTCGCTCTTTCCTTGATTCAAGCGAGGCAATCGGCAAAAAGATGGATTTCCTTGTACAGGAGCTTAACCGCGAGGCTAACACCATCGGCTCAAAGGCGCAGGATGTTGAAATTGCCCGCAGGGTTGTTTCCATAAAGGCGGAAATTGAAAAAATCCGCGAACAGATTCAAAACATCGAATAACGGAGGAAGTGCAATGAAGTTAATCAACATCGGCTTCGGTAATATGGTTAATGCAAGCCGCCTTGTTGCGATAGTCAGCCCCGAATCCGCTCCGATAAAGCGAATTATTCAGGAGAGCAAGGAAAAGGGAACTCTTATTGATGCAACTCACGGCAGGCGCACAAGAGCCGTTATTATTACCGACAGCGATCATGTCATTTTAACCTATCTTCAAAGCGAAACTGTTGCAAACAGGCTTAACGACGATATGGACGAGCTTGAGGATGAGGAGGATGAAGATGACTGATAAGGGTATTCTTATAATCTTTTCGGGTCCCTCCGGCTCGGGCAAGGGCACGGTTATGAACAAGCTCCTTGCCGCAAATGACGATATGCGTGTTTCTATCTCAATGACAACGCGCCAAAGCAGAGAGGGCGAAATTGACGGCACTCACTATTATTTTGTTAACAGAGAGTATTTTGAAAAGAAAATTTCAGAAAATAAAATGCTTGAATATGCCGAGTATAACGGCAATATGTACGGCACGCCGAAAGACCCCGTTGACGAAATGCTCAAAGCGGGCAAAGCTGTTTTTCTTGAAATTGAGGTTCAGGGAGCGGCAAAGATAAGGGAGCTTTATCCCGATGTTATCAGCGTTTTCCTTATGCCGCCCTCAATGAAAGTTCTTGAAGAAAGGCTTCGCGGACGTGGCAGCGAGGACGAAGAAACAATCAACCACCGCCTTGTTATCGCCCGTGAAGAAGTTCGCAGAGCGAGCGAATATGACTATATAGTTATTAACGACACCGTTGAAAATGCAGTCAGCGGAATCGAAACAATAATAAAAGCGGAAAGGCAAAAAACCGCAAGGAACAAAAAAATTATAAGCGAGGTAATCAACAATGTTTAATCCCGATTTAAGAGGTGTTCTCACCAACCATCTCAGCCGTTATTCTCTTGTTACTGCAACAGCAAAAAGAGCAAGAGAAATTTCCGAAAACGCAGAAGCAAACAAGATTATTATGACAGAGAAGCCCGTAAGCGTTGCTCTTGAAGAGATTCTTGCAGGAGACTATGTTATCGTTGAGCCGGAAGAAATCAGAAACATCTGATTAGAAAATCAGTTCAAGAAAGGGAGGGAGTCAAATGAAATATGCAAGGGTTGCGGTTGATGCTGCGGTTTTCACCTTTGATAAAGAATTTGACTATATCATTCCTCCCGAGCTTGAAGCGGCGGCTCAAAAGGGCTGCCGTGTAACCGTGCCTTTCGGCAACGGCAATAAAAAAAGGCTTGGCATCATATTTGATGTAACCGATTATACCGAGGGCAAAAGGCTCAAAAAAATTGCTGAGGTGCTTGACGAAGCTCCGCTTTTGAGCGATGAAATGCTGGAGCTTGCAAGGTGGATAAAGGAAAGGACATTCTGCACCCTTTATGAAGCCGCAAAAGCAATGCTCCCGTCAGGCATAAATCACCGCATGGTTGTGTCCTATGCCGTCAGCGGTGATTATGACAAAGAAAAAGCCGCCTCTTTATGCGGCGCGGAGAAAGAAATTTTTGAATATCTTTCTTCGAAGGGTATTTTTATAAAAAGTGACAGTATTTTCAAGGCGCTTGCAATGGAACATACCCCCTCAATCACCGACTCTCTTGTCAAAAAAGGCTTGCTTGTCAGCAGCCGTGATGCCGTGCGCAATCTCGGCAATTTAACTGTCAGAATGATGCGTTTAACGGGCAAAGAAGTCGAAGTCAAGCTCACCAAAAAGCAACAGCAGATGGCGGATGTTTTGCGCGATATCGGAACGGCAAGCGTTAAAGAGCTTTGCTATTTTACGGGGCTTACTCCCGCTGTTGCTAACGCTCTTGTCAAAAACGGAGCGGCGGAGTTTTATGAGCAGGAGGTTATAAATCTGCCCGATTTTGTTAACGAGGTCGGCAGCAGAACTCCGATTAAGCTCACGGGCGAACAGCAGGAGGCTTATGATAAGCTTACGGCTCTTTCATCGCAGAATAAGGCGGCGGTTTCTCTGCTTTACGGCGTAACGGGCAGCGGTAAAACCTCGGTTTATATGAGCGTTATCGACAAGGTGGTTGACGAGGGCAGAGCTGTTATAGTTATGGTGCCCGAGATAGGCTTAACCCCCCAGACTCTTTCGCTTTTCTGCAAAAGATACGGCGGAGATATTGCCGTTTTTCACAGCGCTCTTTCCGTGCGCGAAAGGCTTGAGCAATGGAAGCGCGTTAAAAACGGCGAAGCAAAAATTATTATCGGCACAAGAAGTGCGGTTTTTGCCCCTGCGGAAAATATCGGTTTAATCATTATCGACGAGGAGCAGGAGCATACATATAAATCCGAACAGACTCCGAGATACAGCGCAATAGATGTTGCCAAATACAGAGCGGCATATAATAAAAGCCTGCTTCTGCTTGCATCCGCAACACCGAGCGTTGAAAGCTATGCCGCGGCTCAAAGCGGCAAATATGAGCTTTGCACCCTGACACAAAGATACGGAAGCGCGGTTTTGCCCGAGGTAGTGACGGTTGACATGCGCTCCGAGCCAAAGGCGCAGGGCAGTAAAGCGATAAGCCAAACTCTTTATGAGTGCCTGAAACAAAATCTTGAAAACGGCAGGCAGTCCATTCTGTTGATAAACAGACGCGGTTTTCACACCTTTGCCGCCTGCAATTCCTGCGGCGAAGTCATATGCTGCCCGCATTGCAGCATTTCAATGACATATCACTCCGCAAATAACAGACTGATGTGCCATTATTGCGGACATTCTGTTTCATTTTCAAGCGTATGCCCGGAGTGCGGCGAAGATGCCGTGCGTTATTCAGGCTTCGGCACTCAAAAAATCGAAGAAGAGCTTGCAAAACTTCTTCCCGACGCAAGAATAGTCCGAATGGATACCGATTCCACCGCGGGCAGAAATTCTCACGAAAAGCTTCTGGATAGCTTTGCAAAAGGCGAATATGATATAATGATAGGCACTCAAATGGTCGCAAAAGGGCTCAATTTTCCGAATGTAACGCTTGTGGGCGTTGTTTCGGTTGACCAACAGCTCTATAACGACGATTTCAGAAGCCTCGAAAAAACCTTTTCCCTGCTTACGCAGGTTGTCGGCCGCTCCGGCAGGGGAGAGCTTAAAGGCAAAGCGGTTATTCAAACTCTCACTCCTGAAAATGAAATAATAAGGCTTGCCGCAAAGCAGGATTACGACGAATTCTTCAAAACGGAAATCACTTTGCGCAAGGCACTCGTTTATCCGCCCTACTGTGACCTTTGTGTCATCGGATTTACGGGCGAAAACGAAACAATAGTTAAGTCCGCAGCAAGAGAAACTCTTGACCTTCTCAAAAAATATGTCGGCAGCGAATTCAAGGGTGAAAAGGTAATCGCCCTCGGACCTATGCCCGCAAGGGTGGCAAAGGTCAACGGAAAATACAGGCACAGGCTTATAATCAAGTGCCGTAATTCCGCGCGTTTAAGACAGATGATTTCAAAAATACTTATTGAAACGGGTTCAGATTCGCGTTTTTCAAAAGTAACCGTTTTTGCGGATATGAATCCCGAAACAACAATATAATATTACATTATAATTATCATAGCATTTGAAAGGATTGACATTTATGGCAATCAGAAATATCGTTAAAATCGGTGACCCGATTTTGGCAAAAACTTCCCGTAAAGTTGAAAAATTTGATAACCGCCTCTGGCAGCTTCTCGACGATATGAAAGAAACCATGTATCACGCAAACGGCGTGGGTCTTGCGGCTGTTCAGGTGGGTATTTTAAGGCGCGTTGTGGTTATTGACTGCGGCGACGGATATATTGAGCTCATTAACCCCGAAATTATCAGCTCCGAGGGCGAACAGTTTGAGGAAGAGGGCTGCCTTTCTTTGCCGGGTGAATCCGGTGTTACCTGCCGACCCGCGGTTGTCAGGGTTAAAGCGCAGGACAGAAACGGAAAATGGTGCGTTTATAAGGGCGAACAGCTCAAAGCCCGTTGCTTCTGCCATGAGCTTGACCACCTTGACGGCATTGTTTTCACACAGCGCGTAATTAAGGGCAAGGAGACGAAAGAATGAGAATAGTTTTTATGGGAACTCCCGAATTTGCTGTTCCCTGCCTTCAAAAGCTTATTGACTGCGGCCACGAAATAACGGGCGTTTTTACCCAGCCCGATAAGCCTCAGGGCAGAAAAATGATTTTGACTCCGCCGCCTGTAAAAGAGCTTGCGCTCAAAAACGGTTTAACCGTTTATCAGCCGCTCAAAATGAGAGACGGCACGGCTTTTGAAATGCTTAAAGAAGCCAATCCCGAGCTGGTGATTGTTGTTGCCTACGGCAAAATACTGCCCAAGGAGATTCTTGAATTCCCGAAATACGGCTGCATCAACATTCATGCTTCTTTGCTGCCCAAGCTTCGCGGAGCGGCACCCATTCAGTGGTCGGTTATCAATGGCTGTGAAAAAACGGGCGTAACCTCAATGCAGATGGATGAGGGCCTTGACACGGGTGATATGCTAATAACATCCGAGCTTGAAATCGGTGAAAATGAAACAGCGGGTGAGCTTCATGACAGAGTTTCTGCTCTCGGAGCCGAGGTGCTTGAGCAAACGATTTCCGCATTGCAAAACGGCGAATTGAAGCCCCAAAAGCAAAATCACGCAGAGTTCACATATGCTCCGATGCTTTCCAAGGAGCTGTCACCGATTGACTGGAATTTGTCCGCACGCGAGGTGCATAATAAAATCAGAGGTCTTTCACCTTGGCCGTCAGCAACCGCTGTTTTAAACGGCAAAAAGGTTAAGATTCATAAAAGTGTTGTTGTTTCGCAAAAGGGCGGCGCGGCAGGTGAGGTTACCGAAAACGGTAAAAGACTTGTTGTTGCCTGCGGCGACGGCAACTGCATTGAAATTTTGAATGTTCAGGCAGAGGGTAAAAAGGCAATGTCTGCCGCCGATTTTATGAGAGGTAACCCCGTAAACATCAGCGATAAGTTTGAATAAAAGGAGAGAAGGATATGCCGTTTTTCTTTTATGATTATTACTATATAATTCTTGTTATTCCCGCAATGCTTCTTGCCTTGTGGGCTCAGGTCAGGGTTAAATCCACCTACGGCAAATTTGCCAAGGTCGGCAACACAAGAGGAATAACCGGTGCTTATGCCGCGCAGGCCGTGCTTACCCACTACGGTATCAACGATGTCAGAATTGAGCAGGTTTCGGGTAAGTTGAGCGACCACTATGACCCGAAAGCCAAGGTTATCAGGCTTTCAACCGAGGTTTACGGAGGCTCTTCCATTGCCGCGGTCGGCATCGCGTGCCATGAAGCGGGTCATGCCGCACAGCATGCGGAAAACTATGTGCCTATCAAAGTGCGCAACACCCTTGTTCCCGTTTGCAATATTGGCTCTACTTTAGGTATTCCCCTTGCGATTTTGGGCTATTTTCTCGGCTTTGAGCCGCTTATCACCATTGGTTTGCTTCTTTATGCAGCAATATCCGTTTTTCATCTTGTAACCCTTCCTGTTGAGTTTAACGCAAGCAACAGAGCAATCAAGGTTATTGAAGAAACGGGCCTGCTTTATGATGACGAAACAAACGGCGCGAAAAAAGTGCTCAAAGCGGCTGCTATGACTTATGTTGCATCGCTTATTGTTGCGCTTGCAAACCTTTTGAGGCTTGTTTTAAGATTTAATAACAGAAGAAATTGATTTCCGAAAGGATGCTGAATAAATGAAAAGTGCAAGACAGGTTGCGTTTGAAGCTCTTTTAAAAGTCCACAAGGACGGAGCATATTCAAATCTTGTTGTCGACAGTCTTTTAAAAGAGAATCCCGAGCTCGATGAGCGCGACAAAGCCTTTGTCTGCAACATCGTTTACGGTACGCTTGACAGACTCATTCTCATTGACTATAACCTCGGCCTTTATCTCAACCAGCCGGTAAGAAAGCTCAAGCCCGAGCTTCACACCATTCTGAGAATGGGTACATATCAGCTTTTGTTTATGGATAAGGTGCCGTCAAGGGCGGCTGTTAACGAAAGCGTTAATCTTGCAAAGGTAAACAAATCATATTTTGCCGCTTCTATGGTCAACGCTGTTTTGCGCCGAGTTTCCGATAACGGGCTTCGCCTGCCTGAAACCTCGGAAACAGACCCCAACTATCTTGCAATAAAATATTCATGCCCCGAATGGCTCATTTCTCTTTGGATTGAGTCTTACGGTTTTGATAACGCAATAGCTCTTGCTGAAAAGGCACTTGAAGCCCCGCCGGTTGTTATCCGCGCAAACACAACCAAAATCAGCGCGGACGAGCTTATCTGGAAGCTTGCTGAAGAGGGTGTTGTTTCCGAAAAAACAGAAGTTATGCCCGACGCTTTGATTATCGGCAATACGGGCAGCGTTGATGAGCTTGAGGCATATAAGCAGGGCTTTTTCCACGCGCAGGACATCGCTTCGCAGATTTGCTGCAAGGCGGTTGACCCGCAGCCCGGTGAAACCGTTTTTGACCTTTGCTCCGCTCCTGGCGGAAAGGCATTCACAATCGCTGAAATAATGAAGAATACCGGCGTTGTCAGAGCGTTTGACATCTATCAGTCCCGCGTTGAGCTTATAAAAAGCGGCGCACAAAGGCTGGGTCTGGGCAATGTTTTCGCTTATCTTTCGGATGCATCCATATTTAACGAAAACTACGGTCTTGCGGACAGGGTGCTTTGCGATGTGCCATGCTCGGGTTTGGGCATAATCCGCCGTAAGCCCGAGATACGTTTCAAGAGCCGTGAGGATATTGACAATTTACCTGAATTGCAGTATCGTATACTTTGTAATGCCACAAAATATTTAAAGGACGGCGGCAGGCTGGTTTATTCCACATGCACCCTTAACCCCAAAGAAAATTCAGAGGTTTGCGACAGATTCTTGAGCGAGCATCCCGAATTTTCCGCGGTTAACGTGTTTCCCGAATTGCCGCGTTACGGCGAGGGCGATAAATATCTGACCCTCATGCCGCATATTCATTCAACAGACGGCTTCTTTGTTGCTGTTTTTTGCAAAAACGGAGGTAAACGATGAGCCGTGACATTCTTTCAATGACCTTTGACGAGCTTTCGGCAGAGTTTTCGGCTCTCGGAATCCAAAAATTCCGCGCAAAGCAGGTTTATGAATGGCTTCATCGCCATCTTGCTGGCAGCTATGACGAAATGACAAACCTGCCGAAAAATCTGCGTGAAGAGTTGGCAGAAAAGCTTCCGCTTTATAATTGCCAAATCGCAAGAAAGCAGGTGTCAAAGCTCGATAACACAGTTAAATATCTTTTTGCGCTTCATGACGGCGATTTTATCGAAAGCGTTGTTATGAAATATAAATACGGCTACACAATCTGTGTTTCTTCGCAGGTTGGCTGTAAAATGGGCTGTGCTTTTTGTGCTTCAACCCTCGGCGGATTTAAAAGAAGCCTGCGTGCGGGTGAAATACTTTCACAGCTTTATGCCGCGCAAAAGGATTTGGGCGAGCGCATTTCTCACATAGTTCTAATGGGTATGGGCGAGCCTCTCGATAATTTTGACAATGTTATGCGTTTTCTGGAGCTTATCACAGACGAAAAAGGGCTTAATATTTCGATGAGAAACATTTCTCTTTCAACCTGCGGACTTGTTCCGAAAATCGAGGAGCTTCTTGAAAAAAAGCTTCAGCTCACTTTGTCAATCTCACTCCACGCACCAAATGACGAAATCAGAAGCAAAATCATGCCCGTCAACAAAAGCTATCCCGTTGACGGCTTGCTGAAAGTTTGCAGAAGATATACAACCGAAACCTCGCGCAGAATATCGTTTGAATATTCAATGCTGTCGGGTTTTAATGACACAGATGAATGCGCAAAACAGCTTGCTTCAAAGCTCAAAGGCATGCTTTGCCATGTCAATCTTATACCCGTTAACGAGGTTGAGGAAAGTCCGTATAAACCGAGCACACCCGAACGAATTGAAAAATTTGTTGCAATACTTGCCAAAAGCGGTATAACCGCAACGGTGAGGCGCAAGCTCGGGTCAGATATTGATGCTTCCTGCGGCCAGTTAAGGCTTAAGGAAAACAAAAATCAGGCAAAGGGGGATAAACAATGAAAATTGTTGCAAGGACCGATGTCGGCCTTGTCCGTGACAACAATCAGGATTCATATGCGGCAAGCGAGCTTTCGGACGGCGCTGTGTTTGCTGTTGTTTGTGACGGCATGGGCGGCGCGGCGGAGGGTGCTCTCGCAAGCTCCGAAGCGGTCAAGGCGATAAAAGGAAGAGTTACGGAGCGCTATTACGGCGGCATGAGCGACATTTCCGTTAAAAGTCTGCTTATTTCTGCTGTTGAAGCGGCAAACAAATGCGTTTATGATTTATCCCTGACTGATGAAAAGTATGAGGGCATGGGAACAACGGTTGTTGCCGCCCTAATCGCTAATTCTTTTGTTTACATAGCTCATGCGGGTGACAGCAGGGCTTATAAAATATCAGGCGGAAATATTAATCAGCTTACGCGTGACCATTCCGTTGTTCAAAGAATGGTTGAGATTGGCCGTATAACCGAGCAGGAGGCGGAGGACCATCCCGACAAGCATATAATCACCAGAGCGCTCGGTGTTGACGAGAGCATCAAGGTTGATTTTTGTCAGGAGCCTTTTGATGACGGCGATTTGCTTATTCTTTGCTCCGACGGGCTGACTAATTACATTGAAGCCGAAGATATCCTGAAGCTTACGGGCGACGGATGCTATTATGATTATGCAGACAGACTTGTTAATCTTGCAAATCAAAACGGTGGCGGCGACAATATAACGGTTGTTGCCGTTGAAAACTGAAGCATATTTTGACTTGTGATTTTGAAAGGAAAGTTTACAATGGATAATTATACAGGTAAAAGACTTGACGGACGCTATGAAATCCAAGAGGTTATCGGCGTTGGCGGCATGGCGGTTGTCTATAAAGCTTATGATAATATTGATGACAGAACGGTTGCGGTTAAAATTCTTAAAGAGGAGTATCTTGCCAACGAGGAATTCCGACGCAGATTCAAGAATGAATCCAAGGCTATCGCTGTTTTGTCGCATCCCAACATAGTTAAGGTTTTCAATGTCAGCTATGGCGACAGGCTCCAGTATATTGTTATGGAGCATGTTGAGGGTATTACTCTCAAAGAATATATTGAGCAGCAGGGAAGGCTCGGCATAAAAGAAACCGTGCATTTCACAATGCAGATTCTCCGTGCGCTTCAGCACGCTCACGACAAGGGCATTGTTCACAGAGATATCAAGCCCCAGAACATAATGCTTCTCTCAAACGGCAATATTAAGGTTACGGACTTCGGCATTGCCCGCTTCAGCTACAGCGACACAAAAACAATGACCGACAGCGCGATAGGCTCCGTTCATTACATCAGCCCCGAGCAGGCGAGGGGAGATACAACCGACGACAGAGCGGATATTTATTCCGTCGGCGTTGTTCTTTATGAAATGCTTACGGGTCAGCTTCCGTTTCAAAGCGATAATTCCGTTTCTGTTGCGCTCATGCAGCTTCAGAGCGACCCCAAGCGCCCCAGAGAGCTTAACAGCTCCATTCCCGTCGGACTTGAGCAGATTGTTATGCACGCGATGCAGAAAAATGCCAAGGACAGATATCAGTCCGCCGCGGAAATGCTTCTTGATATTGAAGAGTTCAAGAGAAACCCTACAATAAGATTCCAGCGCGACTATTTTGTTGATAACGACCCCACAAAATATGTTCCCAAAAAGCCTGCGGTTAACACGGCACCTCCCGTTGTTACTCCGCCCAAAAAGCTTCAGCCCATTGTTGAGGAGCCTGAATTTGACGAGGACGAGCAGGACGAGGGTAGAGGCAGAGGCGGCCTTATTGCAATCGGCGTAGGTATCGGTGTATTGATTCTTGCACTTGTTGTTTTTGCATTCCTCTTCTTCTTTACCGATGTTTTCCAGGGCAATTCATATACCGTTCCCAACTTCTTCGGAATGAACTATGAAACCGAGATTAAAGGCACTGACTATGAAAAGGACTTTGTATTTATAATTGACCCCGTTTCAAACAGCGCTTATGAGGACGGTGATGTTTTCTATCAGAATCCCACAAGCGGCTACAAGTTCAAGGAAGGTGAAGAAAGAGTTGTTACTCTTTCTGTTGCCGACAACGCAAAGGAAATGGTTGTTCCCGATGTTACGGGTTATCAGTATGAGCTTGCAAAAGAAACGCTTGAAAGCAAGGGCTTTACGGTCCAGGCAATTCCCACCCTTAACCTTGTTGAAGAGTTCGGCACGGTTATCAGAACAGACCCGAGCGCATCAACAGAGGTTAGCGGCGGCTCGCTAATAACAATTTATTTTGCAAGCGACCAGGATTTGATTCAGGTGCCCGATAATGTAATCGGTTGGGACCTTGAAATGGCAAAGGCTATAATCGAATCCGCAAGCCTTGTTGTTGACCCCGAAATTGTTTATGAAAACAGCTCGGAAGAAGCCGGTGTTGTTATCGGAACAGACCCTGAAGCAGGAGAAAAGGTTATTCTCGGAAGTAAGGTTAAGCTTATCGTAAGCAACGGAATCCCCGAAACCGGAAAGGCAACAATTCAGATTGACCTGCCCTCAACCGGCGGCACACGCGGCAGCTTTGAGGTGTTTGTTAATAATGAATCCGTCCGCAGCACAACACTGCTTATGGACGGCAGCCCTTATACTTTTGATGTTGAGGGAAGCGGCGAAAATGTTTCCGTTAAGGTTTATATTGACAATGATGAGTTCTATACCTGCACGGTTGACTTTACGCAGAATCCTGCTGTTATCTCCAACGGCTCATATTCATCGTCGGGAATCATCAGCAGCGGCAACCGCAAGGCAATGCCCTCTGTTCAGGGTCTTACCTTTGAAGCGGCTGTATCTCAGCTCAGAGCATCGGGCTTTAACAATGTTACCCGTGAATATCAGGATGTTTATGACCCTATGCAGGTAGGCAAGGTTATCTCGCAGTCACCCTCCGCTTCTTCGTCAAGCTTTATCGGCATAACAACAACCTATGACACTTCAACAACTGTAACTCTTATTGTCGGCAAGGCGGCAGAATAATTTATGACAAAGCTTGAAGGAATCATATTAAAAGGCATCGGCGGCTTCTACTATGTGGAAGCCGTCGGTGAAATATACGAATGCAAGGCACGAGGCGTTTTCAGAAAATCGGGTATAAAACCGCTTGCGGGCGACCGTGTTTCAATCAGCATAAATGACAAGGCGGAAAACACGATTGACGAAATATTTGAGCGCAAAAGTGTTCTTATGCGCCCGCCCGTCGCAAACGTTGACAGACTGTTTATCGTTTCTTCTGTCAGCGAACCCAAACCCGTGCTTTTGATAATTGACAGGCTCACGGCTCTTGCGGTAAATAAAGGCATTGAGCCGATAGTTGTTTTTACAAAAAATGACCTTGGCGATGCAGATGAATATGTTGATATTTATCGCCGTGCAGGCATAAAAGCCTTTGCAGTTTCATGTGTCACGGGTGAGGGTGTTGATGCCGTTAAAGCGGAACTTCAAAACCACATCAGCGCATTTTGCGGCAATACGGGCGTGGGAAAATCCTCGCTTCTGAATGCTATCGACCCCGAGCTTGCCCTTAAAACCGGCGAAATCAGCGACAAGCTCGGAAGAGGCCGCCACACAACGCGCCACAGCGAGCTTTTCAAGGTTCAGGGCGGGTATGTTGCGGATACACCGGGCTTTTCCTCTTTTGAAACAGAGGAAACAGAGCCGATTTTAAAAGATGATTTGCCCTTTGCTTTCAAGGAGTTTGTGCCCTATATCGGACAATGCAAATTCACAACCTGTCTCCATGTCAAGGATAAGGGATGCAGGATTTTGCAGGCCGTTGAGGATGGCGAAATTCCCGTTTCACGCCACGAAAGCTATTGTACCATGATGGAGCAGGCTAAAAGCATTAAAGAATGGGAGCTTAAAAAGGGCAATAAGTAACAAAAAACGCCACCGCTGATTATACTGTAATGAGCAAGGACTCAAGCTGTTTTATTCGGGCGGTGATTTTTTGAGATGTGAACCACGCGGAGCGGTATGCATTGCCTTTGCATTGGGGCTGCTGGTTGCGGCGTTATTCCCATACACAATGGCAATTATAATTATTGCTGCGATTTTGATTCTTGCGGGTTTGAGCCTTTGCCGATTTTAACGAAAGGGGAAAAGCCTTGAATGAAAATCGTTGTTGTTCGCAGTCCGAAAGCGTTCAGAGGAATTCTTCGGTTGATTTTCGGTATTAAAAAGCAGAGTGCTGTTTAGCAGAAAGGATTAGTCTATGAAAAGGATTGTTAAAAACACCGTGTTTTCAGCAATGTTTCTTGCGCTTTGCATGGTTTTGCCAATGATTACGGGAGGAGTGCCGCAGGTGGGCAACGCAATAGCGCCCATGCATATTCCCGTTTTGATTTGCGGATTTGTCTGCGGCTGGCAATACGGAGCGGTTGTCGGCTTTGTTGCGCCGCTTATGAGAAGCGCAATTTTCAATGCGCCTGTTATGTATCCCACCGCGGCGGCAATGGCGTTTGAGCTTGCGGTTTACGGCATGCTTTGCGGGGTTTTATACAAGCTTTTTCCAAAGAAAACCGTATATATCTACCCCGCGTTGCTCATCTCAATGCTTGCGGGTCGTGTTGTTTGGGGCATTGCAAGATACATAATGGCGGGGCTTGACGGCTCCGAGTTCAGCTTTGCAATGTTTTTGAGCGGCGCATTTTTGCAGGCTGTTCCCGCGATTGTCTGCCATATAATCATTGTTCCGCTTGCGGTTATGGCATTTAAAAAAGCAAAGTTTATAAAATAATTCAAAACGGGCATGTTTTTTGCATGCCCGTTAATTTTTTTCTTGTTTTTTTGCCCATATATGCTACAATAAAATAAATGCACTGTTGGAGTGATTGGATTGAATATAACAATAAACCCGGATATAAAATATCAGACCTATGAAAGCATCGGTGCCAGCGGTGCTTGGTGGGCACAGATTGTCGGCGGCTGGGAGCATATTGACCCAGAAAGCGGCAAGGCTGTCAGAGACAGAATTTCCGAGTTGCTCTACAGCAAGCAAAACGGTATAGGCATGCAGGTCTACCGCTATAATATCGGCGCAGGCTCAAAGCATTCAGGCAGGGGCTTTTACAGTCAGCCCGCGCGCAGTACGGAATGCTTTGAAACCGTACCCGGTCAATATGACTGGAGTCGCGACGCAAACGCCGTCTATATGATGAAGCAGGCAGTTAAGGATGGCGCGGACGAAGTTGTTTTATTCGTTAATTCCCCGATTGAACGTCTTACGAAAAACGGTATGGCGCACGCGGACCAAGGCAAAATTTTTCGTGAAAACATCTCAGGCGAAAATTATAAAGAATTCGCTGAATACTGTCTTGATGTAACAGAGCATTTTGTTAACGAGGGTGTTCCCGTAAAATATATTTCGCCTGTTAATGAACCTGTTTGGATTTGGAACGGCGGACAGGAGGGATGCCACTATCGCCCCAAAAGTGTTCTGCGTGTTTTCAGAGTTTTTGCCGATGCAATCGATAAAAGACCCACGCTAAAAAATGTTATGCTTTCGGGTGCCGAATCGGGCGATTTAAGGTGGTTCAACAAATCCTACACAAGAGCGCTTCTTAAAGATAAAAATGTATGCAAGCGCCTTGATTCGGTTGATATTCATTCATATTTTTTGCCCATACCCGTGCCGTTTAAAGTTCCGTTTTTAAACAACAGAATTGCATTTGTGAAGCGTTTCAAAAAATGGATGGATAAAAAATATCCCGAAATCCCCGTTAAAATGAGCGAATGGTGCCATATGCAGGGAGGCAGAGATAAAGGCATGGCTTCAGCACTGGTTACGGCAAAAACAATGTATGAAGATTTTGCACTTCTTAACGCCGTTTCTTGGCAGCATTGGATTGCCGTTTCAGAGGTGGATTACTGTGACGGTTTAATCTACATTAATCTTGATGACAAAACCTTTGAAACAACAAAGCGTTTGTATGTAACCGGCAATTTTTCAAAATACATACCTTCGGGCGCAGTCAGGGTTAATATTGAATGCGCAGACAGCGATTTGATGTTACTTGCTTTTGCGTGGGGCAAAAAAATGACGGTCATTGCGATAAATCCGGCAAATAAAATCAAAAAAATTCTTCTTCCCTTCAACGGTACGGTAACAATGGCGGTCACCGATAAGGATAACGATTTAACTGAAAAGATTTTTGAGGGTGCGGATGCGGAATTATCGCCCGAATCCGTCAACACATTTGTGTTTGAAATGAAATAAAGGTGAATATATGACTGAAATCAAAAATAAGCTTTTGGACCTGCTTGTTTCGCTGAAAACAAATTGGAAAACACCGCCGAAGGGCAGATACATCCCTTTTAAAGAAATTGCATCCCTTGCATTCGGCGGAATCGGTGTTAAATTTATCGTCTATTGCGTCAGCAACATGATTATCAGTATCGGCAATGTTCTGATTGGCAACACGATAGGTATTGACCCGTCTGCAATGTATGTTATCTATATAATCAGCGTGCTTTCGGGCTTCCCGCTGACCGCTTTAAGAGCGCGAATGATAGATAACACAAAAAGCATGAAGGGCAAATACCGCCCGTATATCATTTCGATGGGTATTCCAACCGTTATTCTCGGTATCGGCTTTATTTGCATGCCATATGAGCACATGGGTCTAACAGCAAAATGCATAACTGTTTTGCTGTTTAATATCGGATTCCAGTTTTTCTATAATTTTATGACTGATGCCTACGACAGCCTCACAAATGTTCTTTCGCCCAACACCATTGAGCGCACCGATGTTTATGCCGTTAAATCTGTTGTAGAAAATCTTTCTCCATCAATCGCAAGTATCTTTCTGCCCCTTGTCGCAAGAGCGATAACCGGCGACAACACTCTTTATGATTTAAAGGTTTACAGAGTGCTTTATCCGCCCATGCTTATAGTCGGATTTGCAATTTCGGTTTTGGTTTATGTCAACACGCAGGAAAGAATTGTAAAACCGAAGAATCATATTGTTCAAATCAGCTTTTTTGATGCATTCCGCGCTGTTGCAAAAAATAAATATTTCTGGGTTATCTCGCTCGCAGGATGGATTGGCTTCCTCGAAAGCTCATTCAACACCGTTATGGGATGGATGTATAACTATCAGGAGGCATGCAGTGCGGGTCAGTATTCGCTGATTGTTGCGATTTCGGGCAATGCTTCGCTCTGGCCAAACCTTTTTGCGCCTTATCTTATCAGAAAATACGGCAAGAAAAAGGTGCTTGTTTTAAGCAATATCTTGAATATAGTATTCATTGCCACCATGCTACCCGTTATCCGAATGGAGGGGGTCAGCGTAATATGGCTTCTTCTTGTCTTCACCTTTATCAATCAGCTTTTAACCTCGCTCGGTCATTTTATGAATCCCAGCCTCAATGCCGATATAAGGGACTATCAGCAGTATATCAGTGGCGAACGTATTGACGGCATGTTTTCCGCCGTCGGGTTAATCGGCAGTGTCATAACCCTTGCAACCAGTTCTGTTTTGCCCGTCATCTATGAGAGCTCAGGTCTTAACCGTCAAACCGCGCTCATGCTCGGCTATGACGGCTCAAATGTTTATGATGTGCTTTATAACCGTGAATATTTCGTGCATATCTGCAGCGTTTTGATAATCGCCTCCGTTATCGGTGCCCTGCTCAATGTGATTCCGTTTTTCTTCTATGATTTAACCGAAACAAAACAGCGCGCTATGGTCAAGGTTTTAAAAATACGCGCCATGTTTGAGGATTATGCAGGCGGAATGCTTTCCGACGATTTGCTTGCAGAGGGCGTTGAAATAATCGAAGAAGCAAAGCTTTATTACGGCAGACAGCCCCATATTCTTTCGTCCGGAAGAATTAATGAGGCAAAAAAGAAAAAGGATAAGCAGCTTTTAAAAGATTCCAAGGAAGAACAAAAGCGGTTGAGAGATGAAAACGAGAAGATTGAGATTGCCGATTTCGTTATCGGCGAGCTTAACCGCTTCAAAACTCCCGAGGGTATCGTACAGCTTGAGAGATGCCGCAGTGTTGTTGCCGCGGGCTTTGATGGCCTTTCGGATTTAACTCTTTTCAGCAAAAAGTCGGCAAAAGCAATGCCCAAATCGAATGCCGCAGAAAAAGAAGCGCGCAGAAATGCTCTTGAGGCGGCGAGGGACTATAAAATTGCTCGCAAAACCGCAAAAAAATATTATCCCGACGGTTTGATTGAATTTGACTCCCGCGTGTTTGCTGATTTGTTTAAGGCAGATGACGAAATACAGGCGGCAATTCACGAAACGCTTGCTCAGATGAAAGCTGCAAAGGAAAGCGGCAGCAAAGAAAAGCTGCCAGAGCTTAAAGCGCGCCTTTCTGATTTGCGCGCCAAAGAGAGCAAAAATAAGCTTGAGATAAAAATTGCAACCCGCCGTAACACATTATATAACCGCGCCGCAAAGCCCTATATAAAAGCGCAAAGAACTTTAACTCAAAGCGAATGCTACAACAGCTATGACGAAATCGCGGCAAAATATACAGAGCTTAATCAATAACAAACAACGCCCCTTGGCTTTTGCCAAGGGGCGTTGTTTATAAAAACTAAAAGCAATATTCGTCGTTTTTGCAAAATATTACGACAGTTTTGCAGATTCCCCACACAATGATTTTCTTTATGCTACTATATTCATGAAAAAACATGAAAGGGTGAGTCGGGTGCCTTCCAATAAAACAGCATAAGCGTTTTTGAAACGGTATAACTTCGGTTATGCCGTTTCTTTTTGTGTGCATCTGCTGTAAAACTTATTCAATAATGAGTTTGGTAATATGCCTGCATAATTGTAACTGATAGTAACTGTCTGCACTCTCTTTCCCGATGATTTATCGGTTTTATGCACATAAACCGCTTTTACCATATCGTTGAGAATGGCAGGTGTCAGTTTTTCTATGCCGCCATATTTCTTCGCTGTGCGGATAAACTTTTCAACGTTATCCGTCTTTTCTTGAAATTCTTGAATTTCTTTGTTTAACATCTCGATTTTTTCTTTTAATTCGGTTTGCTCGGTTTCGTAATCTTCCGAAAGCATTTGGAAACGGGTTTCAGAAAGATTTCCGTTTACGTAGTCTTCGTAAACACGCTTGAACAATCGGTCAAGTTCAGTATAACGGTTTCTCGATTTTTGAAGCAACTTGTTTTTTGCATCAAGTTCCTTCTTTGTTTCACTTGATTTCAAAGCTCCGAGTGCTTCTCTGAATTCATCTTCAAAAGCGGAAACACACAAACAGACAAGTTGGATGTTTTGGAGTGTTCCTTCTTCAAGAACAGCCGCACGTATAAAATGAGATTCACATACATCTGTACCTTTCTTCCTCGATGTAGAGCAGACGAAATGATCTTGCCGTGTTTCGTAATTGTTCATTGTGCAGTAGTACAATTTTTCACCGCACTCGGCACAACGGGCAATTCCCGAAAACATATTTGTTTTTCCTGTTCTTGTCGGTCTGCGTTTGTTCTGTCGGAGTTCTTGTACTCTTTTAAAGGTTTCTTCGTCAATAATTGCTTCGTGAGTATTCTTAAAAATCTTCCACATTTCAGGTGGGTTATCAATCTGTTTTTTACTTTTGTAAGATTGTTTGCGGGTTCTGAAATTCACCATATGTCCTGCATATTCGTATTTATCAAGAATTCCCGAAATCGTACGAGAATGCCATCCGTATGGATTACTTGGCGGTTTGGCGGGAGCATTTCTGCCGATTTTTTGCCAATGCACGGTTGGAGTTTCAATCTTATCTGTTTTCAGAATATTGGCTATTTGCGAAGGTCCGTAACCTTCCATACATAGATTGAAAATTCTTTTAACCACTTGAGCTGCTTCTTCATCAACAATCCAATGTTTTTTCGGATTATCCGGATCTTTCAGATATCCGTACGGTGGATTTGATGTAAGATATTCTCCCGATTCACCCTTGTTTTTCATAACAGCACGGATTTTCTTGCTTGTATCCTTAACATAAAACTCATTGATTATGTTCAGGAACGGGGTAAAATCGTTGTCTTGTTGATTATCGCTGTCAACACCATTGTTGATTGCGATGAAACGGATATCATTGTTTGGGAATTTAACTTCTGTATACATTCCGACTTCGAGATAGTTTCTGCCGATACGGGACATATCTTTTACGATAACCGTACCAATTTTACCTTCATCAACAAGAGAGATTAATTCCTGCCAAGCGGGTCTGTTGAAATTTGTACCTGAGTAACCGTCGTCGGTGAAATGCTGAAGATTTTTGAAACCGTTTTCTTTTGCGTATTTTTCGAGCATCGCCTTTTGAGATGTGATTTGTCAAGGGTATTTTCACTAAAAACTATTGATAATAGTATAGCTATAATTTAATATGAAATAATAAGAAGAGGCTGGCTCACTAAAGAAAGTGAGTCAGCCTCATTTTAGATAACAAGTCACAATTTTTTTGAAAATTAGTCTTTAATTAATCGGGTGACACTCCAGTTTCTTCGTCCCACCAACCAGTAATTTTATATAATGAAGCTAAATATTTTAATTTTGAAATTTATAACAAATTTGTATTTAATAAAAATAACGAGTAGCATAATTACTACTCGCTATTCAAAACCACAAGCCACTAACTGATTTAATTAGAATATATTAGTCGGGAGTAATCCCTGTTTCTTCATCCCAATACCCTGATATTACATAACTATTTGCATTGTTATTATTGTTTTGTGCCTGAAGATAAACAGTCGCAAAATCCCCATCATTGTTAGCAGCATAATAATGTGCACCCGTACCAACAACTACGCCATACCAATTCGATGCCAAGTTATCTTCTTCTTCTAATCCGAGAGAGAATTTTGTCATTGTACTGTTTCCAGGTTCTTCAGATGTTTTAAAATTAACTTTCCATGCATTATTATTGTCGCTGGTACTTCTCCACTGAGGGTTGCTATCTCTAGATATGCCTAGATAATTCTTAACGGTAAATAAATAACTGATATTTTCATCAGTTGATGCAAAAGCCACCGTTGAAGATAAAGCAGAAATAATCGCCAACAAAACGGCTATTGCTATTATTTGTGTAAATCTTGTCTTTTTTGTATTGCTCATCATTTTCATTCCTTTCCTATATTAGTGGCTTGTGATGTTGTTTGTTTTGCTCGTCTATCATAATCAATTCATGGGTTTCACGATGGCTTAAGGTTGTAATTACAACTTTCACATAGAAGTCTTTTGTATCGGTTGATATATTTATTGTTTCTGTCATATATGTTTTTCCGTCTATTTGAACATACTTACAATTTTGAGGGACAACAGAGGCGAAAACATCTTCTTGCTCAGAATATTGAAATCCCCAGTTTATTATTCTGCTTTTGAAGGTACAGTTTTCTAGTTCGTCAATTGGATAAAAACTGTTCGTGCTATATTTCGAATTAAATACATCAACATAAACCATGTTGTTTTCATGTATTGATATACAAAAAGAATAATCGTCTTTTCCAATATTTTCGCGCAGAAATGTTGCAAGTACTTCGCCCGGTAGATTTTCTTTTTGCGTCTTGTTGAAAGAAACAACTCCAAATAAATTCAACAAATTAATTACAATCAGTACACAAGCCGCAAGGCATACAAGTGCTTTGATAACATTTGATTTGTTCATTTATATTACCTCTCCACTTGAGATATGTACTATCTCATCGCATAAAACATTTATATCATCTTTGTTGTGACTTGCAATAATGATTAATGTTCCTTTATCTTTTAATTTCAGTAAAAGTTCTCTCAGGCTATTAACGCTTTCCGTGTCCAACGCATTTGTTGGTTCATCAAGAAGCAACAATTTGGGCTTTTCCATAATCGCTTGAGCAATATTCAGTTTTTGCTTCATTCCAAGCGAAAAAGCTTTAACTTTTTTCTTGTCGTTAGGATCAAGACCAACTAATTCTAAAGAGTCTCTAATGTCCGAATCTGTTGCGATTTTTTTTATTTTAGAAAGCAATTTCAAGTTGTAAAAAGCGTTGTATTCTGATAGCATCTCCATGTTTTCAATGATAATTCCTACGCTTTCAGGGAACTCCATATCCTTCCCTATAATTTTATCGTCAATTAGTATTTCCCCTTCTGTAGGAAGGATTAAACCACATATTGCCCTCAATAACATTGTTTTGCCGCAACCGTTTTTTCCGTATAGTCCATATATTTTTCCGCTATAAAAAGTATAATTTACTTTATTTAAGACTGTTTTTTTCTTTATTGTTTTTGTGTAGTTATTAACTGTAATTTTCATAATTACTCCTCGCACAATATATCGATTTTTTTGATTTTCAAATTCAACAATAATATTATCAAAACAATTAGAATAAGCATTGATAATGTAGCTACATAAATATTGCTGCTCATTGCATTAATTCTTTCAAGACTTGTAAAATTTAATAAATTAACTTTATTAACATACATTGCAATTTTGCTTAGTGTATTGGTATGTGTAACATAATATTTATGAAGGACACAGCCTGATAATATCCCCGTTATATATACTCCGTTTATAAATAACAAACCATAATCCAAATTTATAAACAATTCAAAATAATACTGGAATAATAGGAGAAAAGAATTCACTATCATATTAAGAAGACAAAATGTAAAACATTTTTCAATTTGTAGATTATTTCCCGTTAATTCAAAAACGAAAATACAAGCAGAACTGAAAATAGAACAAGAAATTATTTTTTTGAATTTTTTAACCAAGGAAAATTTCAGTGCTTTTCTTCTGTAATTGTATCTTATTATGTTAACCACATTATTCTTAAACAAGGAATTGTTACTTGTTTTTAAATAGTTTGCCATGGCACAAAAATTAACTATGTTGAAAATTGTTAAACTTATGTTGAAATCAAAGGGCAACCCATAATAAATGTCGGCACTATAATTTGCAAATCTGTATGAACAAAAAATAATTATTAAGAAATTAATTATAGTATGTTTATATTTGTTCATTTAAAAAATCCTTTTTCTCAATAATATATGTACCTGTTAAAAACAAGAAGGTATTAGCTAAAACGCCTTTAACAAAGCATAATAAATAACTAAAAACATTGAAATATCCTGAAGCAAACCAATCATCAATAAATGAAGAAAAATAGACAGGACTTATTTCGATAGATATATATTTAGCCCCGGCAAGTAAAAAGAATATACCACCAGAAATAAAAACATATATTTTTTTTGAATCTAAAAGAATTTTCATAATGTATGTTGTAAGACCGACAACAGAAAAATATATCCACATCATTATAGTGTAAAGAATAACGCAGAAGAAAAAGCCACTATCTAAAAGAAGATTTATATTAAAAAATTTCAAACAAAACGCAACTGTTACGCCAATATATTCGATAGAAATAAATAAAGAGTCTTTAAGTGTTTTGGTTACATTTTTTCTATAAAATCTTTTTTTTCCATATTTTATAATTGAAATAGGTGATTCTATAAAAACATTATTTAGTCCGGAAACAAATAACCCAGTCACAACCATTCCGACAATTAAAAATAAATTGTTGTATCCAACGCTTGTTGACATTATGTATGTTGATAAAACATCATAATTATCAAACGCACGATAACCCGAAATATATTTGTAGTCCATCATAAGAAATATAGCTACAAAGAAGACTATTCGTAACAAATGATGTCTATATTTCATCTTTTCTTACCACCGTTCGAATATATGCGATAATCACCGAAACAACAACAAAAGGCAGAAAACAAAGGAGCGATTTTATTCCCCAAACATAATCATATTCGGTATATGGTTGTATTATCATTGTTATGTTATATTTGGAACAAAACAAAGTTATCCATATGGCAAAACTAGTAATATAGGCAGTTTTATTATCATTTACTATCATTGATACAGATTGACACAAAACACCAAGCAAGCCAAATACGAACATAGCCGAAAAGAAATAAACAAACCACGCTATATAGGGATGATGTATGCTGTTGTACCAAAACCAACCGATGTCTTCAAACTTAAACTTTTCCATACCAAAAAAAGAAGTACTATTATTATGAAATACTATGCTTATCAATAGATTCACAAGTAATGGTATTCCACAATAGATAATAGAAAGAAAAAAAGATACACACATTTTTGACAAAAATAATTTCTTTCGTCCACAACTGCTTAAGTATATTCTCAGGATCCCTTTCTTTTTCTCCGATATTGTTTTATCACCATATAGAATCATTAGCGTTATAGGAAGAATCCAAACGAACAGAGCGTAGCATATCAAACCAGCCTGACCGGATAATAAAGAAAGCATTGCAGGATGAATATTATAGCAAGCTCCAAGAGGCTTGGATTGAACAATACCACTAATGTTGTCTGCTAATGAAACTATTAATAAAATCAAAAAAACAAATTTACCTTTATTTGATTTTACTGTTTTTAAAAACTCTTGTTTTATCATAATAACCTCACATAGTGCTTAAATTATTAACACTTTTACTCTCATTAATTAAGTGTTGTTTTTCGACCAAATGTGAATTGTTTTATAAAAAAAGATGGCGAAATAATAATAATCCGCCATCTTTAAAATTTAAATTAAAATGTTAGTGTACCTGTTGTTCCTGTAATCTTTTCAGTCGAAAATAGTGATTTTTTTGCATAGTGGGTTGCAGTTACTCGATACTGATAGCCACTAGCTACTGTAATAGATTTGGTTAAGGTATACGAATTTGACGATGAATACAAATCCTCATAAGTTAAATAATCGCTCCAAGATGAATTGCTATCAGCTCTTCTTTGGACAACTACCTCAGTGAATCCACATTTTGTTACAACACTGCTGCCATATGTATATCCGCTTATTTTTAATGTGTTTCCACTCTTAGCAATACCAAGAGAATAATCTGTAATCAGTCCGGTTGCTCTTGATTGATTATATGAAGCATATGTATGTTCCAATAACTCGAATTCTTCTTGAGTAAACAAGACACCTTGTTCATTGATGTTTGCTGCTGAGGCAGTTGCCGGGAAAGCGCAACTAAACACAAAGATAAACGACATTAAAACCAAAATAAACTTTTTCATAAAACAACCTCTTTCTTTATTTTATTGATTGAGCAAAATTAACAGCACTATCAATATCACTTTCTAAATAAATATCATAATCAGTCAAACCGTCTTTATATCTGATGGTACAACTTTCAGCACGTTCAAAAATCAGGATATCCATCCCATTAACCTTTAACATTTGTCCCGAAACAATATCTTGTTTTGTTTCATAACCTGACCAACTAACTTCTTGATTAGCTTGAGTGATGCGAAGCTCACCTTTAAACCCGCTGTATTCAAAATCAACAAACACAGCTGTGGAGATTTGTTTATCTGTATCGGGGTATTCAATTTCATTGATTTTAGAACTACCTATGAGTAATTCTTCCGGAATAGTTATGGGGTTAATTCCGTTTTTTGCAAGTGATTTTGCAAAATCAAAATCCAAAAGAGAGTAGCCATCGGCAGTTGTATCTGCATTATCTAAATTCATGTCAACAATAGCGTTGTTGTTGAAGAGTTTAGCTATAACTTCAGGAATGTTAAAATCAAAAATATACGCTGATGCTGTTATTGTGGAAACTATAAATATAGCAACAATCGCAGCAACTAAAATTGCTTTGGTTATTTTTACTGTTCGACATTCCGATGCCTTATTGTTATTGTTTCTTATTTCGAGCAGTTCAAAACACAGATCAATATAATCCGTATCTATATGTTCAGCACCTTTTGACACTTCATTATCTATAAGTGTTTTTATATCATTTGAGGACAAATCAGTGAAATTCGATTTGATCATTTTTTTCAGATTCTTTTTACTGAATTTATTTTTCAACTTAATTCCTCCTAATCATTAAGTGTTTTAATTTTTAAAAATGTGAAGATAAAAATTAATTTTCTTCAAATTCTTTTATTTTTCGTTTAATCTTACGTTTAAGTGCTGTATGTCTTTTCCGCATCGTTGGATGTGAAACTCCAAAATCAGTCGCAATGTCTTTTAGCTTTTTTTCTTTTAAATAGTAGGAAACGTATAGTTCTTTTTCTTTCGTATTAAGCGACGAAAGAATGTGGATAGCTCTTTCAGCAATCACTTGGTCAGAAACAATTTCTTCTAGGTAATCCGGCTCACACATTAGTGTGTTATTTAACACCTCATCCTTTTCCTCATTACTTGTAAAACTATATTCGTTTCTTTTCAACTTGTCCTTAATGGTTTTATTTTTATAATTGAGTACAACAGTATAAAGCCAAGCTTTATAATCTTTTATCTCAACTCCGTTATTTAAATTTTCAACTAACGCAACATAAGCATCTTGTACACAATCTTCAGCGTATTCATATTCACACTCAAAAAATTTCAGACAATAATGTATCAGCTGTGTACGGTATTGTTCGCAAGATTCAATCACCTTGTTAATTTCATCTTTTTGAGTTGCCGAATAAATCTTAACGATTTTTTGACTCTTCAAAACATATTCTCCTCTTTTTTTATTTTTTAACTCACTAAAATAATTACAACGCATGAGAATTGACTTTTTAGTACAAAATTCAAAAAAATTTTTGAGAAACGCAAATGCTGAAAAATTCCCATATATATATATGACGAAATTCTGCAAATGTTACGCAAAATTTTCAAAAATTCACAAAATATTCATATTCAAAACAAATATTTTTAAAACAAAATAAGTATATCACAAAAGCACTCGATTTTCTACCCTTAAAGCAACAAAGGCAAATTAATACAAAAGCAAAAACGGTCACAATCTTCTTGAGTGATGATTGTGACCGTTAGTGTAAATTATCGGTTAATAGAAACTGTTACTCGGTTTATCTTTCCTCTCTGCCGTGTTTAATGGTTTTCTTTCTACTCGGAGTTGATTTGGCTTGTGAGAGTCTTTGTAATACCGAACGGGAACTATTCTGTTCGTCAAGGAAATAATTAACATCACGGATGCTGTAGTTGAATCTTGAAGTGACAAGTTCTTTTCCGTTACTGCGAATTATCTGACTGCTCTGTACTTCTTTATCGTAGCGAAGCATTAACTGTTCCTCACGAAGCTCGGCAGGGTCAAAGTCGGTTGCACTTTCTTTCATTTCTTTGTACTCTGCAACAGCCTTTTCAATTTCTTCCGAATATTTTTGTTCCTGCTTTGAAATAACATCCAACTTCTTTTCCAAAGCAGCAACATAAGACTTTACATTCTCAATGGTATATGTTTCGGTGCAATAAAGGTTATTTAATATAATTTTCTTTTCGTTTTGCAGTTCTTCAAGATCTTCGGTAAGTTCAGATATTCTCTTTGCAAATTCACGGTGCTTTAAAATCATAATCACGGGAATTGACTGTTTTTCTTTAATCAAGGCTTTTCGCTCGGTTGACTTTTTCTTGATTTCGTTAACAATGTCTTTGTAGCTTTCAAGTTCGGGAGTTATGCTTCTTAATGTTCGTATTATCTCGTTATGCTCAACAAATCCCGAAAGAACCTTGTAGCGTAAAACAATGAGATTCATTCGTATGCTTTCCAATGCTTCTGCAATAGAGGGAAGTGTGTTTGCAACAGCCTTCTTTAATTTTGCAAACTCAGCTTTAAAAGTTCTCAATAATCGGTTGTCAGCCTTTATCTGTCTGTTAAGTTCGCACCTTTCGGAAATTATGCCCTTTTCCTCAAGCCTTCTCGCAATTACTCCTTCGTGAACGGTAGGCTGTTCATCAAGACCTCTTTCGGAATGACTGCGGGAATCAATATGGTTTTCGGGTTCAAGATATTTGTTTACTTCGTCTGCCCACGCTTTACGCCATAATATAAGCTGCTCATCG
>JAZSGU010000118.1:0-3679 GCA_045532895.1 Acutalibacteraceae bacterium | reverse complement strand
CAAACAAGAAGAAGTAAGATTAGGAGGGATATCATGGCTAAAGCAGCAAAAAAGACAACAGGTACCCGCAGACGCCGCGAGCGCAAGAATATTGAGCGCGGTGCAGCCCATATCCAATCCACCTTTAACAACACTATCGTTACAATCACTGACACCCAGGGCAACGCTGTTTCATGGGCAAGCGCCGGTGAAATGGGCTTCCGTGGCTCCAAGAAATCAACTCCCTTCGCAGCTCAGACTGCAGCCGAAACAGCAGCAAAGGCTGCTATCGAGCACGGCATGAAGACTGTTGAAGTTTATGTTAAGGGCCCCGGTCAGGGTCGTGAAGCGGCTATCAGAGCTTTGCAGACAGCAGGTTTGGAAGTTAACATGATTAAGGACGTTACTCCCATTCCTCACAACGGATGCCGCCCGCCCAAGAGAAGGCGCGTGTAACCAGAATTATTTGGAGGTGTAACACAATATGGCAAGATATACCGGCGCGGTATGTAAACTCTGCCGTCGTGAAGGCAAGAAGCTTTACCTCAAGGGTGAGCGCTGCTACACAGGCAAGTGTGCTATCGAACGTAGAGCATATGCTCCCGGTCAGCACGGACAGAGCCGCAAGAAGGCAACTGAATACGGTCTTCAGCTTCGCGCAAAGCAGCAGGCTAAGCGTTACTACGGTATTCAGGAAGGCCAGTTCTACAAGTATTTCCTTATGGCTGAGCGCAAGCAGGGCGTAACAGGTGAAAACCTGCTTCGTATCTGCGAAAGCAGACTTGACAACGTTGTTTATCTTCTCGGTTGGGCTAACTCCAGAGCAGAAGCAAGACAGCTTGTTACTCACGGCCATTATAAAGTAAACGGCAAGAAGGTTAACATCCCTTCATATCTTATCAAGGCCGGCGACATGGTTGCTATTGCCGATAAGAGCAAGGAAAGCACAAAGATTCAGGCAACAGTTGAAGCAAACGCTTCCCGCCCTGTTCCCCAGTGGCTTGACCTTAACGCAGAGGCTCTCACAGCTAAAATCATCGCTCTGCCCACTCGTGAGCAGATTATGGTTCCCGTTGAAGAGCATCTTATCGTTGAACTTTATTCAAAATAATGCCTTGCCTGATTTGCTTTTTACAGCATTTCGGCAATGCATTAAAGCGACGCACGTTTTTGAATGCATTTTTTGCAGGAAGCTTTCCTGCGCTTATTAAAGGAGGGTTTTGAATGATTGGAATTGAAAAGCCCAGAATTGACACTGCAGAGTTTTCCGAGGACGGAAGATACGGCAAGTTTGTTGTTGAGCCCCTTGAAAGAGGCTACGGCACAACCTTGGGTAACAGCTTGAGAAGAGTTCTTCTTTCATCTTTGCCCGGCTACGCCATCACTTCTGTTAAGATTGACGGCATTCTGCATGAATTCAGCACCATCCCCGGAGTTAAGGAAGATGTTACAGAGATTGTTCTCAATCTTAAAAACGTTATCCTTAAGATTCACGGTGACGGCCCCAAAACAATCTATATCGACGCTAACGGCGATGACGAAATCACTGCCGGCAGCATCAAGACCGATTCAGAGGTTGAAATCCTCAACCCCGAGCTTCACATTGCTACCCTCAATTCCGATGCACATGTCAGCATGGAGCTGACATGCGACAAGGGCAGAGGCTATGTTTCCGCAGAGAGAAACAAGGCAATGATGCAGCCCATTATCGGCGTTATCGCAATAGATTCAATCTATACACCCGTATTAAAGGTTAACTACACAGTCGAAAACACCCGTGTAGGTCAGATTACCGACTATGATAAGCTGACACTTGAGGTGTGGACAAACGGCACCATCAGCGCGATGGAAGCTGTTTCTCTCGGCGCCAAGATCCTCAACGAGCATCTCAACCTCTTCGGTGACCTCTCAGGAGAGGCATACGACACAGAGGTTATGGTCGTAAAGAGCGACAATGGCAAGGAAAAGGTCCTGGAGATGACCATTGAGGAGCTTGACCTTTCTGTTCGTTCCTTTAACTGCTTGAAGAGAGCACAGATTAATACGGTTGAAGATTTGACCAACAGAACCGAGGAGGACATGATGAAGGTCCGCAACCTCGGCAGAAAGTCCCTCGACGAAGTTGTTGCAAAGCTCAATTCACTTGGTTTTGACCTTCGCAGGGATGAGGAATGACACTTAAACGGTAAAGGAGTGTGAACTAAATGCCCGGTACCAGAAAGCTTGGCAGAGCAAGCGACCATCGCAAGTCGATGCTCAGAGGCCTTGTTACCTACCTTTTGGAAAACGGCAGAATCGAAACCACCGTTACAAGGGCTCAGGAAGTTCGCGCAATGGCTGAAAAAATGATTACCATTGCTAAGGACGATTCTCTCCACTCAAAGCGTAAGGTTCTTGCATACGTTACTAAAGAGGACGTTGTTAAGAAGCTCTTTGATGAGATTGCCCCCAAATATAAGGATGTTAACGGCGGTTATTGCCGCATAATCAAGACAGGCCCCCGCCGCGGCGACGCAGCAGAGATGGCTATCATCGAGCTTGTTTGATTATAACCATGCTTTTAAACTCCCCTACTTCGGTTGGGGAGTTTTTGTTTTGGATATAAATACCCCCGCCGAGAATTTCTCGACGGGGGTTGACTGCATATTGATTATTTATAAAGAGGTCCGTAGTTTTCGCATGCTCTGAAGTCTGCGCCCTCAAGGTCCTTTGTTCCGAATGCGCCCCAGCAAGCAGGACGGAAAATCTTGGATTCTTCAACGTTGTGAAGAGCAACGGGGATACGGAGCATTGATGCCATTGTAATAATATCAGCACCGATGTGGCCGTATGAGATAGCGCCGTGGTTTGCGCCCCAGTTGTTCATAAGGTCATAAGCGCTCTTGAATGCGCCTTCGCCTGTGCATCTGGGTGCGAACCATGTGCAGGGCCAAGTGTAGTCTGTTCTCTTCCAGATGATGTCTGAAACTTCGTCGGGAAGGTTAACTGTCCAGCCTTCAACGATCTGAAGAACGGGGCCGAGACCCTTAACAAGGTTAAGACGGATCATTGTTGCGGGCATTTCAGCTCTGGTAAGGAAGCGTGATGAATATCCGCCGCCTCTGAAGTAGCCGTTATCGGCTGCGTTCCAGGTTGTTGCCTCAAGAATCTTATCAGCATCTTCTTCGGTAACGTTATACCATTCTTTCATAACGCCGTTGCCGTTTTCATCCTTAACTTCGCCGCAAGCGTCAAGGCAGCAAGCGCCTGAGTTAATGTGGTGGATAAATCCGCCTGCATCCTTAGCCTTGCCTTCAATGTCATAGCCTGTAACTCTCTTAACAGCATCTGCGCTCCAGTGAGTACGAACGTCAGCAAACATCTGAGGTCTGTTTGTAAGCAATTTCATAAAGAGCATACCGATGCCGTTGAGAACGTCGTTTTCGGTTGCAAGGATATAGGGCTCTCTTACGCCTTCCCAGTCAAATGAAGTGTTGAGAAGAGCTTCTGCAAAGTCAGCGTTGGGATAGAAATCTGTCCACTGTCTCTGACCCTGGAAGCCTGCTGCGATAGCGTTGTGTCCGACAGCTTCTTCTTCGCAGCCTGCGGGGAGATTTTCGTTGCCGTTCATAAGGTCTTTGATGATGCACATCATCTTAACAACGAATTCCCAATCCTTTTCTTTCTGCTCGTCGCTCTTTCTTACGAATTCGGGGTTCTT
>JAZSGU010000100.1:0-5709 GCA_045532895.1 Acutalibacteraceae bacterium | reverse complement strand
CCCATAAGGAGCGCTTTCTCAAAAACGAAAGTATCCCTTGAAACAAGCTCGGCCGTGTCCGTGCTCTGCGCAACAGGGCTTGTCAAAAGGGTGATAATTAAAAGCGGAAGTGTAATTACAGACCAAATTTTTCTGATAATAAACATAACATCTGTTCCTTTCAGCACCATAATTTACTATAAATATTAACATATATCCGAAAAAATAGCAAACCAAAGCTAAACACCGCGCAGCCAAAATTAACGCTATTTTTTTGTTAACTATTTACAAAATAAATTGGTTTTGATATAATAAAAGACGAAATTTAAACATTTATCGGAGGTAAATGATATGTTTAAAAAGTCAATCGCATTTCTCCTTGCCGCAGCCATGCTTCTCGGCTGCATGCCTTTTGCGTTTGCTGATGATGCATCTGCAGGCTACACAATCACCAACCCTTATGCGGATATTAACTGGTCAACAGTCAATCAGTATAAGACAGCACTCCACACCCACACAAACGCAAGCGACGGTGACGACACCCTCACAGAATCGCTTGAACGTCACTATGAAACCGGTTTTGATGTTGTTTCCATTACCGACCACAGCGTTTCCGACATGAGCTGGACTGACAGCGAGCTTGGCTCAAAAATTGTTACAAAGGTTATGACGCTCATCGGAAAATCCAACGGAAATCTTGACTATCTTGAATCAAGCGGCACATTCCCCAAGGGAATGACCTATCAGATGCTTAACAGAAACGGCGACGATTATCTCGTAATGGGCGACGGACGCGAGATTCTCCGCATCCCTTACGGTGTTGAAAACAATGCGCTTTCAATCAATGCCCATGTTAACAGCTGGTTTGCGGAATACAACTATGTTCTTCCCAGCGATTATCGAAAGGCTATTGTAGGCGTTGACAATGCGGGCGGTGTTTCGGTTATCAACCACCCCGGCGAATACACTCAGGCACGCTACGAGCTTTATCAGGAAGATGCCTACAACACGGATAATTGGTCATACAATTATTATATCAACAAATTCTACGGCTACATTAACAACTACGATTCCTGCATCGGCATTGATATCAACAGCAAGGGCGACGGCAGAACAAGATATGAAAGAAAGCTTTGGGACATCATGCTTGCAAAGGCGGCTGAAAGCGGCAAAACAGTTACCGCCATTGCAACAAGCGATGCACACCAGCTTGATAAGATTGACACGGGCAGCCTGATTGTTCTTGCAGAAGAAAAGAATGTTGCAAGCATCAGAAACGCACTTGTCAGCGGCGAAGTATTGCCCCAGAGCACATGCATCCATAACCGCGACGAGCTTGCTCAAATCGCAGAGGGCATCAAAACCTTCTACGGCGAAACAGAGCTTTATTCGAAAATTGCCGAAATCGTTGCACAATACGATGCAGAGAGAGAAGAAAAAGCAAATTCCTCCGATGACGGCAATGTAGGCGTAAGCTACACTGCACTCAATGACGAAGGTTATCTTGCAACTGCCACAAGACCTGTTATCAACTCCATTGCGGTTGATGATGCAGAAGACACAATAACTATTGATGCAGATAACGCTCTTATCATCCGCTGGATTTCGGACGGCAAGCTTATCGCAACAACCAAGGCTGACGACACAGCATTTGACCTTAACGACTATGAGGACGTTATCAAAGGCTATGTCAGAGCAGAAGTTTTCGGCGAGGGCGGCGTTGTTTATACAGAAGGCTTCACCCTTAACGCAGACAAGGCATCCGACAGCGGCGATGAAATCATTGTTGACTTCGGCTTTATGGACTTCATTTTTGCTTTGGCTGACAGATACGGCGGCTTGGTTGCAAGAATCATCGGCAACCTCTTCAATTAACAGTAAAAATCCCCGCGGCGTTTAAATCAACGCTGCGGGGATAAATTTTATACTGTTTGAATGTCAATACCGAGGATAACAACATCCTCAACGGGCTTATCGGCATAGCCGGTTTTTACGCCTGCAATGGCATCAACAACATCCATGCCTTCAACAACCTGACCAAAAACCGTGTGTTTGAAATCAAGCCAAGGTGTGCCGCCGAGTGCCTTGTAGTCCTCAACGCATTCCGTGGGGAAGCCTCTGTCGGAAAGCTGCTCCATTTGGGAAATAAGACCTGAATCAACCTCTTTTGCCTGAACAATAAAAAACTGGCTGCCGTTGGTTGAGGGGCCTGCATTTGCCATTGAAAGAGCACCTCTGATGTTGTGATAATCAACGCTGAACTCATCCTCAAAGCTTCTGCCCCAGATGCTTTCGCCGCCGCGGCCCGTGCCCGTGGGGTCGCCGCCCTGAATCATGAAATCAGGGATTACTCTGTGGAAAATAATGCCGGTATAATAGCCGTTTTCGGCGTGGGTCTTAAAATTCTCAACCGCCTTGGGCGCGGCATCGGGGAAAAGAAGAATTTTAATTTCACCCATTGTTGTTTTCATAACGGCAACGGTATCGCCGCTTTGGATTTCTCTTATCTGCTTGCTCATTTTAATATCCTCACTTATTTTTCATTGGGGTCATATTTGTCAGAAAGGGACATAAAGTCAATCTTAGCCATTTTCGTTCTTGGAAAAGCATCAAAAATCTCAATCTTTCTCGGACAGGAGAATTTGGCAAGATTCTTTTTGCAGTATGCGTGAATTTTATCAACCGCATCGTTTTTATTCATCGGCTGTTTAAGCGTTACGCAAAGCTTAACGCAGGGCTTGCCCTTCTGATAGCCCTGAACGGCACATGCTTCGTTGACAAACGGAAGCTCAAGCACCGCATTTTCGATATCAATGGGATAGACATTATAACCCGAAATAATTATCATTCGCTTTTTTCTGCCGGTAAAATAAACAAAGCCGTCAGAATCAATATGGCCGAGGTCACCTGTCAGAACCCATCTTTCGCCGTTTTTATCAACATAAACGCCGTCGTTTCTGACAGTGTTGTCACCGTAATAATAGCCAATCATCGCGGTGTTGCCTTTAATAACAATTTCACCAGTCTGACCGGAAGGAAGCTTGTTTTTCATTTCGTCCCAGATTTCAACGGTGATATCTCTCAAGGGCTTGCCGATTGACTCCTCACGGAAGGCATCATATCTGTTAACCGTGCAGACAGACGAAACCTCCGTTAAACCGTAGCCTCTGAAAAGCTTGCCCTTGCCGCCGTTTTTGGCAATGGCTTTGTTAAAGTCCTTAACAAGCCGTTCGGGCAAAACATCGCCGCCGCAGAAAACAAGGCGAAGATTCTTAAGGTGCGGGCCGTCAAAATGCTTTTCTTCATACATTTTTTTGAACATATTCGGAACACCGAGAACAAATGTAACATTATGCTTTCTCATGTGTTTATTTGCGGATTCGGCGTTGAACTGAATCATGGGAATTGAAGTAAAGCCGTGGGTTATGGGGAAATGCATTGCAACCGCAAGACCGAATGCGTGGAATGAAGGAAGAACAAGAAGCGAATATTCGTCGCCCGGCTTGTGAGGAACATCCAAATCCTCCAGCTTTTCGGCTATATTATTTATGTTGTTGCTCGAAAGCATAATTGTTTTGCTTTTGCCCGTTGTTCCGCCGCCGTGAAGATAAACGGCAATCTTTGAGCCGTCGTGGCAGTCGGCCGATTTTTTCTTTGCTCCGATAGAGAGAGCCTTTGAATATTTGATTGAGTTCTTAAAAACATCAATACCCTTGCCCTTAACCTTTTCAAAAACCTTAAAGGCCGGCACAACGGGTGCAATAATATAATCTGAATTGGAGCAGATGATAACGGGGATATTGCAGGAGTTGAGCATATCCGCATATTTCCCCGCAAGGATATCAAGCACAAAAATTGCTTTTGATTTCGTAAACTCGATGCTTTCTTTAAGTCCGTCAGGCGAAGTGAGCGGATGAACGATATTGGCAATAACGCCTATCTTATTGAGCGCATAGAAGGTTGTGAACGCGTGAACAACATTCGGCAAAAACACCGTTACAACATCGCCGCTGACGATACCGATTGAATTGATATATGCCGCAATCGCATCCGTATCACGGATGACCCTTGAAAGCTTTGTTCTGCTTCCGAATGCCAAAACAGCATCGTAATCGCCGATTCTGTTATAACACATTTTCAAATAATCGTAACAAGTCAAATTCATCTTATTTTCCCATCCGTTTTATAATATAACAATCTTATTTATAATAGCAATTTCGAGTTTTTTTGTCAATTCGGCAGATATAATATTAATAAAACATTAATATTAGTGAATATCATTTGTCAAAATTATCTCGCCGCTGTCTGTGAAGCTTGCGATTATTCCGTTGCAGTCATAGGTTGCATAAAAAGGCACCTTGGCTGACATTGTTAAATTCCATTTAACATTGGGATAAACCTTGCCGAGCTGATTTGTTACTATTGCGATTTCCGGCTTTAACAAGCCGAGAAATTCCTTTGAGGATGAGCCGAAATAACCGTGATGACCGATTTTGAGCAAATCAACGTCACCTATCTTTTCTCCGAGAAGTTGCTCCAAACCGCAGGATTTTGTTATGTCCGCGGCAAGAAAGGCAGTTTTATTGCCCTTTGTAACCTTAACGCCTACACTTGAAGCGTTTTCGCCCTCACCTGCAAGCTCGTCGGGAGTGACCGTGTTATAAAACTGCAAAACAAAGTCACCGAAAGCAAATTCATCTTTCGGCAGGTCGCTGATAACTTCAATCTGTCGGATTGCAAGGTCAACCATAATTTGATTGTAAATCTCGCCGATTTTCCACCTTTCAACCTCATAATCCTTCGCGATTTCGGGGTTGAACTCTTTGAAATACGCCTTGCCTATCCCTATTTCGGTATCCGAAATAACCGCATGGTAACAGCCGATGTGGTCATAGTGACAGTGGGTACCGAGAATAAAATCAAGATAAACTTCGCCGTCTGCGTTTTTGCAAACCTTTTTGATGTATTCGACAACCTCGGCTTCATAGCCCTTGTATTCGGTTTTACGTCTGGGGTTATTGTTGCCCTCACCCGCATCAATCATGGCAAATCTGCCGTTGCTTTCGATAATTATGGCGTCGGAATTTGCCGTGTTGAGAAAATGAATGCGGTCATCGCCGTTTTCATAATTAAAACTTTCTGGTGTCGGGTAATATTTGCGCGCATAGCGGTTGCCGATGGCGACAGTTGCAATATCGAGCAAAAATATTGCCGCCATAAGGGGCACAATTATCCATGTTGCAATTTTTTTAGCCTTTTTCTTATTCATGTAACTCTCCGCTGAATTTTATCCCGAATATTTTACCATATTATTTCGGTTTTTACCATAGTTTATCAAAAACTTTTTAAAATCACTTGTATAGTTTTGATTTTTAATGTAAACTATGTTTATATTATTTTAAATGAGGTTAATATTTTGAATAAAATTCTTTCATTTGCAAAAGAAACAATAAAAAGCTTAACTTTTATGTTTCCGCTTGCGTTCGGCGTTGCCGCCTGCCTCGGTTTTTCGAAAGTTATCGGTGTGCTTTTAGCGTGCATTGCCATGGTTTTTGCTCCGACAGACAGATTTGAGCGTTCAATGCCAGTTTACGGCGCGTCTTTGATTGTTTGCCATGTATTGAGCAATTACGGCTCAGCGATTCTGTTAGGTGCATTTTTAATCTGTGCAATTCTGTTAATTGCATCCTCATTCTGTTTTGAAAAAATAAAAACTTTATTCGCCTCCCC
>JAZSGU010000043.1:0-11131 GCA_045532895.1 Acutalibacteraceae bacterium | reverse complement strand
CACAACGGCGTATTTGGAAATGTTGAGATTTTTGTATTCGGATTTATCAAGCAGATAGGGAAAGCATGCAACGATAACGCTTTTTGCATTTTCGGGCAGTCTGCTTTTCGCCCTGCATTCGATAAGCCCTGATTTTATTTTATCAAATGAACACATTCCCCACAAGGGGGCAATTTCATCCAGTATTTTTTCAAAGGTCAAATTATCACCCCACGGCCTGCGCGAGAGCAATCATGACAGGCAAGGTAATTATTGAAATAAAGCTCACAACCGCAACCGTCTGCGAGGCAAGGCCCGTGTTGCGGTCATATTTTGCGGCAAACATAACCGTGTTGTTTGCGGTGGGTGCGCCTGCGGAAATCGAAAGGGCAACAAGCAAGGTGCCCGAAATGCCGACAAGCCTGAAAGCCGCCAGAAGAATAAGCGGAAGAATGATGAGCTTTACGAGCGCAACGGCAAAAATCCGCCAATTTTTAAATATTGTTTTGAAGTTGGTGTTGGCAATGTATGTGCCGAAGATAAGCATTGCAACGGGAGTGTTAAGGCTTGCGATATAGTTCATGGGCGAAGCGATGATGTTCGGCAGCTTCACCGAAAGCAAAAACAGCGGCAAGCCGATTATAACGGAAATAACTCCGGGGTTAAGAAAAAGCTTTTTCAAGTCAAACTTAACCTTTTCGCCGCCTTTGTTGATTGTATAAATTCCGTGAGTAAAGCTGAAAATCTGGAACGAAATGATAACCGCCGAGCAGTAGAACACGCCTTCCTCGCCGAGCACTGCGCCCGCAAGAGGCAGTGCCATGTAGCCGCAGTTGCCGTAGGCGCAGGAGTATTTGTAAATGCAGCCCTCATCGATATTGCATTTGTTAAACACGAGCGACGAAATGGCGGCGGATACAATGTGGAGCGCAAAGCCACAGGCGATGGCTGTGAAAAGCCCTTTTACCGTGTCGGGGTTATATTCGAGGGTGCAGAAGCTTTGGATTATAACCGCGGGAGTTATGATATAGAAGAGCAGGTCGGTGCAGCTTTTTGCTACCTTTTCGGTGTAAATCCCCACCTTGTCGGCAATGGCACCGACAGCAACGAGGACATAGAGAATTGCAACCTGCTCGCTTGCAATGAGAACATTCTGTAAAAACATTGATTACTCCTCTGCAGAAGTGTTTTCGTGTTCAGTTAATCTTGTTGAAACGGTTGAAGTTGCGAAAAGTGCAAGCGCAAAATCGCAGTATTCAACAACGCTGTAGGTGCTCAAAAGCTGTGCATTGCCCGTGAGAGTTATTATAAATCTCGGAACAAAGCAGACAAGCGCAAGCAGAGCCGCGGTTAAACCGTATGAGCCGATTTTCCATTCGAGCCCTTTGCTGTTGACCTGAGAATTGCATTGAGCAAAAGCCATGAAGAAAAGAATAAACGCGGAAAGCATGAGCATTTCAAGCATCAAATCCGAAACTCTGATGTAGCTTATTGTGTGGGTGAAGCGATAAACAAGTCTGAAAATGCTCCAGATAACGGGTGAAAGTGAAAGAATACGGAGCTTCGATGCTGCTGCACTTCCTTTTATGCATGAAAGCCCCAGAGCGAGGAAATAAATCGCGGAAAGCGCGGCAAATGCTGCCTGCGCCGTAAGGATTAGAATTGTTGGATTAAGCTTTCCGTCGTAAGAGATAATTTCTTCTCCGTTCAAAAAAGAAAAGCTTTGCAATGCGTTAATAACTGCGCCTGCGGCGGCTGTGAGAGAAAGAATGCCGAAGCCCGGGCGTTTGACCGCATCAAGAGAATAGGAAAGCTTTTTTCTGCGGATAAAGCCGAAAATGCAAAATGCAAAGAAGGCAGCGGCAATTACGGCGTAGAGCAGATAAACGCTCCAATCGGTTTTTTCGAAAAAGCCCGTGCCGCTTTCAAGAATTGTAAAAAATTGCAGAGTCCTCACGGGCAGAGCAATAACTGCGGCGACGGCAAAAATAATAATTCCCGCGCCAAAGCCGCTTTTGAGGATTTTATTTATCATTTCAACTGACCTCTTATCTGTTATTAATGGGTATGTAAATGTTTCTTGCGTTGCTGCTCTTATAAGCGGGTCTGATAATCTTGCCGCCGGTGAGAAGCTCTTCCATTCTGTGCGCTGACCAGCCTGCAATTCTTGCAATGGTGAAAATCGGGGTGAAGAGGTCGGGCGGAATATCAAGCATTTTATAAACAAGACCCGAATAAAGATCAACATTTGCGCACATAGCCTTTTTCTGCGTCTTGTTGCTGTTAAAAATTTCGGGAGTGAGCTGTTCGATAAGGTTCAAAAGAATAAATTCGTTCTCAAACTCGGTGTTAACGGCAAATTCCGCCGCTTTTTGTTTAAGGATTTTTGCTCTCGGGTCGGAAAGGGTATAAACCGCATGACCCATACCGTAAATAAGACCAGAGCCGTCGCCCGCTTCCTTGCGCATGATTTTATTAAGAAAATCGGCAACCTGACCCTCGTTAGTTATGTCACTGACGCCTGCTTTGATTTGTTCAACCATTTCCGAAACCTTGATGTTTGCACCGCCGTGCTTGGGTCCTTTGAGCGCGCCGATGCTTGCGGCGGTTGATGCATAGGTATCCGTGCCGCTGGAGGTGAGAACTCTTGACGCAAAGGTGGAGTTGTTACCGCCGCCGTGCTCTGCGTGGAGCATAAGGCAAACGTCCAGAAGCTTTGCTTCGCGGTCGGTAAAGGTTTTGTCAGCTCTGATAGAGCGCAGAATTGTTTCGGCCGTTCTGTGCTCGGGCTTCATCTGATGGATATACATGCTCTTGTGATAATAATGGCGGCGTTTAACCTGATAAGCATAAACCATGATTGCGGGAATCTGCGCAATAAGGTGAATGCACTGACGGAGCACGTTTTCAATCGAAGTGTCGTCGGGGTTGCTGTCATATGAATAAAGAGCAAGCACGGCACGCGAAAGCTTGTTCATTATGTTTGGCGAGGGGGCTTTCATAATCATATCTTCGATGAAATCATCGGGAAGCTCACGGCAGCTTGAAAGAATTTTGCAGAAATTATCAAGCTGTTCCTTTGTGGGCAGAGAGCCGAAAAGGAGCAGATAAACAACTTCTTCAAAGCCGAAGCGATTCTCTGCTATACAAGTGTTTACGATATCTTCCATGTCTATGCCTCTGAACAGAAGCTTGCCTTCTTTGGGGAGCTTTTCGCCGTCGCTCATATAATAGCCTTCAACGGTGCAGACACCGGTGATGCCTGCCATAACGCCGGTGCCGTCATTATTACGCAAGCCTCTTTTGATGTTAAAGCGGTCATAGTCCGACGGAGCTATATAGTTATATTTGCGAATTTGTTCGCATAAATTCTTTATGTCACGTTCCGCAACGTGTGATTCGATGGTGGACATCTTCATCCTCCGTTCTTTAAAATAATATGTTTCCATTCTATAATTAATTTATTATATATCTTATTTTATTAAAAGTCAAGAAAGGGTTAGGCAAATGAAAACAAATGTTGTTATTCTTATGATTATCGCAGTGTCAATGATTTTATGCCCGATTGCGGCTGTCGGAGTTAACCCCGAGCCTCAAACAAAACCCGCGCAGACACAGCTCCAAACTGTTGAAGCAGCCGAGGGAGGGGAATATATTTCCGTTATGTCATCATCAACGGGCGATATCGCAAAAATAAAAATGCGCGAATATGTTATCGGGTCTGTTGCGGCAGAAATGTCTGCCCTTTATCATCCCGAAGCGCTCAAGGCGCAGGCGGTTGCAAGCTATACTTATGCAAAAAAAGTGGGCGAACAGAACGAGAAATACAAGGAATCCTCGCTCGGTGAGGCGGATATAACCGACAGCCCCGACACGCATCAGGGATATATCAACGAAAAACAGCGCAGAGAAAAATGGGGTGAAAAATTTGATGAATATGAGGCGAAAATCGAAGCGGCGGTTGACGATGTTTTCGGCAACTATCTGACCTATAACGGCGACACGGCTCTTGCGGTTTATCATGCAAACAGCGCGGGCAGAACGCAGAGCGCCGAAACCTTGTGGGGCACCGAAATCCCTTATCTCATAAGCGTTGAGAGCCCGGGTGACAAGCTTGCGCCAAGCTATGTTTCAACGCAGAAGTTCAAGAAAAGCGAGTTTAAAAAGCTTGCAAAAAACTGCGACATAAGCCTTGACGGCGATGCAGCGGAATGGGTAGGGGAGCTGACAAAGGCGCAGAGCGGCTATGTTATGTCAGTAAGGCTCGGCTCCACAGAGGTCAGCGCATCGAAATTCAGAGAGGAATACGGGCTTAAAAGCTGTTGCTTTGATATAGAGTATTCCGACGGAGAGTTCACCGTCATCTGCTGCGGCTACGGGCACGGAGCAGGCATGAGCCAATACGGCGCGGATTATATGGCAAGGCAGGGCAGCACATGGCGCGAAATTCTGGAGCATTATTACCCCGGAACAGAAATTGAAAAAGCAGCGACAGTTTAACTGCCGCTGCTTTTGGTTCAAAGCTTTAAAAGCTTTTTTATTTTTTTGAGAATGAATCTCATTTTTTGGTTGAAAGGCATTGCCAAAACTTCTTTAATATTTTCGTTTTTGCGGGCGGATTTTTTTGCTTTTATCAGCTTAAAGGCATCTTTAAACAAAGCTTTAATATCACCGTCGTTAAGCGCAACGCTGTTTCTTTTGAGCCATTCCCAATCCTCTTTGTCGAAGACAGATTCGTTTCCCTTAAAAGGAGATATATACCGCCAGTAATAATCATATGCCTGCTGTAATTCGGCATTGTCTTCCTTTTGTTTTTTTGCCAAATAATTAACTCTTACATTGAGATTATGCAAAGCTTTGTTTGCACAATATGTTTCAACATCTTCTTTTGAACAGTACTTTTGGAGCAAATGCATTTTTGCTTCAAAAATCTTTATCTGCCCTTTCAGCGGGAAAAACCTTGACTTACCGTTTGAATGGTAGCAATGATAGCGGTATATGTTTGCATCCGTAAACGCGATTTTTTCGCAATGGTTCAAATATTCAAAGATAAAAAGGTGGTCTTCGCCGCAAACGAGTCCGTTTTCAAACTGCAAATTGTTATCAATGATAATTCTTTTGTTGAACAACTTGCTGACCATTGGAGTCATAATCCATTTGCCGCAGATATCCGCAAGCTCATCATAAGAAAGCTCGGCCAAAACGCATTCGCGGTCATGTTCACATACACATTTTGTTTCATGCTTATGATAAAGTGACATTCCGCCCACCGTAAGCTGTGCGTCGCATTTGAATTGGGCTTCTGCTAATTTTTCAACATAATCAGGCGTTATTTCATCATCGGAATCCACAAAGCACAGCCATTCGGCAGACACTTCTTTGATACCGTTGTTTCTGGCAACGGAAACCCCTGAATTTTCTTGGCGGATAACTTTTATGCGAGCATCAGCCTTTGCAAATTTATTGCAAATTTCACCGCTGATGTCGGGAGAACCGTCATCAACCAAAATGATTTCAAGGTTTTGGTAAGTTTGTTTTTGAATGGATTTTATGCATGCTTCAAGAGTTCCTGCTGCTTTATAAACCGGAACGATAACGGAAATTTTTGATTGATGTAAATTCTCACTTGACACAATATTCATCTCTTTTCACAAAAGCGGTCAGATAAAAACAATATACCTCTTTCGTTTGAAATTGTCAACAAGGAACTAAGTTTAAAATGTGTTGCATAATTCTTCCTGGATTTGCAAATAATAAACGAAAACACAGGAGGTACTGCGTGAAAAGAGTTGTTATTACTGCGGACAGCGCGGCCGATTTGCCGAAAGATGTTGCTGAAAGATACGGTATTATTATTATGCCCATGAATGTTGTTGTTGACGGCTCGGTAAAAAAAGACGGCGTTGACATAACCGCTCGTGAGATTTTTGATTTTGTTGAAAATACGGGCAAAATTCCTACAACCTCCGCGGTGTCGCCCGGTGAATATACGGATTTTTTTGAAAATATTCTGAAAAACGGCAATTTGGTTGTGCATCTTGCATTTTGCTCCGAGCTTTCTTCTACCTGTCGCAATGCAAAAATGGCGGCGGGTATGCTTAACGGCGTTTATGTTATCGACACGCGTAATCTTGCGGGTGGCATGGCCTTGCTCGCAATAAAGGGTTGCGAAATGCGCGATAACGGAAAAAGCGCCGAGGAGATATATTCGCGGCTTTCCGCACTTGTGCCGTCGGCAAGGGTCAGCTATCTTCTTGAAAATATTGATTTTCTGCGTCGCTCGGGCAGATGCTCCGCCGCCGCGGCTTTCGGGGCAAGCCTGCTTTCGATAAAGCCCTGCGCCGCAATGGTTAACGGCTCGATTGAAGTGATTAAAAAATACAGAGGTAAAACACAAGCCGCCCGCCTGCAATACGCAAGCGAGCAGCTTGAAAAGAATTCAAAAATTGATTATTCAACCGCTTTTATTTATCACTCGGGCGTAGATTTTGCTGAGCTTGCCGCGATTGAAGAAATGCTGAAAAGCAAGGGCTTTGAGCAGGTTATAACCGCTTTTACGGGCTGCATGATAAGCCTGCACAGCGGAGAAAAAGCAATGGGTATTCACTTCTTGGAGAAATGAATACCCATAATGTTATTTTTGAAGGAAATCCAGAGTTACATCACAAAGCTCTTCCGCTCTGTTTTCAATGCATTGGTGGCCGCCGCCTTCAACCGTGTGGGTTGTTGCATTGGGAAATGCGGAATTCATTTGCTCCTTCATTGCTGCGTTAAGAATAATATCTTCGCTTGCCTGGCAGAGAAGCACGGGGCAGGCGATTTTTGATGCGTTTTCAAGGTCTGTTGCCTTAACATTATACATCATTTCGCACATACCTGCGCCGAAGCCGTCATACTGCACGGCACCTGTAACGCCCGAAACATCATAATCCATGGCAAAATCCCAGTCCATGGTGGCAAAATAAATAACGAGCTTAACAACAAAGCCAAGCTTTGTGCCGTATTTAAAGAATGCGTTCATGATGAATTTCATGGGTGAGGAGGTGATAAGGCCTTCCATTGCAGAGGGGAATTCGCTCTGCGGCGCGGGGCAGTAAAGTAAAAGGCTTTCAACATCGTTTTGGATTGCAATGTTAACGGCAACGCCGCCGCCCATTGAGTGACCCGCGATTATCCATTCATCCATGGGAGCAATGCTTTTCATAAGCTCCGTAATGAGAATTTCGCGGTCAACAACGGTCATATCCTCGGTTTCTCTTGTGCTGAAGCCGAAGTTAGGCAGGTCGGCAAGCACGCATTCATAGCCTTCGGCAGAAAGAATATCCGCCATGTTGCGCCATGCGTATGTAGAGCAAAGGAAGCCGTGGAGCATCATAATTCTGCCCTTTTGCTCACCTTTGGCGGGGATAACTCTGTAGTGAATGTCATAATCGCCGTATTTGAAATATTGGCTGTTTTCATAGGGCTTATAGCTTGTATCCGCCGCAAAAGCGAACACAGAGAGTGATGTTAATGCGAGTGCAATAATGCAAAGTATGCTTATAATTTTTTTCATGGTTATTTTTCCTTAATTTGTTATTTTTTGCCTGTTGAACCGAAACCGCCCGCGCCTCTCTGGGTTTCGTCGAGCTCATCCGTTTCAACAGGTGTGATAAGCGAAACGGGCATTATAACAAGCTGCGCAATGCGTTCGTCAGGGTTTATTGTGTAGGCTTCTTTGAGCTGATTTATAACACCTACGCAGATTTCGCCTCTGTAGTCGCTGTCTATAACTCCGACGGAATTGAGCAGACCGATGCCGTGATTTATGGCTAGTCCGCTTCTTGCAAAGATGAATGCACCAAGCTCTGAGCTCGGTAGTTCAATCGCGATGCCTGTGGGGATAACGGCTTTTTCACCGCCACCCAGAGTAATCGGCTCATCAATGCAGGCATATAAATCCATGCCCGCGCTGCCGGGGGTTGCCCTGAACGGAATTTTTGCATTTTCACGCAGCTTTTTTATCTTGAATGTGTTCATTGCTTTGCTTTTCTCTCCTTATATCTTTCTTCGGGAGAAATCTTTTTGTGCGGGCAGGGGGTGGGTTCTTTGATGGGGTTAACGGGAGCCGCCCAGCGCACGGCATTGATTATGATTTTCTGAACATACTCATTGTGGAAGGTAGGGTTGCTTTCGTGACCGGGCTGGAAGTAGAAAATTTTGCCCAATCCTCTCTGCCAGCAGCAACCTGAGCGGAAAACCTCGCCCCCCGCAAACCAGCCGAGGAAAACAAGCTCATCGGGTTCGGGTATATCAAAACGCTCGCCGTACATCTCTTCAACATCAAGGCTGAAGTGGGGAGGAACACCTTTTGCAATGGGGTGAGCGGGGTTTACTGTCCAAATTCTTTCTCTGTCGCCGTCTCTCCAGCGCAGGTTGCAGGTTGTGCCCATAAGAGCACGGAAAATTTTGGAGTGGTGACCCGAATGCAAAACTATCAAGCCCATGCCTGCAAGCACGCGCTTATGTATTTTTTCAACAAGTTTATCGGGCACTTTATCGTGAGCCATGTGACCCCACCAGATAAGAACATCCGTGTTTTCAAGCACCTCATCGGAAAGACCACACTTACGCTGAGCAAGGGTAGCGGTTTTAACCTTTATATCTTCCTGCGAGGTGAGAAAGTTTTTGATGCAGCCGTGGATTCCTGCGGGATAAACGCCGGCAACCTCGTTGCTGAGCTTTTCATGAACTCCCTCATTCCAAACGGTAACATTAATCATTTTCTGTTCGCTCCTTATCGTAATTTTTTTAATATTTCTTGTGATGCCGCAACAATTTTTGCGGCGGCGGGCTTGATAATCAAATCCGTTTCGCCCATAAATTCAACATAATCGCCGTCAAAGCGGTGCTTAAAGCGGTAAAGCCCGAAAAGCGGATTGCTTTCATCGATAACACCCGCAACGCCTCTGAAATCGTAAATGCGGCAGCCGTTTTCGATTGACCACTTAATCATTTCCCATTGAAGCAGATAATTCGGCATTACTTTTCTGTCAGAGTTTGACGAAGCGCCGTAGAAATACCACACCTTGTCGCCCCACAAAACGGAAATTGCGCCTGCAATGGGTCTGCCCTCATAATACGCCATGTAAAGCCTTGCGTTTTCGCCGAAAGCATCAAGAATTTTTGCAAAATATGCCGCGGAGCGAAGCTCAAAGCCGTCTCTTTCGCAGGTTTCTTTCATAAGCGAATAAAAAATATCCGCCTTTTCGCTTCCGTGAATCTTGATTTTAACATTGTTTTTGAGAGCGATTCTGATTTTTCTTCTGTGGTCGGAATGGAACGCGGCAAAAACCTCGTCCTCCGTTCTGCCGTTGAGGTGGATTCTGATAACATAGCGGCATTGAAAATCCTCAAAATTTATTGTGCGCTCTTTAAATTTAAAGCCCGCACCTGTTGCGATTGCTCTGTATTCTTCGTTGCTGACATCAACATCCTTGTCAATCTTGAGCTGGTATGCGTTATATTTTTTGCCCTCTGCCTTTGCGGCATCGATAAGAGCGTTGAAGGTTTCTTTATCATCAAAATCACAGACGGGGCCTCTCGGGGCATACATCATGTGATAGGGCAGCTTTGAAATTTTTCGAAGCAAAACCGCAAGAGTGCCCGTGATTTCGCCGGCGCTGTTTCTGCAGATAACGCCGAACCATTTCCAGTCATCCTTAACCCTGCCCCAAAGCGAGGTTTGAAGAAAGTGACCGTTTTCGTGCGTCGCGGTAAACGCATCAAGCTCTGCGGCATTATTTAAATTCACTATTTTGGTATTCAATGTTATATTCTCGCAATCTGTATAGTTTAATTTATTATATTATTATACCCCAAGATTTTCCGAAATGCAATAGCGGTTGGATATGCTTAAAATATTTTTAAATTTCCTCTTGCTTTTTTTGCCGATAAAGGCGATAATATATAAAAACTGTGAAAGGATGAATTTTTTGGAAGCTATACTTAATTTTGACCTTGCCATTTTTGAATTCTTTGAAAAATTCGTAAGAATGGATTGGCTTGACCCCATCATGAAAATCATCACAACCCTCGGAGATGACGGCATTTTCTTCATCATTCTCGGCTTGGTTATGCTGCTCTTTAAAAAGACAAGAAAAGCAGGTCTTGTATGCCTCGGCTCTCTTCTTGTTATGACTCTTCTCAATAACGAGCTTATTAAACCCATCATGGAGCGCCCCCGTCCCTATAACCTCACAATTCTTCCCCAAGCGGCGCAGAAGGCTTTTGAAGAATACGGCAGAGACTATGACTGGGTCGGTCTTTTCGGCAAGATTGACTGGACTATCGACAGATTCCCCGGCTTTGCAGAGAAATGGAACGCAGGCTATGTTTGGCCTGATATCGTTGAATATATGTCATCAAAATCGCTTTCATTCCCCTCGGGTCACACCTCATCGGCCTTCACCTTTGCAATGGCAATTACAATGGTTCTTAAGAAGAAGGGTGTTGCAATCGCTTCGTTCATTTTTGCATTTCTTATGGGTGTTTCAAGAATCTATGTCGGCGTTCACTACCCCACAGACGTTATCGTCGGCGCGTTCGTAGGCATTGTTTATGCGCTCATCGGTTTTGCAATTTTTGCAAAGCTTTATGATGTTGTTTATCCCAAAATTGAAAACGCAATCAAAAGCAAAAAGGCAAAGAAAGCATAAGAAATAATTTAAAGCGGCTGAAGGAACAGACTTTCAGCCGCTTTTTTCAATGAATTTTAAAAAAATCAGAAAAAATTTAAAAAAGTTCAATTTAAGTGTTGATTTTTTTGAATGAATGTGATAATATACTTTGGCAGTCGGAACTAATGCCGATTTCAAGTGAATATGCGCTGCTAGCTCAGCTGGATAGAGTGTTTGGCTACGAACCAAAAGGTCAGGGGTTCGAATCCCTTGCAGCGCGCCATACCGAAACTCCTTGTATATCAAGGAGTTTCGGCTTTTTTATGTCCTTTACGAAAAGTCTTAAAAACACCGTTTTTCTAACAAAATTCTAACAAGAGGTGTTCAGACTCAAGTCACACATTGTTTTTGAAGCCTATGGAATTTCCGATAGTGTTGCCGAGATCCTTTTTTCTTTTCATATCAAGGTGACCGTAAAACTTGGCGGTGATGTT
>JAZSGU010000093.1:0-3359 GCA_045532895.1 Acutalibacteraceae bacterium | reverse complement strand
GCCGTGGAAAACAACATCAATCCATCTCGGAATATCCGCAACATCGTATCTCACGGTTTCGCCCGATACGGGGTCAAGCACGATGCAACCGATGTCGGTTTTTCCGCCGAAGAGAGAAATTGTTTTATCAACGATAGATGCAACATAATAAGGCTTTCCGCTTTCATGGGTTTCAAAATGAAGATTCTCTGTCATCAACGTGGGATATTCCAGCCAGATGTGTCTTTTTGCATCTTCAAGAAAATAGGCGGAGGGAATATATTTCATGCCTTCGGATTTTTCAAACGAGGCGGACATTGAAACGGGATCAACGGTAACATAGCCTTTGACTCCCTCTTTGTTGTTCATCCATTTGAAAAAGCCTGCATATTCAAGAGCAGAAACCTTTACGGGTTTTCCGTTATAGTCAATCTGTATGTAATCGTTTGAAACATCAAACTGGCTGACAACATCGGAAAGAGCACCTATTTCACGGTCACCGAGCATTCGTGCCGATGCGGTATCCATAAGAGCTATGGAATCGGTTTCAACGGATTCCGATAAATCGGCAGTGAAATCCGAGTCATCAACTTTCAGAATTTTTGCATAAGAGGTTGCGTTGAACATAGTGCTGCCGATAATGCCTGCTCCGATAATGATAACGGTCAAGGCGATGGGCAGAATATATGGAACTATTGAAAATCTGAATTCGCTGTATTTCTTTGTTCGTCCTTTTGAGCCTGTCTTTTTTGAAACGGTTACCCAACCGAAATCTTTGCATCCTTTTGCAATTCTTCCTGCAACAATTCCTGCAAACAGAGCAATAATAACGATTGCCCAAAAAGCCGGATTATGGACATTTATTGCGGTGCTTGAAATAAACAATCCTGCTGCTGATACAATCAGACCAGTAACCAAGCCCGTAATTAAACCTGTAATAACAGGTACCATACCTGATTTTTTCATATTTTTCACTCCTTTATTTGATTTTAACACGAATAATACTGCAAATCAATAAGCCGCCAAAGCTTTAGGCGAAAGCTTTCAGCAATCCCACCGCACCGGCGATTAATGCAACGGGTAAGAGCAGGATAAATCCGCCTGCGAAGATTGCGAGCAGGATAAATGCGGGCACTGCGATTGCAAGCAGTATCGTTGCGCCGATTTTCGCCGCACCCCATGTTAACTTGAATGCCAGCCCGATTGCTTTAACGAAAAGCCAGATTGCAAGAATTGTAAAAATTATTTCTAACATTTAAAATCACTCCTTGATATATTATATTGCTGTCTAAATTTTCCTTGACTATATGATAACGCACTTTGCAGAGAAACAGAATGACACTTTGTGCGGAAAAAGGCATATGTTTTTTGCAATAAATGCAAAAAGGAGCTGAAAAAACAGCCCCTTGTGTGTTAATTCCCTTTGATTTCGTTGTATTTTTCAAGATTGATTTTCTTATCTGCAAGCATCTGCTCAACCCATAACTGCAGGGCCTCAACCGTAATCGAAATGCGCTCAAGCTCTTTTTGAATAAAAATGAAATCCTTGATTTCATCGTCGTCAATCATGCCGTCAGCGGTGATTTCAATAAGCCTTTCCTGGCTCTTTTTCATCGAGTTTAAAGACGAAAGCATTTCGAGCACAATCTGTGCGAGGTCTTTAACCTTAACTTCCGGCACATATTTTTCACCGATGGGGCATTCCTTTGAACAGTAATGGTTGCAGAGTGTCGGCTCGCCGTAAATTTCAGCAAGAAGCATCACTTCATCGGGAGTTATAGGAAACTTTCCGTTTTCAATTCTTTCAAGACGCTCGGGCTGAATGGGGTTATCCATAAGCGATGCCTTGTCACAAACATCGTCCCTTGTTAAGTCATGTTTTTTTCGGGTTTCTTTGTAGATTGTTTCTGCCATATATATTCTCCTTGTGAATCGGATTCACTGTGTTTTTTACAGTATAACATATATAAGCAGATAAATAAACCCCACAAGCAACAAAAACTCCCTCTGCTGTTTCCGACGGCTGGTGAGGCAATGTATATGAACGGAGCAAAAATCGCGGTGGAATTTTCAGGCTTTTTGTGATATGATTAGTATAACAAATAAGCAACATCAGATTTTTATTTAAGAAGGTAAAGATATGGAAAAACACGACTCTCTGCAAATCCTTTTTATAAGACATGCCGAAACGAATTATAACGATATCGCAGACCGAGACCCAAGCGATGGGGAGCTTACCCCAAATGGTGAACTGCAATGTGTTGATTTGGGCGAAAAGCTTAAAGATTTGCCAATCAATGCATATATTACAAGCTCTTTGCTGCGTAGCTTTAAAACCGCTGTCGGCGTTTGTAATGCGAAGCCTGACAAGCCTTTGCTTGAAATTTGTCCCGAGCTTGTTGAATGCGGATGCACACCCGGATATTACGGCTGCAGCGAAGAGTATCTTCAGAGATGTTATAAAAACACAAAAATGTGTGAGAAGCTTTTCGGCACCGAAAACTATGAATTCGGATGTGAAGCTTTTGAGGATAATGTTATTCGCGCAGAAAAAGTGATTTCTTACATTAAAAACAAGTTTTCGTTCGGTGACCGCGTTGCTGTTTTCAGTCACCACGGATTCCTTGAGTATCTTATTCCCACAGCTTTAGGCGTTAAGCCGCATGTATTCAGATTTTCTCTTGAAAATGTTTCTGTTACAGTTGTTGAATTCTGCCGTGACGGAAATGCAGTGCTCCGCTGCGTCAACAAATAGGGTACTTTAAGGGTATGGGAAGTGCTCACGGCGGAAAATGGAAACCAAGCAAAAAAGATGATGAAAGATATTTAGGTAAACCCGGAGAGATAAAAACAACTTGGGCAAACACAAAAGATGGAGGATATCGCCGAGATACAAAAATAGGAAATGATGGGCGTGCAGAAAAAGAGCGGCACTATACTGACCACAGAAAGCCTTGGAAACACTCAAAAATCCATGATCATATTTTTTCTTGGGATCCTGAAACAGGAATACCTAACCCTAATTTTGAGCGAATAAATTATGAAGGCGATGTTCCTGAATTTAAATCTAAAGGAGATATATTTATGGAAATAAACAAGAACAGTTCTTTTTCCTATGAAACATTTGAAACTATCAGCAGTTTTAAACGCAGTGTTAGCCACGGAGCTGAAATTGAATTGGTGTGGAAAGATATAATTTATTCGATTACTCATGCAGAAAACAACAAAATCAGTATCTGTCAGGCATATAAGCAGGAAACAGAAAAACTTTATGATACCGCAGACGAACTTTTGACATATCTGCTTCAAACGGGTGAAACACTTAAGGAAGTAATAACAAAAGCTGAAATATCTGATTGTACCCTATATCTGTAAGAAGG
>JAZSGU010000007.1:0-3453 GCA_045532895.1 Acutalibacteraceae bacterium | reverse complement strand
ACATAAGCAACCTCGTCAAGGTCCTTGAGCTTATCCATTGCAAGCTCGCCGATGTGAACGGAGGTTACCTCTCTGTCAAGTGAATTCTGAAGAGCGGCTTCGATTTCGTTAACTGCAGTTTCAATCTTTTCAAGAGAAACGGGTCTTTTTTCGCAAGCGCGGAGCATGCCGTTGAAAAGCTTGTTGCGGTCAAAAACTTCTCTTGATTTGTCTTTTTTAACAACGATTACGGGAACGGTTTCAATTATTTCATATGTAGTGAAGCGCTTCTGGCAGCTTATGCATTCTCTGCGGCGGCGTATACGCTCGCCCTCGTCGGTGGGTCTTGAGTCAATAACCTTGCTTTCTTCGCAGCCGCAAAACGGACATTTCATAGCTTAAACACTCCTTATGTTTTGTTTTATTTTTTTGCCGCAGAGCTCAATGCTCTTTTTGGCAAGAGTAACCAAAGAATCAACGATTGTTTCGTCCGCGATGCTGTAGTCGCGGTAAATTACCGAAAGCTCCGTGCAGCCCAAAACAACGCAGTCGCAGCCGCATCGTTTGAGATTGTTTATAATTCTCCAGAAGCTTTCTATGTCAACGGTTTTACCCGCCTTGACCTGACCGTATATTATTTCCATGAGTGCTTCGGCATCCGCCTCGTCAGGCACGGCAAAATCAAGCCCGTGCTTTTTAAGCATTTTTTGATATGAGCCGGAGGACAGCGTGCCTTTTGTGGCAAGTATGCCAACCTTTTTTGCATCGGGAATGGTGTTTTTGATGTGCAAAACCGTTTCTTCGATTATGTTGATGATTTTAACATCAACGGCGTTTTGTATCTCTTCATAGAAATAATGCGCCGTGTTGCAGGGTATAACGATATAATCCGCACCCGCTTTTTTCAGCGTTTTTGCATCGTCTGCCATCTGCGGCAGGGGATTCGGCTCGTTTGGGTCAAGAATATAGTTTGTGCGGTCATGGATTGCCGCGTGATTCAGGATAATCATTGAAACGTGCTCCTGGTCAACGGCGGCATCTGTCAGCCTTATAACAAGCTCCGCAAAATAAATCGTTGCAAGCGGACCAACCCCGCCAAGCACGCCGAGCTTTGTTTCTTTGTTTTCGCTCATTTAATCACTATCCGTAAATTTTGTATTTTCTGATTTGATTATAGAAAACCGCGTTGGTGTAGAAAATTCTTTTCGGGTTTTTATCTGCCTTGTATTTAATCGGGAAAGTCCAGCGACCCTCTTTCATAAGCTTCAAAGCTCTGCTTTTGAGTTCTTCGTCGTGAACATAATTCTTTATAACATATTTGGGCACGAGCGAGAAAAGATGCTCCTTATCTGCAACGGTATATTCAAGCTCTTTTTCATAAATCAAATCGTCAACAATCCACTTGACCGTGTTAAAGCCGCTGGCGGTAACATAAAAGTTGCTTCTGCCAAGGCGCACATTGATTTCAAAAAACTTGAATTTGCCGTCTCTCGTGTCGTATTTAATGTCAAAATTTGCAAAGCCTGTGTAGCCGATATGCTCAAGGAACTTTGTGGCGGCGGCAACGATTTGGTCGTTGATCTCGTTGATGATAACAACGGGGTTGCCGATTGCAGAGGGTGTATGGTCCTCAAGCAAAACATGGCCGAGCGAAGCAAATTTGACCTTTGCGTTTCTGTCGCAGTAGCAGGTGAGCACTCTCATATATGTATCGTCGCCGGGGATGCAGTCCTGAATGAGGAACTTGTAGTTATAATCGGTTTTCTCGAGCTTTGCGAGCATGTCGTCAAGCTCCTGCCTTGTTTTGAATCTGAAAACCTTGCGTTTGCCGTCAAATTTAGCATAATGATACATTGCGCTGTTGGCAGGCTTTGCGATAACAGGGTATTCAAAATCAAAATCCATTGCGTTTTCTTCACCGCAGTTATAAACATAGGTTCTTGGGTAATCAATGCCGAGCTCTTCGCATATTTCATAGAATTTGTCTTTAAGAACAATTCTGTTGAGCAAATCCTCGTCGATATAGGGGATAACATAGTATTCGCTCAAAACGGGTTTGTTTTCAATAAGGATTCTGACATACCAATCGCCGCAGCCCATAACAATCAGCTTCTTTTTGCCCTTGAATTCCTTGCCGACCTCAATAAGAGTGTTAACAAGAGTTTCTTTGTTTTCAAGGCCGGGAAAAACGCGGTTTTCGATAATGTCGCTGTTTGCGATATATTCGCATTTTTTCATGCTTAAAACGAGCGACTTGATTTTATATTCCTCGTGAAAGCTTCGTGCAAGGCTGTATGCCGTAAAATCCGCGCCGAGGATGACGGGCAAAAATTCTTTTTCCTCAAATTCCATTATCTACAACTCCAAACGGTAAACTTAAAATTATTATATTACATCTGAATTTTATTTGCAAGCGGTTTACAAATTTTCCAGATAATTCAAGGCTTTTTTCAGGTCTGAAACATCTCCGAAGCCTGCGCGGTAAAGCTCGATTATATAATCGCCTGCATAATTTACGGAGTTCATAACCGAGAACAGCTCTTTGAAATCAAAATTGCCGAGGGCGGGGGGCATGCAGTCGTGCTCAGCGTTATGGTCGCTCAAATGAATGTGGATAATATCCTTTTTAAATTCTTTTGCAAATTCAATGGGTGAATATCCCGCACGCACAGCCTGCTTAACATCAAAAACAAGCTTAAAATCATCGCCGAGCGCAGTTTTCATGCGTTTAAGAAAATCGGGATTTTCGCTGAAATGGCGGTTGACGTTTTCCTGCGCAACCGTAATACCGAAGGCTTTTCCTGCATCCGCGAGTTTAACAAAACGCTCAAAATATTCATTTTCGGAAATTTTTGCGGGCAGTAACGAGCCGTGGATAACGGATGTTTTTGCGCCCGTCGCCGCTGTTACCTCAAAATTGCGCTTATAAAAATCAAGCATATCGTCAAAACGCCTTTGATATTCGCTGAAAAGCATGTATGTTTCCGCAAAAGAAGAAAACGGATGAACGGAGACGATTTTTATTCCGCGCTCTGCCGATATTCCGCTAAGAATTTTCGCAAAATCAATGGTTGTTTCGCTCGGAGAATTGAGGAACACCTCGCAGGTTTTAACTCCGAGGTCTGCAAGCTGTATGAGCGATTTTTCTGTTTCCTGCGGGTAAAGGCAGGAAGTGGAAATGCCGAATGCCATTTTGTTCAGTCCTTGTTTGGTAATATTTTAGGTTTGAAACGATGCTGCTGATGAAGTATAATTTCATTGGAGGTACGATATGAGAAAGATTTTTAAAGAGATTCACACTCCTGCACGCAGGGTGTTTGTTATCGGCTGGATTGTTATAGCTGCCGTTGTTGCCGCTTCAGCTGTTCTTTACATAGGGGCGGGCAGGGTGTTCGATTATTATTCTTCTGTTGAAATGAGCGAAAAGCTGCTTGCAAGCGCAAGGCCCGCATCAATCGGTGTGTGTGTATGTGC
>JAZSGU010000026.1:0-9062 GCA_045532895.1 Acutalibacteraceae bacterium | reverse complement strand
CGCACGGGAGCATCCGATAGGCGGCTTGCCGCAGCGTTTTCCTTTGCCCAAAGGGTCATGCCCTTTGATGCGTCAACATGCGCAACGCTTGCACCCGCATTAAGAGCGGCAACGGTTGCACCGCCCGTGTAGGCAAAAAGGTTGAGCACCTTGACGGGTCTGCCTGCATTTTTTATTATATCGGCGGTCATTTTCCAGTTGACTGCCTGCTCGGGGAAAAGACCCGTGTGCTTAAAGCCCATGGTTTTGATGTTGAAGCGAAGGTCATCAAGACCTATCTGCCACACATCGGGCATTTTTTTGCAAACTCTCCAGCTTCCGCCGCCCGTGTTGGAGCGGGTATATATTGCATGGGGATTAAACCAAAGCGGGTTTTCCTTCGGAGTTTTCCAAATAACCTGCGGGTCGGGGCGAACAAGGATTATTTCGCCCCAACGCTCCAAGCGCTCGCCGTCGGAGCAGTCGATAAGCTCATAATCAACCCAATTATCTGCTTTTCTCATAAATTACACATCCAATCGTTGTTGACCCGGCATTGCAATGCCGAGGTGTGCATAGCCCGCGGGGGTAACCGTTCTGCCCCTCGGAGTTCGGCTCAAAAAGCCGACCTGCATAAGATAAGGCTCGTAAACATCCTCTATGGTCACGGCTTCCTCGCCGATTGCCGCCGCAATGGTTTCAAGCCCGACGGGGCCGCCGTTATAATTCTTTATCATTGTTGTGAGTATCAGCCTGTCGATTGAATCAAGACCCAGTTCATCGATTTCCATTCTGTCAAGCGCAAGCGACGAAGCCTCTTTTGTGATGCTTCCTTCGCACATAACCTGCGCAAAGTCACGCGCTCTTTTAAGCAGACGGTTTGCGATTCGTGGAGTGCCGCGTGAACGCGAAGCAATCTCCATTGCACCCTTGGGGTCGATATCGATATCGAGAATGCCCGCGCTTCTTGTTACAATCTGCGAAAGCTGCTCCGGAGTGTAAAGCTCCAGACGGAGAATAACTCCGAAACGGTCACGCAGAGGTGCACTGAGCTGACCCGCCCTTGTCGTTGCACCGACAAGCGTAAACTTGTGCAAATCCAGACGGATTGAACGCGCTGACGGACCCTTGCCTATGATGATATCGAGCACGTTATCCTCCATTGCGGGGTAAAGCACTTCTTCAACTGCCCTTGAAAGGCGGTGGATTTCGTCGATAAAGAGCACATCACCCTCGTTAAGGTTTGTCAAAAGAGCCGCCAAATCGCCCGGCTTTTCAATGGCAGGGCCGCTGGTCACTCTGAAATTAACGCCCATTTCGTTGGCAATGATACCCGCAAGCGTTGTTTTGCCGAGCCCCGGAGGGCCGTAAAGCAAAACATGGTCAAGCGGCTCGCCTCTCTGACGGGCGGCCTCGATATAAATCGAAAGATTTTCCTTTACCTTGTCCTGACCGATATATTCGCCGAGGACTTTGGGGCGAAGCGAAAGCTCTATGTCATTATCCTCCGCCGAGGAAAACTCGGGAGCGACAATTCTGTTTTCAAAATCAAAATCCATAAATATCCCCCCGCATTAAAGATTTTTTGCAAGCTGTTTGAGTGCCTGCTTTATCATTTCTTCGGTTGAAAGGTTGCCGTCCAGCTTGCCGACGGCTATGCTTGCCTCGGAGCGCGAATAGCCGAGCATGACAAGCGCATTCACGGCATCCTCGCCCGCATAGCTTATTGTTGCTTTCTGCGCCGCGGCAATGTTGCCCATAGCTTCGCTTGTTGAAGCAAATATGTCAAGCTTGCCTTTAAGCTCCAGCACAATTCTCTGTGCAAGCTTGGGACCGACTCCCTGCGCGGCGGTTATCGCCTTGACATCGCCGCCTGCAACGCTGACCGCGAGCATGTCGGGGGTAAGCTGCGAAAGAATCGCAAGACCCGCCTTGGGTCCGACACCCGTAACACCCGTGAGCATCTTGAAGCAGTCCAGCTCATTTTTATCGGCAAAGCCGAAAAGGTCAAGCGCATCCTCACGCACGTTGAGGTGAGTGAAAAGGGTTTGAGTCTGACCGATATCGGCGCATTTTTTTAGCGTGTTTAAAGTTGTAAAAAGGCGGAATGCAACGCCGCCGCAGTCAAGCGCAACGCTGGATTCATCTGCATAAACTATTTTTCCGGTTAAGCTGTAAAACATAAATCCGACTTCCTTTTAAGTGAAAAGTGAAGAGTTAAAACCGCGAACGAAGTGAACCAATCAACGACCCTGCGCTGTGACAATGGCATATCGCCATTGCAAGGGCATCGGCGGCGTCATCGGGCTTGGGAATTTTTTCGAGATTAAGCATAATTCTCGTCATTTCCTGAACCTGCTTTTTTTCTGCCCTGCCGTAGCCGACAACGCTCTGCTTCACCTGAAGCGGGGTGTATTCAAAAATCGGCATTTTTGCCTGCTGTGCCGCAAGCACAAGAACTCCCCTTGCCTGCGCAACGTCAATCGCCGTTTTCTGGTTGGTATTGAAAAACAGCTTTTCTATTGCAAGGGCATCGGGATGATATCTGTCGATAAGCATGCAGGCGCAATTATAAATTCTTTCAAGCCTTTCGTTAAACGGCGTGTGCGCTTCGGTGGTTATCGCGCCGAAATCAAGCATGTTAAAATGATTGTTGTGATATTCAACAACGCCGTAGCCGACTATTGCATAGCCGGGGTCAATTCCCAAAACTATCATTTTTTGTTTGACTCTCTTTCGCGGATTACCATTCTTGTGGGTGTACCCTCAAGACCGAAAACCTCTCTTATCTGATTGTCAAGATAACGCTGATAGCTGTAATGGAAAAGCTCCGCGTTGTTGACAAAGCAGACGAATGTCGGCGGTCTTGTGGATGCCTGGGTCATGTAATAAATCTTAAGCCTCTTGCCCTTATCTGTGGGGGGCTGAACTCTCGCCGTTGCATCGGCAAGAACGTCGTTAAGCTTGCCCGTTGAAATGCGCATTGCGTTCTGTGTGTCAACAAATTTTATAAGCTCAAACAAGCGGTCAAGCCTGATATTTTCTTTTGCCGAAATAAAGATAATCGGAGCGTATGACATGAATGAGAAATCTTTCATAAGCTGTTTTCTCATGCTGTCCATTGTTTTGCCGTCCTTTTCAACGGCATCCCATTTATTAACGGCAATAATGCACGCCTTGCCCATTTCGTGAGCAATGCCCGCAACCTTTGAATCCTGCTCCGTAAAGCCCTCGGTTGCATCAATCATAATAACGCACACATGAGCCCTTTCAACCGCCATTCTCGCGCGGATAACCGAATATTTTTCTATCTGGTCATAAACGCGGCTTTTGCGGCGAAGACCCGCCGTGTCGATAAACACGAATTTGCCGTGGCTGTTTTCAACGATTGAATCGGTTGCGTCGCGCGTTGTTCCCGCAATGTTGGAAACAATCATTCTGTTTTCACCGAGAACTGCATTGACAAGCGAGGATTTGCCCACGTTGGGCTTGCCGATAACGGCAACCTTTATTGCATCGTCCTCACTCTCACCCTCGCCGTCCTCGGGAAGATATTTGAGCACCTCGTCGAGCAAATCGCCCGTACCCATGCCGTGAACGGAAGAAACGGGAATCGGGTCGCCGAGACCGAGGTTGTAGAATTCATAAAAATCGGGGGGAAGCTCACCCGGAGTATCCACCTTGTTAACGCAGAGAATAACGGGCTTTCCGCTCTTTTGGAGCATTGCGGCAACCTCGCTGTCGGTTGCAACAACACCCGAGCGGATATCAGTTACGAGAATTATTACATCCGCGCTGTCAATCGCAAGCTCTGCCTGCATCCTCATCTGTTTAAGAATAATATCGTCCGAATACGGCTCGATGCCGCCCGTATCAATGAGCATAAAATGACGGTTAAGCCATTCGCACTCGCCGTATATTCTGTCCCTTGTAACGCCGGGGGTGTCGTCAACTATCGAAAGACGCTCACCCACAAGCTTATTGAAAAGCGTAGACTTGCCGACATTGGGTCTGCCGACAATCGCAACAACACTTCGTGCCATTTATATTCCTCCTAACATAGCAGAAAGCAAATCGTCTCCGCCGCTGCCGTTCTGGGTTACTTTAACCTTTAATCTGCCCGAAAGCTCTTCAACCGTCATATCGTCAAGGAACATATCGCCCTCGCTACGCAGGCAGTTGGGCGGGATTATAAGCTCCTCACCAAGGTCAAGCCCGCTGACGGCATCTGCGATATCCGCTCCGCAAAGCAGACCCGAAACGGTTATCATGCTGCCGAGCAATTTATTCTCCGCCGCAACAACATTTATATCCAAGCCCCCGATTTTTTTCATCGCCTTTTCTGCAAGAGCAGAAATAAGAGGATATGCCGCCTTGCCCGTTACTATCGTTGCCCTGCGCTTGAGCGATTTTGTTTCGCATTCCGCAAGCGCACTGTCAAACTCCGATTGGAGCAGCGCCCACATTCCGACCCCGTTTTCAAGCTGTGGAAAGTCGTTGTAGTATTCCGCATCGGGCATGGGAAGCTCGGCTTTTATATAGAATTCATCGGCGGCATATGCGATAACCGCGCCGTTTTCTTTTTTGAATTTACCGTTAAATTGGTCTATTATGCCGATTACCTCGCGTGCGGTTTCTTTTGTATAAGGTTCAAGGGGATAAAGCCCCTGCCTGTGGTCCGAAAGCCCGACGGGAACAGCCGCTATGCTCTGAACGGCAGGGTAAAGACTGCCGAGCTCGTTAAGACTGCGTTCAAGCTCCGCGCCGTCATTTATCCCCGGGCAAAGCACAAGCTGGGTGTTTATCGCAATGCCTGCATTCGCAAAATCAAACAGATATTTCAGCGATTCGCCCGCCTTGGGGTTAGCCATCATTTTAACGCGCAATTCAGGGTTCATCGTCTGAACGGAAACGTTGACGGGGCTGATATGCATTTTTATTATTCTCTGCGCCTCGCTGTCCGTCAGATTGGTGAGCGTTATATAATTTCCGAACAGGAACGAAAGACGCGAATCGTCATCCTTGAAATAAAGGCTTTTGCGCAAGCCTTTCGGAAGCTGGTCGATAAAGCAGAAAATGCATTTGTTTTTGCAGCTTCTCTGCTTGTCCATAAGATATGTTTCAAACTCCAGACCGATATCCTCGAATTCACCTTTGCGAATCAAAACAAGCTTTGATTTGCCCTCAGCAGTTTTCAGCGAAAGCAAAAGCTTTGTGTCGTTGATATAAAAACGGTAATCGAGCACATCGTTAATCTCGTTGCCGTTGATGCTGATAAGCTCGTCGCCCGCATGTACTTTCTTTTTTTCTGCGATGCTGCCCGCATCGATTCCGCTTATTTTAACCGCCATGCTTTCACCTGCCAATACTACCCTATTTTATGTTTACAGTACAGTATAACACACTTTTTTAAAAATTAATAGTAAATTATTTGTAAATCTTTATTTTTTTTAATATTAAAAGCTATTGTAAAACGCAAAACTATGGGGTATAATTTATACTGTATAAATTTGCGCAAAGGAAAAAGAAAATTATGTTTGTTGACATTGCGAAAATAAAAATAAAGGCAGGCAGCGGCGGCAACGGAGCCGTCAGCTTCCGCAGAGAAAAATATGTTGCCGCGGGCGGACCCGACGGCGGCGACGGCGGCAAGGGCGGCAACATTGTTTTTAAAGTTGACGACAACCTTGCAACGCTTGCGGACTTCCGCTACAAAAGGAAATACACCGCTTCCAACGGCGAAAACGGCTCAGGCGGGCGCAAAAACGGCAGAGGCGGCGAAGACCTCATAATCAAAGTTCCCAGAGGAACAATTATAAGAGAGGTTGAGAGCGGCGCAATCATGGCGGATATGTCCGACATGGAGGAGTTCATTGCCGCAAAGGGTGGCAGAGGCGGCTGGGGCAACCCCCACTTTGCAACCCCCACAAGGCAGGTTCCTCGTTTTGCCAAAAACGGCACTCCGGGCGAAGAATGGGAAGTTAACCTTGAGCTCAAGCTTCTTGCAGACGTGGGTCTTTTGGGCTTCCCGAACGTCGGCAAATCAACGCTTGTTTCCGTTGTCAGCCAGGCAAAGCCGATAATTGCAAACTACCATTTCACAACCCTCACCCCCGTTCTGGGCGTTGTTTCTCTCGGCGAGGGAAGCTCGTTTGTTATGGCTGATATTCCCGGTCTTATCGAGGGCGCGGGCGACGGCGTTGGCTTGGGTCACGAATTTTTGCGCCATGTTGACCGCTGCAGGCTGCTTGTTCACATTGTTGATGCGGCGGGCAGCGAGGGCAGAGACCCCATTGAGGATTTCGAAATAATTAACAAAGAGCTTGAAAAGTTTGACCCTGAGCTTGCAAAGCGTCCGCAGATTGTTGCGGCAAACAAGATAGACCTTGCAACGGATGAGCAACTTGAAAGGCTTGAAAAATATTTTACGGAAAAGGGCTATGAATACCACACAATGTGCGCTCCGATTACTGAGGGCACCGAGGCTCTTATATCTGCGGTATGGAACAAGCTGCAGACCCTTCCCCCGATTAAGAAATACGAAGCCGAGGTAATTCCCGTTGAGATGTTTGAAAAACAGACGGATAAAGGCTTTACAATCCGCGTTGAGGATGACATTTATTTTGTTGAAGCTCCGTGGCTTCTCAAAATTCTTCAGCGCACCGACCTTGACGACTACGAATCGCTTCAGTATTTCCAGCGCGTTCTTATTTCAAGCGGCATAATTGATGCCCTGCGCGAAAGAGGAATCAACGAGGGCGACACGGTTTCCATCTATGACCTTGAATTTGACTTTGTTAACTGATTGCGGGGGAAAATATTGAACACATTACTCGAAAAAAGCGTTGATGCTTCGTCAATCAGCCCGCTCACGCTTGCATTTGTCGGCGACACGGTTTTTGATTTGCTTGTCAGAAGCGAGCTTGTGTGCGAGGCTAACAGACCCGTCAACGCTCTGCACTCCATGGCAAGCAAAAGAGTCTGCGCCTCTGCGCAGGCGGCAAGCATCAAAAAAATCATGCCCCTGCTGACAGAGGACGAAACAGCCGTTTTTAAGCGCGGCAGGAATGCGCATACGGGCGGAATACCGAAAAACGCCTCCAGCGCGGATTACCACTACGCAACGGGGCTTGAATGCCTTTTCGGCTGGCTTTGGCTGAAAAGCGATATTGACAGAATTAAATTCCTTTATAATAAAATTTGCAGCGAGGGTTCTGACGGTGAATAAATATATGAACAAAACAAAGGCATTTGAGCTGCTTAAAAACAACGCAATTTGGATAGTCGGCTGTCTGCTCTATTCATTCGGCGTTAACAGCTTTTCAATACCGAATTCAATAGCGCAAAGCGGCATAACGGGCGTTGCGGTTATTTTTAACCATTTGTTTGAGTGGCCGGTGGGCACGGTTAACCTTGTGCTCAATATCCCGCTTCTCATTCTTATGTGGCTGTTTCTTGGCAAAAAGCTTGTTGCAAGAACGCTTTGGGTAACGGTTTTGCTTTCAACCGCGCTTGACGTTACGGCGATTTTTGCCCCGTCCTATGAAGGCGACAACATTCTTGCCGCTCTTTTCTGCGGCCTGCTTCAGGGCGCGGGTTTGGGTCTTATAATGATAACGGGCGCAACAAGCGGCGGTACGGATATCGTCGGCAGACTTGTTCACAAAAGATGGCCTCACATCACCGTCGGCACAATCGTTATGGTTGCTGACGCGGTTGTGGTTGCATCGGGAATGTTTGTTTTCAAGAGCATCGAAAGCGGCCTTTACGCTATAATCATGATTTTTGTGAGCACAAAGGTCATTGATGCGCTTATCTACGGCACTGGCAACGGCAAAATGCTGATGATTGTTACCGACAAGGCAGACGAGGTTTCAAAGGCGATGGTTGCCGCTTCACCGCGCGGTGTTTCAATCGTACCCGCAACCGGCGCATACACGGGTAAGGGCAAAAACATTCTTATCTGCGTTGCCAGAAAGCACGAAATTTCGGGAATACTCAAAATTGTTAAGTCCATTGACGATAAAACGTTTATCATCGTCAGCGAAGCCAATGAAATACTCGGCGAGGGCTTTAATAAATCAATTTAAAGGAGAAAAATATGAAAAAGTTTTTTTGTATAGCTTTGGCAGCTTGCCTGCTTATGCTCGGAGCATGCGCAAAGACCATTCCGCAGACCGACCTTGTTTACGGCATATACTGCCCCGAAGAAAGCCTTCAGACATACCCCAAGCTCTATCTTAAAGAAAGCGGTGAATTCACCTTTTCCTATGAGGGCTTCGGCGGCTCATCGGAAAGGGGAACATATTCGGTTGAGAACGAGCTCCTCAAGCTGACATGCGAGGATGGCGAAAAGGTTTTCTTTTTTGAAATCGATAAAGATTGCCTTACCTTTGAAGCTGACGGCTCTTCACCCGTTGTTCAGCAGGAGGGCGTAACACCCGTTGTTGACGGCACAAAGTTCCTTATCAGACATGAGGTAGACTAATAAAACTTGACAATCGTATAATTACTGTTATATAATATCATGGTTAAAAAATAAAAAGCGAGGTTTTTTAAATGTCAGGCCATTCCAAATGGAGCACAATTAAGAGAAAAAAAGAAAAAACCGATAACCAGAGAGCTAAAATCTTTACCAAGATTGGCAGAGAAATCGCCGTTGTCGTTCGCGAGGGCGGTCCCGACCCTGCTTCCAACTCCAAGCTCAAGGACGTTATCGCAAAGGCAAAGGCAAACAATGTTCCCAACGACAACATTGAAAGAATAATCAAAAAGGCTGCGGGCGAAACCGGCGGTGCAGACTACGAAGAAATTGTATATGAGGGCTACGGCCCTTCAGGCGTTGCAGTTATCGTTGAGGCACTCACCGACAACCGCAACAGAACAGCGGGCGATGTTCGCCACTATTTCGACAAATACGGCGGAAACATGGGTCAGAGCGGCTGTGTTTCGTTCATGTTCTCAAAGCAGGGCGTTCTTGTTGTTGAGGCAGAGGGCGTTGACGAGGATAAGCTTATGGAAGATGCTCTCGAAGCAGGCGCAACCGATTTCATCACAGACGACGAAGGCGTTTTTGAAATCAG
>JAZSGU010000044.1:0-2547 GCA_045532895.1 Acutalibacteraceae bacterium | reverse complement strand
AGAAGAGTTCCCGTTCAGTATGCAAAGAGAGTTGTAGGCCGTAAGATGTACGGCGGTCAGTGCACACATATGCCCGTTAAGGTTAATATGTCAGGTGTTATGCCCGTTATCTTCGCTTCCTCAATCCTTTCACTTCCCCCTACAATCAAGATGTCTATAGGTGAAATTAAAAGCGATTTCTGGAACGGCTTCTTCGGAATCTTTGAGGCAACACGCTGGGTATACTCAATAATCTATTTTGTATTCATCATTGCTTTTGCATACTTCTATTCAAGCATTCAGTACAATCCCATCGAAATGTCAAAGAATATCCGTGACAACGGCGGTTCAATCCCCGGCATTCGTCCCGGCGAACCCACCTCAAGATATATCGGCAAGATTATCAACAGAATCACCCTTCTCGGTGCTCTTCTTCTGAGCGTAGTTGCTCTCTTCCCGATTCTCTTCTCACAGATAACAACCTTCTTCCTTAATATGTGGCAGGAAGGCGCATCAATGAACATCTCAATGGGCGGCACATCAATCATCATTCTTGTAGGTGTTGCACTTGAAACAGTTAAGCAGCTCGAAAGCCAGATGATGATGCGTCACTACAAGGGCTTCCTTGATTAAGCCCTGACTAATGGAGGATCAGCATGATAGTGCTCAAAACAACCAGAGAGCTCAGCCTTATGAAAGAGGCGTGCGTTATTTCTGCAGGAGCATTAAAAGCAGCGGGTGCGGCAGTTGAGCCCGGCGTTTCAACAGCGGAAATCAACAAAGTTGCCCACGATTATATAGTTAAGCACGGAGCGAAACCTTCGTTTCTCGGCTATAACGGATTTCCCGCTGCTGCATGCATTTCCATAAACGATGAGGTCATTCACGGCATTCCAAACAAGAAGCGTATCATCAGAGCAGGCGATATTGTCAGCATTGATGTTGGCGCAACCCTTAACGGCTATGTCGGCGACAATGCCGCCACTTTTGCGGCGGGTGATATTTCACCCGAAGCTCAGCGGCTGTGCGACACGACCCGCGAAAGCCTTTATGAGGGCATCAAAGCGGCTGTCGCAGGCGGCAGAATCGGCGATATAGGCTCAACAATCCAAAGGTATTGCGAGGAAAGAGGCTTTTCGGTGGTTCGTGAATTCACGGGTCACGGAGTAGGAAAGCAGATGCATGAGGACCCCAGCGTACCGAATTTCGGCACACCCGGCAGAGGTGTGCGCCTGCTCCCGGGCATGACCATTGCCATTGAGCCCATGATTAATATGGGCGGCGCAGGCATCAGGCAGTTGCCTGACGGTTGGACTATTAAAACAAGGGACGGTTCGCTCTCCGCCCACTTTGAGCATACGGTAGCCATTACTTCAAACGGCCCCGTAATACTCACACAGATTTAAGGTGAGCAATATGCTTGAAAGAGGAACGGTAGTCATATCGTTGGCAGGCAGAGACAAAGGCAGGCTTCTTGCGGTTATGCAGGCAAGCGAAAACCGAGTAACCGTCTGCGACGGAAAAGAGCGCCCCATTGATAGACCAAAAAGCAAGAATATTCGCCATGTTGAGCGCATTGAAGCTTCTTTGACCGAAGCGGAAATGTTGACCAACAGGGCTTTGAAAAAAGCTCTTGCGCGATTAAATGCAGAAATAAACGGCAACACTTAGGAGGTTATTATGTCTAAGCAGGACATGATCGAGATTGAAGGTACGGTAGTAGAATCATTACCCAACGCAACTTTCCAGGTTGAGTTGGAAAACGGACACAGAATATTGGCTCATATCTCCGGCAAGCTTCGCATGAATTACATCAAGATTCTTCCCGGTGATAAAGTGACGGTTGAAATGTCGCCATACGACCTCACGAAGGGCCGCATAACATGGCGTTCTAAGTAAGTTCAAGGAGGTATTCTAATATGAAAGTCAGACCTTCTGTCAAGAAAATTTGCGAAAAGTGCAAAATCATTAAGCGCAAGGGAAAAGTAATGGTTATCTGTGAAAATCCCAAGCACAAGCAGCGTCAGGGTTAATCCCGGCGAAAACCAATGTTAATTTGGAGGTGCAACTGACAAATGGCGCGTATATCAGGTGTTGACCTGCCCAGAGAGAAGAGAATTGAAATTGCTCTTACTTATATCTACGGCATCGGTCGTAAAACTGCAAGCGACATTATCGCAGCAACCGGCGTAGATCCCGACCTTAGAGTTAAGGCCATGACTGAAGACGACGTTTCAAAGCTTCGTGATTATATCGAGCATAACCTTACTGTAGAAGGCGATCTTCGCAGAGAAACCGCATTCGACATCAAGAGACTTATCGAAATCGGATGCTACCGTGGCGTTCGTCACAGAAAGGGTCTCCCCGTAAGAGGCCAGCGTTCAAAGACAAACGCACGTACACGCAAGGGTCCCAAGAAGACCATTGCAAACAAGAAGAAGTAAGATTAGGAGGGATATCATGGCTAAAGCAGCAAAAAAGACAACAGGTACCCGCAGACGCCGCGAGCGCAAGAATATTGAGCGCGGTGCAGCCCATATCCAATCCACCTTTAACAACACTATCGTT
>JAZSGU010000062.1:0-6169 GCA_045532895.1 Acutalibacteraceae bacterium | reverse complement strand
CGCAAAAACGCCGCACATGCGCTCATTTTTAATTTAATTTCAGAATAATCAACGCCGCCGTCAATCTCAAAAGCCTTATATTTATCAAAATCAATGCGCGGCATGTCAAAATCGCGGTCCGCAAGCTTTTCTTTAATATGCCGTGCACAAAGCAAGCCTCCGACCTGGGTATCGTTAAGCGCCGTGCCGCCGGGGCGCGCAAGCCCGAAGGTGCCCGCAGCTTCGCCTATGACATAAAGCCCCTTAACATCGGTTTCGCAGTTATTATCCGTGTAAACACCGCCGTTGTTATGCTGGGCACAAACCGCTATACGCAGCTTTTCTTTTGAAATATCGATATTTTGATTTAAATAAACATCAATCGCTTTGGGGTTAAGCTTTTCAAGCCTTTCAATCGGAGTGTTGCCAGTTACATTATTTTTTGTAAGATAATGCTTTGCTTCTTCATCAAGGCGGTCAAAGCAAAAGCCCTTGGGATTGACGGTATAATCAAGATATACCTTTCTTCCTTTTTGGATTTCATTATGCACAGCAATATCGATTTTTGAGGACTTTTCGCTTCTTTCAAAGCTGAACGGCCACTGATAGCCTTTCAAGAAAATATTGCTGCACATTTCCGCGGCTGTTTCAAAGCTGTCATTCAGAAAATCGAACTCATTTCCGTTTTTGTCAACGCTGACAAAACGCGGAACAACCTGCATAAAGCTGCCAGAAACATTCCAGCGGAAATCAACCGATGCCATTCCGTATTGCCACTGAGAAAAATTGCAAAGCCGCACTCCCGCTTCAATCAAAATGCCCGTCATTCCGTGCTGCAACTCGGGATAAACCGAATTTTCATAAATACATGCGGGTGCACCCGTTGCACAGATAATATTTTTTGCGTAAAAGCACTCAAGCTCTTCTGTTTCGGTGTTAAGCACCGCAACGCCGACTGCCCTTTCGCCGTCTTTCAGTATTTCAAAAACCTGTCTGTTATCCAAAATGGGTGTGCCGTTTTTTTGGAGCACAACATTTTCAAGCTTCTCGGTCATAACCTTTGAGGTTAACGGCCCGATTGATGTTGCTCTCACCGTATTGTCATGGTCAGTTTTATAGCCGGGGAATCCGCCGAATTTATCGCGCGGAAAATCAACACCGTAGTCGCAAAGCCTTAAAAAGCATCTTGTGCTGTTGACAGCCTGCAGATACATTTTTTCGCCGTCACAGCAACCCGCTCCAAAAACATCGCACGCCATTTTATATGGGCTGTCGGGCACAAAGCCGTCCATGGACAGCTTATAGTATGTCTGCTTATCGCTGCCCGTGTTGCGCGAAGTGCCGGCCAATCTGTTTTCGGTTATAATCGCAATATCGGTGATATCCTCTTTGAAAAGCCAGTCAGCGGCGCTGTATGCCGCCGCACCGCTTCCGATTATTATTGCATCATAAATTTTTATCATAAGCATCTCACATTGAAGCCGCCGTCGCAGTCGATAACCGTGCCGGTGCAGAAATCAAAGCTTCCGTTCGCTATTGAAGCAACGCACTTTGCGATATCCTCCGGCTGACCCATTCTTTTGATGGGCGTTATTCCGTCGGCAACCATTTTTTCGTATTTTTCTTTAACCTTTGAAGTCATTTCCGTTTCGATGATGCCGGGTCTGATTTCAATAACGCTTATGCCGTATTCCGCAAGGCGCGCGGCATAAAGCTTGGTTATCATCGAAATCCCCGCCTTTGAAACACAGTATTCACCGCGGTTAACCGATGCTGTATAGGCGGACATTGACGAAATGTTGACTATTCTGGATTTGACGTTTTCTTTAAGCAAAGGAACAAATTTCTGTGTAACAAAAAAAGTTCCCTTTAAATTTATGTCTGCTACATAGTCAAATTCTTCGGGTGTTAAGTCCAGAATATCCTTTCGCTCTTTTGGTGCAACACCCGCATTGTTGACAAGCAAATCTATTTTGCCGAATTTTTCTTTGACGGCACAAACAAGCTTTTCAACATCATTTATATCCGAAATATCGCAGGGGATAAAAATAACCCTGCCGCAATATTCTCTTTTTAATTCTTCAACCTGTGCACTTTCTTTTCTTGCGGAAAGCACAATATTAAAACCGTTTTTGAGAAGCTCTTTGGCTATACCAAGCCCTATCCCTCTGCTTCCGCCAGTTATTACAGCATTCATCTTATCCACCTCATTTATTAAGCACATATTTCTGATAATACGGCATATAAACCGCCGCATCCCTTACAGGGCAGCCCGCAACCGTGCCCGCGCGCATAAGAAGCGAGCATTTGCTGCATTTGAGGCAAAGCTTGCGTCTGTCAAGCTCACCCTTTTCAAGATAATCTCTGTAAAACATCGGGTATGCAAAGGTCAGCCTGCCGAAGCCCGCAAAATCCGCAACGCCGTCGGTTATAATTCTTTCTGCATATTCCATAGCATTTTCGCCGGGGTAGGTTAAGCCCGAAGCAACAAAACAGATATCTTTAAATTCATCTTTAAGCTCTTTTGTAACGTCATAAATTCTCTTAACGCCAATCTCACCATCCTCGGGAGCATTCATGCAGGGGCGGTTGATGTGGGGAATGAGATAAGGGTTGCCCAAGGTGAGGTTAATCAGCCTTACCCCCTTTTCGTAGAGAGCTTTTATGATAAGCTTTGTTTCGGCAAGGTCAATGTTGTTGCTTTCGTCAACGCCGTATCCGTAAGGGTATGGGAAGCAGTCACAGGCATTCAGCCTTGTTGTAACAAAAACATTTTTGCTAACCGCACTTTTGACAGCATCTATGCATTCAAAATAGAGCCTCGTTCTGTTTTCAAGTCTGCCGCCATAAATTCCCTCACGCTCTTTTGCGCTTAAGAATTCGTTAAAAAGATATCCGTGACAGCATTTAACGTCAACTCCGTCAAAGCCAACCTCCTCGGCAAGCTTTGCGGCTGCATAGTATTTTTCGGGAATGGTTTTGCAGTAATCATCGGTTGCAACAATATAGGGTTGGTTTTCTTTTCCGATTTCCCAATGCGGGTTACGATATGCCACAATCGGTTCGGGCATTCCGTTCGGCTTGCTGAATCTGCCGCTGTGGGTAAGCTGAACAATTATTATCGGCTCAAATCCGTTTGCCTTGAGTGAGGTTTCTTTTATCTCTTTGATAAGGCGTTTGAATGACTCCTTGGTGTTTTCGTTTAAAAACAACTGTCTTGGATTTGCCCTGCCCTCGTTTGTAACCGCGGTTGCCTCAAACCAGATTATACCCGCTCCGCTTTCGGCAAAGCGCAGATATCTTCTGCGGGTAAGTTCGTCAATCGCGCCGTCAAAAGTGCCGTCGCAACCCTCCATAGGATGAAAAACAACTCGGTTTTTAATTGTTCTGTCATGCAGTTTTAACGGAAAATCCAAAACAGTTTTCATAGAGCAATCCTCTTACTTATGGTATTTTATTTATTATAACAGATAAATATTATATAGGCAATATAATGTTAAAAAGAAAAAGCCGGATAAGGGCTTTGGTTCCCTTATCCGGCATATTTTTTTGTAAAAATCAAAGCAGGAATTTTTCAATCGCCGCGGCAACACCGCACTCCGCATTGGAAGCCGTCACATAATCCGCAATATTGAGAATCGACTGCTGCGAGTTTGCCATGGCAACGCCTATGCCCGCATACGTGAGCATATCATAATCGTTGTTGCTGTCACCGATTGCGATTGTATTTTCGCGCTTTATACCCGTTACTTTCAGCACTTTTTCAATGCCGACCGCTTTGTTAAGACCCTTAACCACGATATCGGCATAGGTATCAAACTGAAAAACCGTCAGTTCATCTTTAAAAAGCTCTTTGAAGTCCTCGGAAACGGTTTTACCCATTGCCACAACCTGAATTTCATCATCACACATAAGCAGATGATCCTCTGATTTCTGAAGCAAAATCTGAAAATCTGCAATTTCGCGGTTATCGTTTGGCAAAATGTAAACATTTTTGAGACCCTCAAAGATATACCAAAATTCGCGGTGATTAAAAGCATATTCAACGAATTTTTTTAATGTTTCCTTGCTGATCGAAGCCCTGAACTCTGTTTTGCCGCCAAGCGTTACCATTGAACCGCTTCCGGCAACAATTCCGTCAAATTTTTCAATCTGTTCCATGAGAACGGGCGGAATATTTGCCCATGAGCGACCCGTGTTGATAAACACCATGTGCCCCTTTGCCCTCGCGGCATTTATTGCGTCAATATTTCTTTGAGGAATAATGAAGCTGTCATGCAGAAGAGTGCCGTCGATATCAAGAAAAACGGCACATTTTTCTTTGGAATTCAACATGATTACGCCTCAATCTTATGGAAAATCTTCTTACCCTTTTTAACAACGATGGGCTTTTCTTTGAGTGAAGCCTGCGAGAAGCTCATTGCGAAATCCGTTACCTTTGCATCGTCAACGGAAATGCCGCCCTGCTGAACAAGGCGTCTGCCCTCGCCCCTTGACTTTGTGATTTCGGCTTTCATGAGAATATCGAGAATATCAATCATGCCGTCTGTGAAATCCGCGTCGGTGAGAGCGGTTGCAGGCATGTTATCAAGGTCTGCAGCGCCGCTGAAGATAGCCTTTGCGGCAGCCTGTGCCTTTGCGGCTTCTTCTTCGCCGTGAACAAGCTTTGTAAGCTCAAATGCAAGAATTTCCTTGGCGGTGTTGAGCTGGCTGCCCTCCCAGCCGTCCATTGCGTCAATTTCTTCAAGAGGAAGGAATGTGAGCATACGGATGCACTTAAGAACATCGTCATCACCGACATTACGCCAATACTGATAGAATTCATAGGGTGAGGTCTTTTCGGGGTCAAGCCAAACTGCACCCGAAGCGGTTTTTCCCATCTTCTTGCCCTCGGAGTTTAGGAGAAGGGTGATTGTCATTGCATAAGCGTCCTTACCGAGCTTTTTACGGATAAGCTCTGTGCCGCCGAGCATGTTTGACCACTGGTCATCGCCGCCGAACTGCATGTTGCAGCCGTATTCCTTGAACAGATGATAGAAGTCGTAGCTCTGCATAATCATGTAGTTAAACTCAAGGAATGAAAGACCTTTTTCCATTCTCTGCTTATAGCACTCCGCGCGGAGCATGTTGTTAACGGAGAAGCATGCGCCAACCTCGCGAAGAACATCAACATAGTTAAGGTCAAGAAGCCAATCGGCATTGTTGATAAGCATAGCCTTGCCGTCGCTGAAATCAATAAAACGGCTCATCTGCTTTTTGAAGCAGTCAACATTATGCTGGATTGTTTCCTTGGTAAGCACCTGGCGAAGGTCGCTTCTGCCCGAAGGGTCGCCAATCATGCCCGTGCCGCCGCCGAGAAGAGCGATGGGCTTGTTGCCTGCCATCTGGAGGCGCTTCATAAGGCAAAGTGCCATGAAGTGACCGACATGCAAGCTGTCAGCCGTGGGGTCAAAGCCGATATAAAAAACAGCCTTGCCGTTGTTGATTAAATCTCTGATTTCTTTTTCGTCCGTAACCTGTGCAATAAGTCCTCTTGCAACAAGTTCTTCATAAATCTGCATTATTAATACATCCTTTCGGTATAATTTATTAAAATATAAAAACCCTCTGCCATTGCTGACAGAGGGCGAATTAACGCGGTACCACCTCTATTTGAGCACTCCTCACGAAATGCCCCTCGGCGGGTAAAAACACTTACCCTTGCGCTTTAACGCGCGCACACGGCTCTGCCTACTGCAATTTTCAGCAAAGCGGCTCGGGGATGTATTTCACACGCCGCCCGTTATCCCCTTTCACCGCCCGAGGACTCTCTGAAACGGACTTAACGGCTACTTCTTCCCGTCATTGCCATTGAAAGCTATTATACAATATTAATTTATGTTTTGTCAAGCCTTATAAACCCGAAACGCACAAAGACAAAATTTCAAAAATAATTGCCGCAGCGGTAATAATTAAAGGAATTATGTTTTCTTTTTCATGTCAGTCATTCCTCAACTGCTTTCAGCCATTCCTCCGCTATGAGCATATGCCCCGCTATGCTGGGGTGAGTGCCGTCCCAAATGAAATACTCAATTTTTGACCTTTTTGCCTGCTCGTAAATTTTATCATACAGCGGAACAAAGATGCAACCGAAATCCTCGGGGTCATTGCTGTCGGGTCTTTCAAACGGCTTTTCAACTCCGTCGGTTAT
>JAZSGU010000096.1:0-21166 GCA_045532895.1 Acutalibacteraceae bacterium | reverse complement strand
GGCGGACATGTTCCGTTTTTCAGCCCGCAGTATTTTGCCGTCATGCCGTTGCCGTGGTCAATTTCAACAACCGTGCCCCAAAAGCTGTCATCATAAACCTTTGTTACCGTGCCGTCGGCAACCGCTGTAACGTCATTGCCCGCGCTGCCCGCAAAGTCAACGCCGTTATGCACGCGCCAATCGCCCATTGTTTTGGACTGCACCATTTCGCCGTTGCTGTAATCCTTGAGGATATCCGTGCCCATCGGCAGAGCAAAATTGCCCGAAAAGGGCTTGTTTTTTTCAACCGATTCATCTTCCGCAGTTGAAGAAATTCGCTCGTCGGCAATTCCGCTCACGCCGATATTAACCTCGTCGGTCAAGGGCTCATATTCTTCTATTCTCCACTCAACGGTTACTCTTGAAAATTCCGTGGTGTTTTCCTCTGCTTTAGGTGTATCGCGCCAAACGGCGGCAACCGTACCCACGCCAACGGCAAGCAGCCCCGCAAACAACGAAAGATAAATGTTGGGTGATTTTTTTGTTCGCTTTTTCAAGTTTGTTCCCTTCCTTTTTGTTCTGTGTAGGGGACGGCGTCCTCGACGTCCCGAATGCACCGCGGGTGCATAATTTTGTATATTCACGCCGAAACCAAACGGCATCAACCTTGCCAAAAATCATAGCATTTCACTCTATCAAAGCAACAACATTTGACGGCAACAGTTTGCAGCCCCATGGTCTGCACGGGTCGTCGAGGACGCCGACCCCTACAAAACGTGTTTTTCACCCGTATTTTTGGCAATTTTCGGCGGCTTTATGCGGACAGGCTTCAAAAATAAATAAATCGGCAAATTTTTGAAATTTCCTCTTGATACTTTAACGATTTTCTGTAATAATAATAGAGTATATTTATAATGGCAGGAGTGCATATTTTTGGATAACAATAAAAAACTCGCACAGCTTCTCTTCCCTCATATCGACAAAACCCCCGATTATTATGAGGAGCTCTACCCCGAAAGAAATCTGCCCGAGGGCGCAAGGGTAGCAAGATTTGCCCCCTCCCCCACGGGATATCTTCATATAGGCGGTCTTTTCAGCGCGCTTGTTGATGTTCTGACCGCTCAGACCACAAACGGCGTTTCGTTTTTGAGAATCGAGGATACCGACAAAAAACGCGAGATTGATGATGGCGTTTCCGCAATCGTTAACGGCTTCAAGTACTTCGGCGTTGAATTCACCGAGGGCGTTACGGGCTTCGGCACGGAAAAGGGCGCATACGGTCCCTATACTCAAAGCAAGAGAGCCGAGATTTATCAGACAATCGCAAAAAGCCTTGTTGAAAAGGGTCTTGCTTACCCCTGCTTCTGCACGGCGGACGAGCTTGCCGAGCTTCGCAAGGAACAGGAGCAAGGCGATGCCCTTATCTGGGGCTATTTCGGCAAATGGGCAAAATGCCGCGACTTGACATATGAGCAGATTGAAAAGAATATCGCCGACGGCAAGCCCTGGGTGCTCCGCCTGCGTTCGGGCGGCACGGGCGAAAAGAAAATTGTTTTTGAGGATGTTATCCGCGGCAAGATCGAAATGCCCGAAAACATAATCGACGAAGTTCTTCTCAAATCCGACGGTATCCCCACCTATCACTTCGCCCATGCATGCGATGACCACTTTATGAGGACAACCCACGTTATCCGCGGCGAGGAGTGGATTTCCTCCGTGCCCAAGCACATCGAGCTTTTCAGAGCATGCGGCTATAAGCTCCCCAAATTCGCTCACACCCCGCAGGTTATGAAAATTGATGAAGAAACGGGCGACAAGCGCAAGCTTTCAAAGAGAAAGGATCCCGAAGCGGCGGTCAGCTATTTCTTCGAGGAGGGCTTCCCCAAGGAAAGCGTGCTTGAATATCTGCTGACACTGCTCAACTCCAACTTTGAGGATTGGCGCAGAGCAAATCCGAAAGAGGATATCTCCAAATTTCCGTTCAATCTTAAAAAGATGAGCTCCAGCGGCTGCCTTTTTGACCTTGTTAAGCTCAACGACGTGAGCAAAAACGTTATTTCCGTTATGAGCGCAAAGCAGGTTTACGATAATGTTGCCGAGTGGTCAAAGGTTTATGACCCCGCGTTTTATGAAATCTTTACGGCTGACCCCGAGTTTTCAACAGCCGTAGTCAATATTGACAGAGAAAATGCCAAGCCCCGCAAGGACATTGCAAAGTGGAGCGAGGTCAAGGATTATGTTTCATATTTCTACGATGCTCTTTATCAGGCGGATTACACCATGCCCGAAAACATCGCAAAAGAGGACGCGGCGGAAATCCTTGCAAAATATGCCGAAACATTCTCGCTTGCAGACGACAAAGACCAATGGTTTGCAAAAATCAAGGATATGTGCGAGCCTTTGGGCTTCACACCCAATGTTAAGGAATACAAGAAAAACCCCGAGGCCTTCAAGGGCCATGTGGGCGATATCTCAACCGTTATCAGAATCGCCCTTACCTCCCGCAAAAACACGCCTGACCTTTATTCCATCATGCAGCTTCTCGGCGAGGATAAGATAAAGGCAAGGCTGAACGAAGCTTTTGAAAGTTTAAAATAAACACTTTGTAGGGGTCGGCGTCCTCGACGACCCGGGCAGACCGTAGGTCTGCAAACTGCATAATATTATTATGCGCCTGCAGCACATTCGGGACGTCGAGGACGCCGACCCCTACAAATACAACAACGAAAGGAAAACACACCATGGACGAACTTAATCTCAGCTCAAATTTTATATATGACTTTATTGATGAGGACCTTGCAAACGGAGTTAACACCCGCGTTCAGACCCGTTTCCCGCCCGAGCCCAACGGCTATCTGCACATAGGTCACGCAAAGGCAATCACGATTGACTTTGCAACTGCCGAAAAATACGGCGGCATCTGCAATCTTCGCCTTGATGACACCAACCCATCAAAGGAAGATGTTGAATATGTTGACGCGATAAAAGAGGATATCGAATGGCTCGGCTTTAAGTGGAACAATGTTTTTTATGCTTCAAGCTACTTCGATTTTATCTATGAATGCGCAATAAAGCTCATCAAAAAAGGCAAGGCGTATGTCTGCGACCTCACAGCAGACGAAATCCGCGAATACAGAGGCACTCTCACAGAGCCGGGCAAAAACAGCCCCTACCGCGACCGCTCGGTTGAAGAAAACCTTGACCTGTTTGAAAGAATGACAAAGGGTGAATTCGCAAACGGCGAAAAAACTCTCCGCGCGAAGATTGACATGTCCTCACCCAACATCAACATGCGCGACCCCGTTATTTACAGAATCGCTCATGTAACACACCATCAGACGGGCGACAAATGGTGCGTTTATCCTATGTATGACTTTGCTCATCCCCTTTCCGATGCAAGAGAAAACGTTACCTATTCGCTCTGCTCCCTCGAATTTGAAAACCACAGACCTCTTTATGATTGGTTCATCAATGAAATCGGCTTTGAAGAGCCGCCCAGACAGATTGAATTCGCACGCCTTAACCTCAACTACTGCGTAACCAGCAAGAGATATAACCTTGAAATGGTTCAGAAGGGTATCGTTGATGGCTGGGACGACCCCAGAATGATTACCCTTTGCGGCATGAGAAGAAGAGGCTATCCCGCAGCGGCAGTGCGTGAATTCATCAACCGTATCGGCGTTTCAAAGGCAGACAGCGTTGTTGACTACGGCCTTATCGAAGCTTGCGTAAGAGATAATCTCAACGAAAACGCGCCCAGAGCAATGGCAGTTATGCGCCCCCTCAAGGTTGTTATTGACAACTATCCCGAGGGTCAGAGCGAAGCAATCGAGGTTGAAGTGAATCCCCTCAAGCCCGAGCTCGGAACAAGAACTGTCCGTTTCTCAAGAGAAATCTTTGTTGAGCGCGATGACTTCATGGTTGAGCCCCCCAAGAAGTATTTCAGACTCTATCCCGGCAACGAGGTGCGCCTCAAGAGCGCATATCTCGTAACCTGCAACAGCTGGGAAACCGACGAAAACGGCGAAGTGACCTGCCTGCACTGCACCTATGACCCCGCAACCAAGGGCGGCAATGCTCCCGACGGAAGAAAGGTTAAGGGCACAATCCATTGGGTAAGCGCTTCGGACAGCGTTCCTTGCGAAATCCGTCTTTATGACCGCCTTTTCAGCGCGGAAGACCCCTTTATGGACGGCAAGGAAAATTATCTTAACCATCTTAACCCCAATTCGCTTGAAATTCTTGAAGGCTGCCTTGGTGAGGGCGGGCTCAAGGAAGGAAAATGCGGCGACACCTTCCAGTTTATGAGGCAGGGCTACTTCTGCGTTGACAAAACCTCAACCGACGAAAAGCTTGTCTTTAACCGCACGGTTGCCCTTAATTCCTCGTGGAAATAATTTAATCTTCCGTTAGAGTGAAAAGTGAATAGTGAAAAGCTTCGGACAGGCTCTGCCCCTACCCCTTAACTCTTCACTCTTCATTCTTCGCTTGAGAAAGGATTTTTGCAATGAAATATCTTTACAGAACAGTTAATGCACTTCTGGCGGCGGCGGTTTTCCCCGCCACGCTTTTCCTTGAATTCATTTTCATCAAAATCGCAACAACCCTCGCCGATGTGGGTCTTAAAGAATCCATGACCCTTTGGGAAATCATCGAAATACTCACCGGCAAAGAAACCTTTGTCGGCTTCGACCTCTCCGTCAAGGGCGGAAACCTTGCATGGCCCAAGGCTCTTGACCCCGTTAAGGCAGAACTTATCGCCGTTGTTGTTTTCTTTGCCCTTGCGCTTGTGTGTGCTCTTTTCGTTTTGTTCTGGTCAATTTTCAGCAACAAGCGCATTCCCGTTATAATTGCAAGCGTTCTCGGCATTGCATCGGTTATCGTAATGACCGCCTGCTTCAACTCGGTTGCAAACCTTTTTGTGACCGGAGAAATGAATATTGTTGAGCTTTTCTCCGACAACCTGCTTGTTTCTCTCGTAGGCGAAATTATTGTTATTAACGCGCTTGCCCTCGGCGGCTTCCAGAACGGAATTTTGATTGCATTCATTCTTATGCTTGTCTGGACGGGTGCATACTATCTTGTTGAAATCGGTGAGCCCAAGGAAAAAAAGGTAACGAATGCTAAAAAACACTGATTGAGGTGCTTTTCATGAAAGCTGTATCATTTGAAAACATTTCTCTCGGCGGTTTTTGGAAAAACCGTTTTGAGATTAATAAAAACTCAACTATTCCCATGGTCTATGACCGTTTTTCGGACACCGGCAGATTTGATGCGTTCAAGTTTGACTGGGAGGACGGCAAACCCAACAGGCCGCACATTTTCTGGGATTCCGACATTGCGAAATGGATTGAAGCCGTCGCTTATTCAATCACAAAATGCCCCGATAAAAATTTGGAGGCAATAGTTGACGGCGTTGTTGACCTTATCGAAAAAAATCAGGACGAAAGCGGCTATTTCAACATATATTTCACCGTTTGCGAGCCCGATAACAGATGGGTCAACCGCATGGCACATGAGCTTTACTGCGCAGGTCACCTGACCGAAGCCGCCGTTGCATACTATAAGGCGACGGGCAAGGATAAATTCCTCAGGCTCATGGAAAAATACATGGACCACATTGAAACCGTTTTTATAAAAGAGGATTCCGCAGAATTCTGCACCCCTGGCCACGAGGAAATCGAGCTTGCGCTTGTTAAGCTTTATGACTGCACGGGAAATGAAAAATATCTCAACATGAGCCGCCATTTTGTTGATGTCAGAGGTACAAGGCAAAAGGACGAGGACAGCCCCTTTTACATTAATCATGCATATGACCAGTCGCACATGCCCGTGCGCGAAATGACAGATGCAACAGGTCACAGCGTAAGAGCAATGTATCTTTACTGCGCCATGGCGGACCTTGCAAAAAGAACGGGCGACAATGCTCTTTTTGATGCGTGCCGCCGCCTTTTTGAAAGCGTTGCTTACAGACAAATGTATGTCACGGGCGGCATCGGCTCAACTTGCTATGGCGAGCGTTTTACAGAGGATTACGATTTGCCCAACGATGTTGCTTATTCCGAAACCTGCGCTTCAATCGGTCTTGCGCTTTTCGCGCGCAGAATGAGCCTTCTCGACCCCGATTCGCTCTATGCCGATATCGCCGAAACAGCGATTTATAACTGCGCCCTTGCGGGTGTTTCGCTGAGCGGAAACGCATTTTTCTATGTCAATCCCCTCGAAATTAACCTTGAAAGACGCAGAATAAGCAAAGAGTATTATCAGTATAAAGGCAGCAGCTTCGATATAACCCAGCGTGTTGAGGTTTTTGACTGCTCGTGCTGCCCGCCCAACATTGCCAGATTTATCGCATCAATAGGCGACTTCCTTTATACATATAATAATGACACAGTGTTTGTTCATCACTATTTTGAATCCGAAGCTGAATTTGACGGCATCAAAATAACGCAAAACACCGAATACCCCAACAACGGCAAAATAAAAATTACCGTTAAGGGCATGGCAGGCAAAAATCTTGCTGTCAGAATACCCTCTTGGGCTGAAAATTACAGCATCAATGCTGATATAACAAAAACCGAAAAGGGCTATGCTTATATCGCAATCACTTCGGACACCGCCGAAATCAGCATTGATTATGCCATGGAGTGCCGCCTTGTTGCGGCAAACCCCGCGGTTGAAGCCGATATCGGCAGAGTTGCTCTTTGCAGAGGTCCGTTTGTTTACTGCGCGGAGCGAATTGATAACGGCGCTGCGCTCAATAACCTGAGCCTTTGCGAAAACCTCAACGCAACACTTGCATTTGACGAAACAATGCAGGCTTATACCGTTGAAGCAGACGGCTTTGAGGACGGCGCGTTTGACGGACTCTACCGCACATACCGCCAAAACCTTGTTCCTCGCAGAATAAAATTAATTCCGTATTTTGCCTTTGCAAACAGAGGCGAAAGCGATATGCTTGTTTGGATGAGGGTTAAATAAAGTGAATAGTGACAGGTGGGCGTTGCCCACACCTAATATAATCGGTCATAGGCGGAGCCTATCTGAAACTTTTCACTTTTCATTTTTAACTTTTCACTTCATGTATATTTTGCTCCGCAGCGTAAAAAATAAACGCAAGCGGGAATATCCCGAAATAACTTTAAAGGAGCAAAAATATGAAAAAGGCATCCCTTGCCATTGCTGTTGCGGTTGTTCTTATCGCCGCAATTTTTGCCGCCTGCAACTCAAACAACACCGGCACGGTTTCAGACACTTCACAGGACCTCGGCGGGGCAATGTCCCAGGCTGCAACCGACCTTTCCGAAATGTTTGACGGAACAATGGCCTCCGATATGAACGGCGGCAACATCACAGACACCTCCGCGGTTACATCTGTGAGTGATTCAACAACAGCATAAAAAAAGATGCATTGCAAAATCTGCAATGCATCTTTTTTGTTAATCATCAAGATTTTTAACCGTCGGTAAGTTCCAACGAAAAACGGTTGCGAGGATTCGGATTATCAGAACCGAACCCGCACCGATAATGATTGCCCATGTTGACGAACATATATTATGGGTAATAAGAAGATAATATATGATTGCACCGATTATCGCAGCAAGGGCATAAACCCTTTTGCGCAAAATTTTCGGCACTCTGCCCGCCATGATGTCGCGCATAACACCGCCGCCGACACCCGTGAGCGTTCCGACAAAAACAGAAAGAAACATGTTGTCGCCAAAGCCGCAGGCGATTGCCGCGTTGACTCCGCCCACAACAAAAACCGAAAGACCGAGCGAGTCAAAAATATTGATTATCTGCGAATACACATCGAAATGCTTTTTGATGCGCACCCCGAGAAAATATGCGATAACAAACACCGCCAGCGAGGTTATGAGCGCAGTTACGGCATAAACCGAGTTTCTGAAAGCCGCGGGCGGAAGATAGCCGAGAATCATGTCGCGCAGAATACCGCCTCCCACCGAGGTTACAACGCCGAGAACAAGCGCGCCGAAAATATCAAACTTCTTTTCGAGCGCAGTTATAACTCCGGTTATCGCAAAGGCAACAATTCCTATAATCTCCAGCGCAAATATTATGTTGTCAAGCGTCATTCGGAATCACCCCTGACTGTCTTTTCTGCAGCAAAAAACAGCAATCCGCCAACTATGTAGCAGAAAATATCCTTTATATCAAACGTTCTGCCCAGAAGAATGCTGAAAAACCGGCTGTCCGCAAGCCCGATAAGGCTCACAAAATCGAAATACTGCAAAACCTCAACCAAAACTGCAAAGGCGGCGGTGAAGATGGGCAGATATTTGATTTTTCTCGGAATAAAAACGCGTAAAAAGGCTCAGATAACCGCCACAACCAGCATATCGCCCATATAGGGGCGCACAAAGCTGTCGTGAACATAAAGCGCAATAACAATTTCCGCCGCAAGCAGTATAATGAAAACGGCGAGGTATTTCAATCTGATTTTTTTCATTTTTTCCTTTTTCTTAAATCCGCAAAAAACTCGGAAAGCAGGGCGGCGCATTCCTCACCCATAAAACCCGAAACAACCTCGGGCCTGTGATTATATGGCAGGTCAAAAAGATTGACCACGGAGCCGCAGGAGCCCGCCTTTAAATCCGCCGCGCCGTAAACAAGGCGGCGGATACGCGAATTGATGATGGCACCGGTGCACATGGGGCACGGCTCCAGGGTAACATACATTTCGCATTCCCACAGCCGCCAGCCGCCAAGCTTTTTGCAGGCAAGGTCAATCGCCTCAATTTCGGCATGGGCAAGGGCGTTTTTGCCGTATTCACGGCGGTTGCGTCCAACGGAAACAACCTCTCCGCCGCGCACGATAACCGCCCCCACGGGCACCTCAAGCTCCGCCGCGGCAAGCTTTGCCTGCTCCAGCGCAATGTTCATAAAATCCGTGTCGGTCATATTGTTCATTTTTTAATCTTTTCGCAATGCCAGATGTCACGCGCATAGTCGTTGATTGAGCGGTCTGCGGCGAAAACGCCCGCGCCCGCAATATTCATGAGCGACATTCTGTCCCATCTCTTGGTGTCATGCCAGATTTCCTCTGCCTGCTTCTGGATATTTCTGTAATCCGCAAAATCCGCAAGCACCATATAGGGGTCGTGGTGGATAATCGAGCCGCCTATCTCGCCAAACATCTTGCCGCCGATTCCCTTGTTGATAAAATCAACAAGATTGTGAATCTCGGCATTGTTGTTGTAATAATTCTGGGGCACATAGCCGCTGCGCTTAAGCTCATTAACCTCAGGTGTGCTCATGCCGAAAATCATGATGTTTTCCGCACCGACAGCATCAAAAATCTCAACATTTGCGCCGTCCATTGTGCCGAGGGTAATTGCGCCGTTTATCATAAGCTTCATGTTGCCCGTGCCGCTTGCTTCCGTGCCGGCAAGAGAAATCTGCTCACTGATGTCTGCGGCAGGCATGAGAGCCTCTGCCATGGTAACATTATAATCCTCCATGTAAACAACCTTGAGCAGGTCTTTAACATCGGGGTCATTGTTGATAAGGTCGGCAAGCGCGCAGATAAATTCGATTATCTTCTTTGCCATAAAGTAGCCCGAAGCAGCCTTTGCGCCGAAAATATAGGTGTGCGGCGTGTAGTTGCCGTTGGGGTTTGCCTTGATTTCAAGATATTTTGCAAGAATATTGAAGGCGTTCAGATGCTGACGCTTGTATTCGTGAAGGCGCTTAACCTGAACATCGAAGATAGATGACGGATCAAGGCTGACGCCCGTTTTGCTCTTAACAAGCTTTGCAAAATCCTGCTTGTTGGCAGTCTTTATCTTGCGAAGCTCTTCAAGCACGGCGGCATCGTCGGCATATGCCTTGAGCTTTTCAAGCTCACTCGCATCATAAACAAAACCGTTGCCTATAAGACCTGTAAGAGCTTTTGTGAGGCGCGGGTTAGCCTGGCAGAGCCAGCGGCGGTGAGCAATGCCATTTGTGACATTGGTGAACTTTTCGGGCTCAAGAGTATAGAACTCGTTGAAAATAGTATCTTTAAGAATCTGGCTGTGAAGCGCGGAAACGCCGTTGACCTTGTGGCAGACGGCAACGCAGAGATTAGCCATTTTGACTGCACCGTTTGCGATAATCGCCATGCGCTCAACTCTGCCCGCATCGCCCGTTGCATCCCAAATCTTCTTTCTGAAGCGGTTGTCAATTTCCTTAACAATCTGATAAATTCTGGGAAGCAGACGCTTGAAAAGATCCTCGCCCCAACATTCAAGAGCCTCTGCCATAACCGTGTGGTTTGTGTAGGCACAGCATTCCTCAACAATTCTGAATGCATCGTCCCAGCCGTAGCCGCATTCGTCAAGCATAATGCGCATAAGCTCGGGGATTGCCATTGTGGGGTGGGTGTCGTTAATATGGATAGCGTTCTTTTCCGCAAAATTCTCAAGTGAGCCGTAATCCCTCAAATGCCTCTGAACAATATCCTGAATTGAAGCCGAAACAAGGAAATACTGCTGACGAAGGCGCAGGCTCTTGCCCTCCTGATGGTTATCGGCGGGGTAAAGCACCTTGCTGATAACCTCTGCCATAGCCTTTTCTTCCATGGCTCTCATATAATCGCCCTGATTGAACATAGCCATGTTGATTCCGTCAACCTTTGCGGACCAAAGGCGGAGCACAGCCGCGCCCTTGCCGTCCTTGGCGGCAACCATCATGTCATAGGGAACAGCCTTGACTGTTTTGCAGTTGACAAGCTCAACGTGGTGATAGTTGCCCTCCCAGCTGTCAACAACCTGACCCTCAAATTTAACCTCGACGGTCTTATCCTCTCTTGGCACAAGCCATACCTCGCCGCCGGGGAGCCAGAAGTCGGGCATCTCCGTCTGCCAACCGTCAATAATTTTCTGCTTAAAAATACCATATTCATAAAGAATGGAATAACCCATGCCGGTGTAGCCCTGGTTTGCAAGGGCGTCAAGATAGCAGGCGGCAAGTCTGCCGAGACCGCCGTTGCCCAGACCCGCATCGGGCTCGCAGTCATAGAGCCTGTCAAGCTTTACGCCAAAAGAAGCGAGAGCACCCCTTGCGGTTTCGGTAAGATTAAGGTTATAAAGAGTGTTTTTGAGAGTTCTGCCCATAAGGAATTCCATGCAAAGGTAATAAACCTTTTTCTGACCCTGCTCCTTTGCCGCCTTGTCGTATTCACGGCGGGAATCCCTGACCATATCCCTGGCTATAATAGAAAGAGCGCGGTAAAACTGCTCATCCGTTGCATCCTTGGGGGATACTCCGAAAAAATGTGAAAGCTTTGCGGAAATCATTTCCTCAAGCTGTTTCTTTGTGATTTTCATATAAATACATCCTCCTAAACATTTGCCTGTGAAAAGTCACTTTATAATTTTACACCAAAATTTAATATATTACAACAAATTTTTAACAGTTAATTAATTTATTATACTTGTAAGACGCATTTTTTTGCGATATAATCAGTATTGGTGATTATTTTGAACAATTATTACGCTGTTCCGCCGGAGAATTATCTCCAGGGCGAGAAAGAAAAAAAGGAAATTAAATATATCGGCAGGGTTGCGGGCTGCTGCATTCTCGGCTACATTCTGCTGCAAAATCTGTTGTTTACGATTATTTACATCAGCCCGTTCGGCACGCTTTATTACAGCGACCCGACCTTTGAATGCGTTGTTAACATCTTTCTGTCAATCTTCAGCATGCTCATTCCCTTCGGCATAGGCGGTTATCTGATTGGCAGGCGCACAAAGACGAATGTTTTTAATTTTGAAAAGCCGGTCAGCACTCCGCTGATGCTTGCCGCCGTGCCGCTCGGTTTTTTCATCTGCCTTGTCGGCAACTATATCACAAGCCTTTTCGTTTATGCCATGGAAGACATGGGCTTTAGCCTCACCGCGCCCGAATACAGCGTGCCGTCCGATACCGTCGGCAGAATAGTTTATGCATTCTCTATTGCGGTTGTTCCCGCGTTGGTTGAGGAATTTGCGATAAGAGGAGCAATTCTTCAGCCGCTTCGCAAATATGGCGACAAGTTTGCAATAATTGCCTCCGCCTTTGTTTTTGCAATTCTCCACGGCAACCTTGTGCAGGCTCCGTTTGCCCTTATAGCGGGAGTCGGCATAGGCTACGCCGTTTGCATAACGGGCAGCATTTGGACGGGCGTCTTAATCCATTTCTGCAACAACCTTTATTCCGTGCTCACGGAATTTATGCTTGAGGATATAACAAACGAAGCTGTGCTTGACGAGGTTTACACCACGGTTATGGTTACTCTTTATATTGTTTCCATTCTCGGCTCAATTTTGTTTGTTGTTTTAAAGGGCCGCCGCAAGCTTATGCCGTCGTTCACGGCTCTGCCCGCAAAACGGAAAGCATTGGCGTTTGTAATAACCGTGCCAATGCTTGTTGCGTTTATCTTTATTATTAAAATAACTCTTGAATTTGTTTCGTTCAGATAGAGTGAAATGATTCGAACTCCATACGGTTTTGAAAGGCATATTTCCGCCACAGCATCGTTAAAAATCTTTGAAATAACCCCGTATTCCGTGCAGATTTTCGCCTTGCTGTGACAAAAATCTGCACTTTCAAAACTGCGAAGCACCGAAAAGGTCGCAGTTTTGATTCAGCGGAGTGTTTCTTTTCTGAAGGCATACTGTCGTATGGCGAAGAAAAAAACGCTTCGATGAGTCGGAAATCCGACCTTTACGGCGTATTTAGTTCGAACCATTTCACTCTAAAGAACTGTCAAAAGCAACAGACATCTGCTGTAATTTCGCAGATGTCTGTTTTTTATGCTCTATTTATCGTTCGTTGCATTTCCGTCGCCCCAAACGGGAATTGCCTCACCGAGATATGTGGGCTCGGGCTGAATAATTGTATAGACAAAATCCTTTGTTCTTGCAAGAATTTCTCGGATATCTCTGAAATCCTGACCGCCGTAGTCGCGCAAATCCGAGGTTACGCCGTGAGCATCAAGCCCAAGCTTGCGCGCAACATAAATCGCCCTGTAGAGGTGATACTCCTGCGTAACAATCAAAACCTTTTTCGCCTTGAAAATATCCCTTGCGCGGTACATGCTTTCATAAGTCGAAAAGCCCGCATGGTCCATAAAAACATCCTCGGAGTCGAGCCCTCTGTCGGTTGCGAACTTTTTCATAACGTTAACTTCATCATATTCGTCCCTGCCGTGGTCGCCGCTCATAAGCAGCTTTTCGCTTGCGCCCTTTTTGCAAAGCTCAATGCCGACCATGAGCCTGTCCTCAAGCATATGGCTCGGTTTTTCGCCCCACACTCCGCAGCCGAGCACCAGCACGCAGTCATAGCCCTCGCCCGCTTTGTTGATGTTATAAATATAGGGCTCTGCGCTGTTTTTGATATGGAAATTAATTCCGAAAACCGCCGCCGCACCCACTATGACGACACAAATCGCGGCTATTATTAATTTTTTTATTATTTTCATTATATTATATCACCTTTCCCGTGAATGATAAAAGACGGAGAACAGACACACCGTTCTCCGTCTTTTATCGGATGGCTCTGACATTGTTGCTCACAAATGCAGAATATATGATAAAGATATCATACACCAACAGTATATCTTAAAATTCGATAAACGTCAACCTTTTTTGAAAATATTTTCCAAAAATCTTCAAAAAGAGTTTAAAATTATACAGTTGAGCCGCAATTATTTATAGTATTCAACAGCCGATTCAAACAGCTTGAGGTCAAATTCGCCGGGAACGTTCTTGTAAAGACCCGATGCAGTTCTCTCGGAGTGACCCATCTTGCCGAGAACACGTCCGTCGGGTGATACGATGCCCTCGATTGCGAAATCGGAGTTGTTGGGGTTAAACGCAATGTCGTTGGTTGCGTTGCCGTCAAAGTCAACATACTGGGTGATAATCTGACCGTTTGCCGCAAGCTTCCTGATGAGAGCCTCATCAGCGATGAAGCGACCCTCGCCGTGAGAGATGGGCACGGTGTAGATTTCGCCCTGCTTTGCCTTTGAAAGCCAAGGGGAGTTATTGGAAACAAGCTTTGTTCTGACAAGCTTGGACTGGTGCCTGCTGATTGTGTTGTAGGTAAGTGTCGGGCAGGTTTCGTCGGTGTCGATAATCTTGCCGTAGGGAACAAGGCCGAGCTTGATAAGAGCCTGGAAACCGTTGCAGATGCCGAGCATCAAGCCGTCGCGCTTTTCAAGAAGCTCTGTAACAGCCTGCTTGATTTCCGCGTTGGGGAAGAAAGCGGTGATGAACTTGCCGGAGCCGTCGGGCTCATCGCCGCCGGAGAAGCCGCCTGGAACAAAGATAATCTGGCTGTCAGCAACCTTCTTCGCGAAATCCTCAACGGATTTTGCGATGCTTGCGGCTGAAAGGTTGTTGATAACAAAAATTTCAGCTTCAGCGCCCGCTCTTTCGGCATATTTTGCGGAATCGTATTCGCAGTTTGTGCCGGGGAATACGGGAATGAGCACCTTGGGCTTCGCTGTTCTTATCGCAGGCTTTGCAAAGGTTGTTGCCTTGTAATCAAAGGTTTCAATCTTCTTTTCAGGCATTGCGATGTTGCAGGAATAAATATCCTCAAGCTTATTTTCATAAACGGGAAGAATCTTTGCAAAATCAACGCTTTCTGCGCCGTATGTGATTGCGGTCTTGTCTGTTGTGTAACCGAGAAGAGTGCCGCAGTCGGTATCGTCATTAAGCTCGACGATGAATGAGCCGTAGGAATAGCCGAAAATGTCGTTGAGGGAAACATCTGCAAAGTCAAAGCCGATGCCGTTACCCATTGCCATTTTAAGAACAGCCTCTGCAGCGCCGCCCATGCCGGGGGTATAGATTGCCGCCGCCTTGCCCGCTGTTACGAGAGCATAAACCTCGTCATAAACCTTGAGGAGAGAAGCTGTGTCGGGCAGATTGTCTGCGGTATATTCGGGCTTAAGGATAACAACCTTGTGACCCGCCGCCTTAAATTCGGGCGAAACGATATTTTTGATGTTTTCGGTGGTAACTGCAAATGAAACGAGTGTGGGAGGAACATCGATATCCTCAAACGAGCCGCTCATTGAGTCCTTGCCGCCGATAGCCGCAATTTTGAGGTCCATCTGTGCCTTGAATGCGCCGAGGAGGGCTGCAAGGGGCTTGCCCCAACGCTTTGCATCCTTCATGGGCTTCTCAAAATATTCCTGGAAGGTGAGATAAACCTCGTTGAAGTCCGCACCTGCAGCAATAAGCTTTGAAACGGATTCAACAACTGCAAGATATGCGCCGTGGTAGGGGCTCTTTTCGGTGATGAACGGGTTATAACCCCAAGCCATGAGTGAGCATGTTTCTGTTTCCGCCTTTTCAACGGAAACCTTGTGCACCATTGCCTGAATGGGCGTGAGCTGATTCTTGCCGCCGAAGGGCATAAGAACGGTGTTTGCGCCGATTGTTGAGTCGAAGCGCTCGGAAAGACCTCTCTTTGAGCAGATGTTCAAATCGCCCGCAAGAGCGGTATACATGTCTGTGAATGAGCCGTCAACCTTCTTTGAGTAGTCCTCAAGCTTTGCGGGGGCGATATCGATATGCTTCTCCGCGCCGTTGGAATTGAGGAATTCGCGGCTGATGTTACAAATTGCTTTGCCGTTCCAGTTCATAACAAGATAGGGCTTTTCCTTAACCTCGGCAACGATTGTTGCTTCAAGGTTTTCGCCCGTTGCAAGCTCGATGAATCTTTCGGCATCCTTTGCTTCAACAACAACAGCCATTCTTTCCTGGCTTTCGGAGATGGCAAGCTCCGTGCCGTCAAGACCCTCGTATTTCTTGGGAACTGCGTTAAGGTTGATTTCAAGTCCGTCTGCAAGCTCGCCGATAGCAACGGAAACGCCGCCTGCACCGAAGTCGTTGCAGCGCTTGATAAGCTGTGAAGCTTCTTTATTTCTGAAAAGTCTCTGGAGCTTTCTTTCCTCGGGTGCATTACCCTTCTGAACTTCCGCTCCGCAGCTTTCGAGCGATTTAAGGTTATGTGATTTTGAGGAACCGGTTGCGCCGCCGCAGCCGTCACGGCCCGTTCTGCCGCCGAGGAGGATAACAACATCTCCGTCCTGCGGGCATTCACGGCGAACATTTTCTTCGGGAGCTGCCGCGATAACCGCGCCGATTTCCATTCTCTTTGCAACATAGCCGGGGTGATAAAGCTCGTCAACAATACCCGTTGCAAGACCAATCTGGTTGCCGTATGAGCTGTAGCCCGCCGCGGCAGTCTGAACAATCTTTCTCTGGGGAAGCTTGCCCTCGATGGTTTCGCTGACGGGGACAGTCGGGTCGCCCGCGCCTGTTACGCGCATTGCGGCGTAAACATAGCTTCTGCCCGAAAGGGGATCACGGATTGCGCCGCCGATGCAGGTTGCCGCGCCGCCGAAGGGCTCAATTTCGGTGGGATGGTTGTGAGTTTCGTTCTTGAAGAGAAGAAGCCACTTCTGGGTTTCGCCGTTAACATCAACATCAATCTTAACTGTGCAAGCGTTGATTTCTTCGCTCTCGTCAAGCTTGGGGAGAAGACCCTGCTGCTTGAGATATCTTGCGGCGATTGTGCCGATATCCATAAGGTTAACGGGCTTTGTTCTGTTGCAAGCCTTTCTTGCGGCAATGTATTCATCATATGCCTTCTGAAGAAGCTCGTCCTCGAACTTAACGGAATCAATGTTGGTGAGGAATGTTGTGTGGCGGCAGTGGTCAGACCAATATGTATCAATCATGCGGATTTCGGTGATTGTGGGGTCTCTCTGCTCGCTGATAAAATATTTCTGGCAGAACTTGATATCGTCCAAATCCATTGCCAGGCCATAATCGGCAACAAACGCCTTAAGTCCCTCTTCGTCAAGAGAGATAAAGCCTTCAAGAGTTTTAACCGATTCGGGGATATCATAATCCGCAACAAGAGTGTCATACTTCTCAAGGGAAGCCTCTCTTGCTTCAACGGGGTTAATTACGAATTTTTTAATCTGTTCAAGCTCCTCGTCGCTGATGTTGCCGTAAAGGCAATAAACCTTTGCGGACCTTACGAGGGGTCTTTCGCCCTTGGAGATAATCTGAATGCACTCCGCGCAGGAATTTGCTCTCTGGTCAAACTGACCGGGGAGAAATTCAACGGCAAAAAGTCTGTCGCATTCAAGGTTGGGCTCCTCTGTGATGTCATCAAGCTGGGGCTCGGAAAGAACTGTGTTCTTCGAATAATCAAAAAGCTCTTTTTCAATCTTTTCAAGGTCATAACGGTTGAGAATGCGGACATTTTCAAGGCTGTTTATACCGAGAAGCGAAACAAGCTCATTTTTAAGAGCGCGGGCTTCGTTATCAAGACCCTTTTTCTTTTCAACATAAGCTCTGTATACCATAATATATCAAACCTCCAAAGCTTTTTTGCCGATATCCTTGCGGTAATAGGCATTTTCAAAATTAACGGTTTTAACTGTTTCATATGCCTTTGCGATTGCATCGGCAAGGGTGTCCGCCGTTTCGGTAACGCCGAGAACGCGTCCGCCCGCGGTGAGCAGCCTGCCGTCAGCAAGCTTTGCACCTGCAACATAAATATTTTTATCCTGCGGCATTGTGATTTCAAAGCCGCTCTGATATTTCAGAGGATAGCCGTCGGAAGCCATAACAACACAGCATGCACTCTTTTCGCTGAACTTAACCTGTTCTGCGGTCAGCGTGCCCGCAGCAACGCTCTTCATAATTTCAAAAAGGTCGCTTTCAAGAAGCGGAAGAACAACCTGTGTTTCGGGGTCGCCGAAACGGCAGTTATATTCGATAACCTTGGGGCCGTCCTTGGTAATCATAAGTCCGAAATAGAGGCAGCCCTTGAATGTTCTGCCCTCGGCGTTCATTGCATTGATTGTGGGCAGGAAAATTTCTTTCATGCAACGCTCTGCAACCTCGGCTGTGTAATAGGGGTTGGGGGCGATTGTGCCCATGCCGCCGGTGTTAAGACCCTCGTCGTTATCCTTTGCTCTCTTGTGGTCCATGGAAGAAATCATCCGAACAACGGTTTTGCCGTCGGTGAATGAAAGAACAGAAACCTCGGGACCCTCAAGAAACTCTTCAATAACAATTTGGTTGCCGCTTTCGCCGAACTGCTTGTCCTGCTTAATGGACTTAACGGCGTCAGCCGCCTCCTCGCGAGTCATGGCGATGATAACGCCCTTGCCGAGCGCAAGACCGTCCGCCTTGATAACGGTGGGAATGGGGGCTGTTTCGATATATTCGAGAGCCTTTGCCGCATCGTCAAACACTTCATATGCCGCGGTGGGAATACCGTATTTTTTCATAAGGTTTTTTGAAAAAACCTTGCTGCCCTCAATAATAGCCGCCTTTGCCTCGGGACCGAAGCAGGGAATGCCGAGCTTTGAAAGCTCATCAACCGCGCCCAGAACAAGGGGGTCATCAGGAGCGACAACTGCAAAATCGATTGCATTGTTTTTTGCAAAATCAACGATAGCGGGGATATCCTTTGCGCCGATTGCAACGCATTCCGCGTCGTTTGCCATGCCGCCGTTGCCGGGCAGGGCATATATTTTTTCAATCTCTTTGTTTTCTTTAAGCTTTTTTATGATGGCGTGCTCACGTCCGCCGCCGCCGACTACCATAACTTTCATTATTCAGCCTCCGTTAATTTTAGTGAAAAATGAAGAGTGAAAAGTGAAGAATTAAGGGTGGGCGTTGCCCACACCCAATATATTCGGTCATAGGCAGAGCCTATCCGAAACTTTTCATTATTCACTTTTAACTTTTCACTGAAATAATTTCCTTACATACTTTTTCAGCCGACTGCGGAAGAATTATCCATTCCGCCTGCTCCATAACTCTTTTTTGAAGAATTTCGGGAGTGTCGCCCGTCTCGATGTCAACGGCCTTTTGCATAATGATGCGCCCGCCGTCGGGGATTTCGTTAACAAAATGAACCGTTGCACCCGTCACCTTAACGCCGTAGCCGAGAGCCGCCTCATGCACGCGCAGGCCGTAAAAGCCCTCTCCGCAGAATGACGGAATCAGCGAGGGGTGAACGTTGATTATTCTGTCTTTATAGTGATTTGTGAATCGCTCGGAGAGAATGCTCATAAAGCCCGCAAGAACGATAAGGTCAATGCCGTTGCCGTCAAGCAGCTCAATCAGCCTGCCCTCAAAATCGGGAGTTTCCTTTTTGAGAACGGTTTCGGTTTTAATTCCTGCCTTTGCGGCCCTTTCAAGCGCATATGCGCCCGCTTTGTTGGAAATAACAAGGGTTATTTCACCGCTGTTTATAATTCCTGCCGCCTGAGCATCAATGAGCGCCTGCAGGTTTGTTCCGCCGCCCGAAACAAGAACGGCAATGCGAGCTTTTGAAGCCATATTTTTTCTCCTTGTATTTTTGTAGGGGACGGCGTCCTCGACGTCCCGAATGAGCTGCAAGCTCATAATATTCATCTGAAATAATTTGCTGTTTGCAGACCTGCGGTCTGCCCGGGTCGTCGGGGACGCCGACCCCTACATTAATCAGCAAATAACTACTTTCTCATCACCTGCAATAATTTTGCCGATGATATATGCATCCTCGCCGTTAGCCTTGAGGATTTCGAGAGCCTTTTCGGCCTCTTCCTTGGCAACAACGATGCTCATGCCAACGCCCATGTTGAAGGTGTTGAACATATCTCTTTCGGGGATGTTGCCTGTCTTTGCGATAAGGTCAAAGATGGGCAGAATCTTAAGAGAGGATTTATCAATCTTTGCGCCGAAGCCGTCGGGAATGCTTCTGGGAATATTCTCATAGAAGCCGCCGCCCGTGATATGAGAAACAGCCTTAACGGTTACTTCCCCAAAGAGGGCAAGCATGGGCTTAACATAAATCTTGGTGGGGGTGAGAAGGGTTTCGCCGACTGATTTGCCGCCAAGCTCTGCAACGGGCTCCTTGATGTTTGCGTTTTCAACATCGAAAACCTTTCTTACAAGTGAGAAGCCGTTGGAGTGAACGCCGCTGGAGGGAAGAGCAATAACAACGTCGCCCTCTGCCATCTTTGTGTTGTCAAGCACCTTGTCCTTATCAACAACGCCTACGCAGAAGCCTGCAAGGTCATATTCGTCGATGGGATAGAAGCCGGGCATTTCAGCGGTTTCTCCGCCGATGAGAGATGCGCCGGACTGAACGCAGCCCTCTGCAATACCGCTTACGATTTCAGCGATTTTTTCGGGCACGTTTTTGCCGCATGCGATATAGTCAAGGAAAAGCAGGGGCTTTGCGCCGCAGCAGATGATATCGTTTGCGCACATTGCAACGCAGTCAATGCCAACCGTGTCATGCTTGTCCATGATAAAAGCGAGCTTGAGCTTTGTGCCTACGCCGTCTGTGCCGCTTACGAGAACGGGCTTTGAAATGCCTGTCAAATCAAGCTCAAAAAGGCCGCCGAAGCCGCCGATATCGGACATTGCGCCCGCTGTGAGAGTTCTTTTGATGTGGGTTTTCATGAGTTCAACCGCTTTGTAGCCGGCGGTAATGTCAACGCCCGCTGCTGCATAGCTTTCGCTGAAGCTTTTTTCCATATGTAAATCCTCCTGTGAATATATTTTCTTATTTTTTCGGGCGATTCATGAATCGTCCCTACATTTACCAATCGGGTACGGGCAGAGCCCGTCATTAACTCGCCGTCAGGCGTATATCGTTGATTTTGCTCCGAAAAATCAACCTTTGCCGTTCCAGCAATAAGTGCAAACACATTCCTCGGGCAAGCCTATTGCCTCGATAAGACCTGCAATGCTCTGATAGCCGAGGGTTGTGAGCTTTAACTCCTTGCCGATAATCTCGCGCAGCTTTTTGCCCCTTTCGGTTGAAGCATCAAGATATTCGTCGATATGCTTATCGCCCTCCGCGCCCTCAAGGTCATGAATAACGCGCCTTGCGATAAGGTCATCATCGGAAGTGTTGCGCGAGAAGTTGAGGTATTTGCAGCCGTACATAATCGGCGGGCATGCGGAGCGCATATGCACTTCCTTTGCACCGTGGCTGTAAAGGAAATCAACCGTTTCGCGAAGCTGTGTTCCCCTGACGATTGAATCGTCAACAAAAAGCAGGTTTTTGCCCTGAATAAGGTCGTGAACGGGAACCATTTTCATCTTGGCAACCCTGTTTCTCTAAGTCGGAGGCCAAGCGGTCTTAGGAAGACAAGGCACTTCCA
>JAZSGU010000183.1:0-14104 GCA_045532895.1 Acutalibacteraceae bacterium | reverse complement strand
TACGCCATCGGTCGAAGAAAACACCGTCTGACTTCCTTTCTCAACACCCACAGTTTGTCAAAAAACAAGTTTTTCGACAAACTGAGACCGACAGAAGAAACTGTCGGTCTTTTTTTATGTTATTTTTTGGATTTCTTTATTATAACAACTGCAGCAACAACCAAAATACATGCGGCGGCTATCTGTATAACCCTTGCCCATATATCTGCGGAAACATCGGCAACCATAATTGCGGTCGGTCCGTCTGCGCCGCCGATTATTGCGATTGAATTCGATTGCCTCCAAAACGGATAAATGAAATATGCCAGAATGATGTTAAGCAATATTAAGAAAGCCGCAATTATCAAAACAACGGCAACGGCGGTCATAACCTTGCGTTTTTTTGATTTCTTTTTGCATGCCGTGCATTTATCCTGCATTTTGAATTCTTCTTGTTTCGTGGTTTCTTCACCCAGCAGAGTGCCGACGGAAACGCCGAAAACCTCCGCAAGCTTAACAAGCATATCTGAATCAGGCACAGACAAATTCTGTTCCCATTTTGAAACGGTCTGTCTTACAACGTTGAGCCTTGCTGCAAGCTCTTCCTGCGACATGCCTTTTTCTTTTCGTAAATTTTTAATGTTATCACAAAGCATTTTTTTGCCTCCCAACATTAAAATTATATAATAATACGTGGGTTAAAGCAAGCAACGGAAATTAACATTACGCGCTTTTGTCCCTTGTAACTGTCTTAACCCAGTTAAAGCTGTTGACTTTAACCAAAGCAACCGCGCATTTGAGCACCTGGTCAGCCTTTAAGCACGCAAAGGTAACAACAACGGGGAATTTGAAAACGAACGCACTCAATGCGCTCAAGGGCAAAACAATAAGCCACATGAAAATAATATCGTTTTTGAGCACAAACGAGGTTTCGCCGCCGCCCGATACTATTCCGCAAAGTGCGGGTGCTTCATATGAGGTGCCGATTATCGTGACGGAAAGCACCCATATAAACTGGTTGGTGATTTCAAGCGTTTCGGGCGTTGCGTTATAAAAATCGATGATAAGATTTTTAGTGAGCAGTAATATGCCGCTTGATACAACGCCGATTGCAAGGAAAATGAGCTGCAAATTTTTGCTTCTGCGTTTGATAATATCCATCGGCTTATTTTCACCGATTGTTTTGCCGATAAGAACGCATGCAGAGGTGCTGGAGGCGTAGCAGATAACCGTTGCAACCTGAAAAATTGTTGTGGCGATGCTGTTGGCGGCTATCGCGCTTTCAATAAGCCTGCCTATAATTGCGCCCTGAATGCTCATTGCAATGCCCCATGAAACGCTGCTCATCATCAGCGGCAAGCCTGTTTTGAAATAGTCGCGAATCATTTCAGTGTCAACCGCAAACAAATCCTTGATGCGCATTTTGAGTTTTTTATCAATAAACAGAATATAAATAACCGTAACAACAAGCTCAATCAGCCTTGAAACAAGGGTTGCAACCGCTGCACCGCGTATTCCCATTTCGGGAGCACCCATTTTGCCGTATATAAGAATGTAATTAAGAAAAATATTAACAGCGAAGGATGAAAGTGAAACATAAAACCCGATTCTGACTGTTTCAACGCTTCGGAGTATCGCAAGAAGTATTGTAGATAATGTATATATTAAATATGTATGTTTAATAACGTCCAGATAGAGCACGGCTTGCTCGATAACCGCCTCTTTGTCGGTAAAAAGGCGGATAAGCATTTCGGGCGCAACGGCTGCAAAGACAAAAATCAGCCCTGAAAAGACTATTCCGAGCCACATGGCAACAGCCGATACTTTATAAATCGGCTTCAAATCTTTTTTGCCCCAATATTGAGAGGCGATAACCGTCATGCCCGATGAAATGCCAGATGCCGCCATGTTGAGAAAAAATTGGATGTTGTTGCATATGCCTACGCCGCTCAAGGCGGTTTCGCTGTATGCTCCCATCATAACCGAATCGGCAAGGTTAACGCCGAAAACAATAATATTTTGCAGTGCCATTGTAAAGGTCATTGCAAAAAAAGCTTTGTAAAAAGCATTGTCTTTAATTTTGTTTTTCATTTTTTCTTCTCCGTTTTCAAATTAAAAATATTATATCAGCCAATGTTTTAAATTTCAATAGAAGCGGCTGAAAATGCCGAATTAAAGATTTATTAGGCGAATCTTAATAAAATGATAAGAAATTTATTCTGAATAAGAAAAAAGCGATATAAACACAATGCTATAATTTGCAATAAGGTGGTAACAGACCGCCTTTTGGGGACAAAAAATTTAAAGTGGGTGAAAAAATGAACGTATACGATTTTGACAACACGATTTATAAAGGCGAATCAGGCGTGGACCTTTTCCTTTATTATCTGAAAAAAGACCCGAAGCTTCTTGCTATGTTTCCGACTGCCGTCAGCGCAATCGCAAAATATAAGTCAACAAAAATGACTCTTGACGATGTGCTCCACAAATATGCGGGAATTGTTGAAAATTATGCCAAAACAATCGAGGATATTGACAGCGATGTTGAAAAGTTTTGGGATAAAAACAGCAGCAAGATAAAGTCGTTTTATTTCAAGCAGAGAAAAGATGACGATGTTATCCTTTCCGCATGCATCGATGTTGTTCTTGAGGAAATCTGCCGCCGCCTTAACATCAAAAACTATATCGGCAGCGAAACTGACCTTGAAAACTACAAGCTTGTCAATTTCTGTTATCGCGAAAATAAGGTTAAGGCTTTCAAAAAAAGATATCCCGATGCGGTTATTGAAAATTTCTATACGGATTCCTACAATGACCAGCCTATGATTGACCTTGCACAAAATGCATATCTTGTTAAAGGCGATAAGCTGATAAAAATTAAGTAATAATACCCCCGATTATTCGTTGTGAATAATCGGGGGTATTGATATTTAAAGGATTATGAATATTTCCTTGACCATGCGTAGGGGGAGAAAAGCATCAGCATCGGGATAAGCTCAAGCCTGCCTGCAAGCATATCAAAGCTCAAAACAAGCTTGCTCAAAACCGAGAAATCCGCGAAGTTGCCGTAAGGACCAACCGCGCCGAGACCGGGGCCGATATTGCCTATGCACGCTATGACGGAAGTGGCTGTTGTTGTAATATCGCGTCCGTCAATGGCGATAATAAGCATTGAAGCCGCCGCAACAAGCATATATGTTCCGAAAAATACGGAAACGCTTTTAACAACGGGTTCGTCTACCGTGTGTCTGTCCACCTTAACGGTTTCAACGCTGCGGGGGTTGATTGCTTTTTTGATGTCGCGCAGTCCGCTCTTAACAAGAATAATAAGGCGTGATATCTTGATTCCGCCGCCCGTTGAGCCTGCGCAAGCACCGGCAAACATAAGAAAAACAAGAATCAGCTTTGCGATAACGGGCCATGTATCAAAATTGACGGTTGAAAAGCCCGTTGTTGTTATTATTGAGGAAACCTGAAAAAATGCATGGCGGAAAGAATCGCCGACGGAGTATTTTGTGGTCATAAGGCTCAACGCAATAATTAAAACCGATGCGGTAACAATGCCCGCATACCATCTTAATTCCTCGCTTTTTAGAGCCTGCTTCCATTGCTTTATGAAAATCATATAATAAAGGTTAAAGTTAACGCCGAAAATCAGCATGAACACAGCTATAACCATTTCCGCATAAATGCTGTTGTAGCCCTCGATGCTGTTGTTAAGAATGGCGAATCCGCCCGTGCCCGCTGTTGCGAATGAGGTAACAATGCTGTCAAACAGCGGCATGCCGCCAGCAAGAAGAAAGATAATTTCAATGGCGGTTAAAATGCAATAAATGCCGTAAAGTATTCTTGCCGAAGCGCGAAGCTTTGAAACAAGCTTGCCGACCGTCGGACCCGGCACCTCTGCTCTCATAACATGCATTGATGTGCTTTCGGTTTTGGGCATGATTGCAATAACAAAAACAAGAATGCCCATGCCGCCAATCCAATGAGTAAAGCTTCGCCAGAAAAGAAGGCTTTTGGGAAGCGATTCTATCTCGCGCAGGATTGTTGAGCCCGTTGTGGTAAAGCCCGATACCGTTTCAAAAAACGCATCAACGAAGTTCGGAATATATCCGCTGATAAAAAACGGAAGTGCGCCGAATAAAGACATTAAAATCCAGGTGAGCGCAACAATAACATAGCCGTCTTTTGCGTATATGGTGTTTTTCTTGGGCTTTTTTCGAACTGCCGTAAGACCCGCTGCGGTCAGTGCGGCGATGGTCAGCGCAAATGCTGTAAGAGTGCTTTCGCCGTAAATGATTGCCCCGATTGCCGGGAACACAAGCAGCGCCGCTTCAACAAGCAGAATTCTGCCGATGTTATAGAAAACCATTCTGTAGTTCATAATATCCTCCGCTGTTATCAAACGAAAATATCGTGCAGGTCTTCTATTATTCTGCCGGCTGTAACAACAATAACGCTGTCGTTGGCTTTCATAACGTCATCGCCGCCGGGGAATATGATTTTTCCGTTGCGGATGATACAGCCGATAAGCAGGTTGGGCAGCAGGTCAAGGTCCTTGAAGGGAATGTTTTCATAGCCTGCATCCTCGGGAACGATAAATTCAGCCGCTTCAACCTTTCCGCCAACGAGCTTATAAAGCGTCTGAATGCGCGAATTTCCTGCAGAATTGTGGAGCGCGCGGACATATCTTGTTACAAGATTACCTGCAACAATCTGCGGAGAAACAACCGTTTCAAGACCGATATCGTTGAGAATGGAGTATGAATGGCGGTTAACCTTGGTGATAACCTTGTTTATGCCCTTGGACTCCGCATACATCGAAACGATGATGTTTTCTTCGTCGATGCCCGTGAGAGAAACAAGTGCATCCTGCCTTTCAAGCCCCTGCTCATCAAGAATATCCTGGTCTGTGCCGTCACCGTGAATAACCGTGACATCGGGCAAAACGTCGGTCAGCTCATAGCAGCGGCTGTCGCTCTGCTCAATGAGCTTAATATTGCGGCCGGTATCCGAAAGCAGCTTTGCAAGATAATATGCAATTCTGCCGCCGCCGATAATCATAACGTTTTTGATTTTTTGCTTGTATACGCCCGTTTGCTTCATGAAATGCGAGATTTCCGCTCTTGTGCCCGTAATGCTGATATTGTCGTCACAGCGAAGCACAAAATCACCCGAGGGGATATAAACATCGTCGTCACGCTGAACGGCGCAGATAAGCACCTTTGCCTTGCATTTTTTGCGTATTTCATGAATGGGCATGTTGCAGAAAATGTTGTCGGAATGTATGCGCACACGGGCAATTTCGATTTTGCCCCTTGCGAACGAATCAAGGTTTGCCGCGGACGGGAAACGTATAATTCTTGAAATTTCGTTGGCTGTTTCAAACTCGGGGTTAACAATCATGCTCAAGCCGAGTTCGTTTCTCAAAAACTGCATTTGAGCCGCATAGTCGGGGTTGCGCACTCTGGCAATGGTGTTTTCCGTGCCCATTCTTTTGGCAATAAGGCAACACAGGATATTAACCTCATCGGAAGCAGTAGCGGCAATAATAAGCTTTGCCTTGGAAGCGCCGGCGGTTTCAAGCGTTTCGCAGGTTGCGCCGTTGCCCCAAACACCCATAACGTCATAGGTGTCAACCAAAGAGGTTACTTTTTCATTGTTTGTGTCAACAACAGTTATGCTGTGTCCCTCGGCGGTGAGCTGCTTTGTCATTGTAACGCCAAGCTTGCCGAGACCGACAATTATAATATGCATAAATAATCGCTGTCCTTTGCTGTTTTGATTATATTTTTAGCTGTTCTGCTTTTTCCATTCCTTGCGAAGGAAAAAGAGGGGGATAACAATAAGAAGTCCTACTGCCGCCGCACCGAGATAAATGTGAGGCGCGGGAATATCAACCATAATACCGTATTCGTTCTGATACTGCGCGGTTGCAAAGATATCTGTAATTTTTGATGCAACCCTCGGACCGATAAGCATGGGAAGAAGAACGGAGAAAATCATTCTGATTCCCTGAAGCTGACCCGCTTTGTCTTCGGGAGTGAAGTCGCGGATTGCGGCGTTGAGCATAATCATGAGCAGTCCGTAGCCTACAAGCGCGATTACTGCGGAAAGCGCAAACCAGATTATGTTTCTGTCTGCAAAATAAACAAGCACAAGTCCTATTATGAAAAGCGCAGCCGAGGGATAAAGGAAGGGTGCTTTGCCCTTTTTATCGCTCATGATAATCATGAAAACAAGCGCGGCAACCGAGCCGCCGATAACTGCAACAGCAAGCAGGATAACGGGAATTGTAAGCTTAAGGGTTGCCATATCGATATAGTGGTCAACATAGATGAAAAGATAGGGAAAGAAAATCTGGCTTGCAATGGAAAAAATGCCCATGCTTGCAAGTGAAAGATAAAGGCTCTTGTTGCTCTTTATAACAGAGGGTCTGAAGCCGTATGTCATGCACTCGATAAAGCTGCTGTTTGATTTAACGCCGTTTCTCGAATCCTTGATTGAGAAAAGACCGATTATGCCGCAGATTGAAACAATAGCGCCAAGGCCGATGAAGCATGCGGGGTAGCCGAATTTGCCCGAAAGGGTACCGAAGGCAACGGTAACAACAACCATTGCGATAACGGGAAGAAGGGCAAGGATTGATTCGGTTTTAGCTCTGTTTGAGGGTGAGGTGATGTCGGTAATCCATGCGTTGAATGCCGCATCGTTGCTGGTTGAGCCCATAAAGGTCATAAGGCAGTCCATAACAATAACTATGGTTACGGTTGCAGCGATTGCCGCCGCGGGGGTTGTGCCCATGATTTTTGCAACATTTTCGGGTGAGATAAAAGCAAATGCCATAACCGTTACGCCCCAAACAATGTAGCCGCCGCTGATAAAAACTTTTCTTTTGTTAATCTTGTCGCTGAGGCTTCCCATAAAGAGGGTTGTAAGCACGGCAACAACCGAGCTTGCGGCAACCATGTTGGAAATATCGTTTGAATCGCCGCCTATCTCATTGAAAAGGAAAAGGTTGAAAAAGTTGTTTTCAACGGCCCATGCGACCTGACCCATAAAGCCGAAGAGCAAAATGTTCAGAATTAATGATTTGCTGAGTTTGTCTTTTTTCTCCATTTGATTAACCTCCGAAATATTCAATTAATTTTGTGATTATCATTGCGATTATTGCAATGCCCGCAATGCCCATGGCAACATTGGCAAAAGCGTGCATCCAAAAGCTTTGTCTGTCCGTGAAACGCTTCATTATGGGGCCGAGGGATTCGCATTTCAAGCCGAATTCCTTGAAACGCTTAAGCTCATGAGTAAACTTTTCGGGATTTTTCTCGTCAATGGTAACAAGCCTAACGCATGAACGGCAGCCGTCTGTATATGCTCTGAAGCCCGCTGTTCTGTGTTGGGCAAGGAAAATGCCATCGGTCCAGCCCGAAAAATCGTTGAGATGGTCATGGCCGAAGAATGCGCCGATAACTCCGCCGACCTTTTTCCAGCTTTCAAACTGCCCGCTGTTAACATCGGGTGAGCAGGGACCTTCGCCTACACAATGTTCAACGCCTTTTTTGCCTACATACCGTGTTTTGCTGTGTGAGTTGTAGCCTTTAACGGAAACGGGCAGCTCCCACCACTTTGCCTTGCGAAGCAGGTTGTATTCCTCCGGTACGGGCGTGTGCTGGAACACAAACGAAGGAATAGGCTTGCCTGCATTGAGTTCTTTAAGCTTTGCACTTTCTTCTTCAAACCATTCAATCTGGTCGGGGTGAACATAGTCATAGTGTGAAACGCTTCTGTCCTCAAAACAGTTGTTGGAATCTATAAACCACAGGCAGAAAACAGGCTTTTTACCGTCAGAGGAATAAATAAGCTCTTTGAAGTTAGCGTTCCCCGTGATTTCGGGCGGCGTTTCGTTTCTCATTATACAGCCGTCAATGCTCTGATAAACGGCAACAATCTCATCCTCATGACCGTTATCATGCTCATGATTGCCGAGAATGGCTGCAACGGGGATGCCTCTGCTTGTTATGGGTGCCAGCAAATCAGTCACAAGCTCTTTGAATTTTTCGGCATCCTTGAGATAAAGATCGGTGTTGCAGTTATCGCCCAGAAGCACGCATAAATCGGGCTTGTATTCGTCGAGCGCAGCATTCATGAGCTTTTGCATATCTTTGAATCTGAGGCTTGTTTTGTAGTCCTCGTGCTCATGAATGTCACCGAAAAGAAGAATTTTGAATTTTCCTTCCGAATTAAATTTTAATTTCATCCTGATTACCTCACGAGTAATTTATTGCAACCGCAATAAGCATAAGCGCAACGGAAAGAATACCCTCCAGCGCAAAAAGCTTCCACGAAAATTTGAGCCATTTGCCGTAGGAAATGTTAACAAGACCTATTGCAACAATCATAATTCCGCTTGTCGGATAGAGCAGATTTGTGAAGCCGTCGCCAAGGCAGAATGCAAGAGTAACGCTCTGGCGGGTGACTCCTACCATGTCTGCAAGCGGAAGCACAAGGGGCATTATCAAAAATGCCTTTGCCGTTCCGCTGCCAACAAAAAATTCAAGGATAACAATGAACACAAAAAGCGCCAGAATTGCAGCATAGGGCGAAACACCCTGAATAAGCTCATAAACAAAGTTGAGAATGGTGGGGATTATGTTGCCTTGGTCAAGTATATATGTTATGGAAAGAATAATAATGATTACGGGAAAAATCGGAGCAATGGTTTTAATGCCTTCGCCGAAGCTTTTGAACAGCTTCTTGCCGTCAAAGCCCGCGAAGTGGCCTGCAAGCATGCCGCCTACGGTGAAAAGAACAGCCATGCCGGGCAGAGAGAGCATTCCCTCCATGCCGAGAATAAAGTCAAGCACGATGCAGACAAGAACGCCGAGAAGGCAGAAAAGGAAAGCTTTGGAAGCTTTTTGTGTTTTTGCATCGTTAAGGATTGACATGCTTTCGTCAAGACTGAATTTTTCGCGAAGCTGAACATCTGTTTCGCGGCAAAGCGATTTTTCGGGATTTTTCTCAATCTTTTTTGCATATGCCGTCAAAAATCCGGCAAGGACAGCATAAACACATATGAAAGTTATTATTCTGAACGCAAGGCCGGAAAAAACGGGGATATCCGCCATTTTTTGAACCGTACCCACATTGAACGGGTTAAAGGTTGCGGCGGTGAAGCCGAATGCAACCGCAATAAGGCTCATTCCGAGACCAACGAAAGAGTCCCAGCCCAGCGCAAGAGAAATCGCAACCGCAATGGGCACAAGGGTGACGGATTCTTCAAGAATGCCCGCCGTGGAGCTTAAAAGCATGCATGCAAGAACAATTAAGTTTAAAAGCAGATATTTTTTGCTGCCGAATTTTTTGATAATGACAGCCATTATGTATTTGAGCACATTGCATTTATCAAGAATGAGGAATGTTCCGCCGATAAGCGTAATCATAACAATGATGCCCACGCCGGTCAAGGCTGTGTCCGTGCCGAAAACAAGAATGGGCGCAAGAAAAATTTTCCATATAGGCAATTTATCTTCAATCTGTGTGTATGTGCCGTTGATTATCGTGCCGTCAGCGTTTGTTTCGTAAACTCCGCGCGGCAAAACCTGTGTAAGTACACCCGCAAAAGCCATTATGGCGGCAAGAAGCACGCAGATTAAAATAACCGTTTTTTTGTTGATTGAAAGACCTGATTGATTGTTTTGTGTGTTTGCCAAGTTTTTCACCGTCCCTAACTTGTCGGTATTGTAACACAAATATAATTGCTTTTGCAATATTAATACAAAATATTATTTAATAAATGGCAAAAAATAGTATTGAGAAACGGAAAAATATGTGGTAAACTTAATTAAAACATAAAATGAAAGGTTGATTCTGTGAAAAAGATAATTGCTGTTATCCTTTCCGTAACAATGCTTTTCTCCGTGCTTGCGCCTGCGGCGTCTGCGGCGAGCGAAAAATGCGATTGCGGAGTGCTGCCCACAATCTATGTAGGTCCCCTCGGCAACACGGATATTTATGAAAACCCCGGCGCAGAGAACGAAAGAACTCTTTTCCGCCCCTCAACCGAAACGATTATTCAGCTCGTTGTAAAGCTTCTTCCCTCAATCGTTTCGCTTGTTGTAACAAAGAATTATGACCGCTTCGGCGATACGCTCATTTCCGCTGTTTATGATGCATTCGGTGCAATGGCGCTTGACGGCAACGGCAACTCCGCAGAAAATGTTGATGTTGTTATCGACTTGCCTACCGAAACCAATCACGGCAAGGGTGAGCAGTATTATTTCCACTATGACTGGCGTCTTGACCCCGTTGAGGTTGCAGGTCAGCTTGACGAATTTGTTGAGCATGTCAAAAAGCTCACCGGTCATGACCAAGTTAACTTCAGAGCCTCCTCAATGGGCGGTGTTGTTACCCTTGCTTATTTCAATGAATACGGCTGTGACGACGTTGATGCATGCATTTTCCAAAGCTGCCCCTTGCTCGGCACAGACGTTGCGGGTGACCTGCTTTCAAGAAAGCTTGCGCTTGACTCAAGAAGACTTCTTGATTATGCAACAGACGGCTATCCGCCCTTCACATTTGGCGACACCTTGCTTTGGGGTCTTTTCAACGGACTTTTCTACAGCGGGCTTGTTGACCTTGTTTACGCCGCGGCAGGAAAAATTCTCGATAACCTCCAGACAAGGGTTTTCGATGAGCTTCTGACCCCTGTGTTCGGCACTCTTCTCGGTCTTTGGGCGTTTGTTCCCGATTGCTCCTATGAAGAAGCAAAGAAAATCAACCTTGACCCCGAAACCCAGGCGGGTCTTATCAAAAAAGCCGACTACTACCACTATCAGATTCAGCAGAGGGCTGACGAAATTCTCAATGGCGCGATTGACGACGGCGTACGCATTATGATTGTTGCGGGCTACAATATTCAGAGAACTCCTCTTGTTGAGAACATGTATAATAACAGCGACGCAACCGTTGACACAAAATATGCTTCCGCGGGAGCAACCGTTGCTCTTCTCAACGAAACTCTCGGTGATGACTATAAGCAGGCATGCACCGACTGCGGACACAATCATCTTTCGCCCGACGGCGTTATCGATGCCTCCACCTGCATTCTGCCCGAGCACACATGGTTCATCAAGGATATGCTCCATTCCAACGCCCACGACGGCATAATGGAGATGTATTATTGGTTTATGTATGCGGATGAATACTATGATGTATGGTCAAACCCCGCATACACTCAGTTTATCCAGAATGACAAGCCCAATCTCAGGGTTATCCCCATGGGCAATTTTGCCGAGGGTGATGTTGCTCCCGAATTTGAAGAAGGCGATTCATTCTATAACAAATTCGAGAAATATGTTGCACCCGTGACAGATAAAATTTTCTCCGTGCTTGACAAGTGCAGAGAATGGGTTGGTCTTGAAAACTGAATAAAACACAGCGGTTAAGAAAAAATAATCGGGAGGATTTATTCCTCCCGATTTTCTTTTTATGGTGATTTTTATGAATGCTCGCATAAAACTCTCTGCAAGGGCTGCGCTTGCAGGCTCACAACTCAGAATTGCCGCGCTTGTAACCGCTGCCATGGTTTTGATTTTTGTATTTTCGCTTTGCAATGCAGCAATTAATGCTTTTTGGCAAACGGAAGAAAAATTCTTTCTGATTGCTTTTTCGGCAGTTACTTTGCTTCTCTTTGTTGCCGCGGTCAGTCCGCTTCGGCTGCTTTTGGAAATAAAGCACCTGCTTCTTGCCAAAAGAATAAAACCCATGCGTAGGATTAATATGGGTGCTTCGGGTGCCCTCAAAGCATGCGCGCTTTGTGTTTATAATTTTTTTCTGAAGCTTTTTTGGTTTGCCGCTTTTGAATTTGTGCCGTTTTGCGGCGCATTTGTTTTTGCGTCTTATGCAGAAAACAGAGCCGTAAGCCTGAAAGCGGCTTATGCCGTTTTTGCAGGGCTTGCCGTGCTTGCAGTTGCAGGTTTATTCTTTTGGCTTGTTTTCATTCAGCGTTATTCAAAATCGATGTTTTATCTTGCGTGCTATAAGGACTTGACCGCTTCGGAAGCGATAGGGGAGAGTGTGCGTAAAACAAGGGGCAGGCTCGGTGAAATTTTTCTTTTTAAATTCAGCTTTGCGCCGTGGCTTTTGCTTTGCGCCGCGGTGGTGCCGGCACTTTTTGTTATTCCCTACTATAAACAAAGTGTCACCTGCTACTTTTTGAGCAACAGGTGACATTCGTTGTGATTAAACCTTAATTTTAAAAACAGCCTTCTTAATCTTGTTGCTGTTCATTTTGATGCCGGGCTTGTGAGCATCATCGGGGGCAAGGAAAGCAAAGGTGCCCTCGTTAAGCGCAATGCGTGATGCCTCTGCGGTCTGTGCAGTGAAAAATTCGATATCGGGCTTATATCCGGTGGAATCCTTTACAAATTCAAGCGGCAAAATGTCGATATATTCTCCGCCAGTGATTGCATACTGCAAATCGTGAAATTCGCGGTGCGCCTCAAAGTCACCGCCGTTCGCGGGCTCATATTCCGAAATGCCTACCTTAATGCCCTCGGCAACATCATAACTGCCGCATTCCATGGCTTTGAGGTCGTTTTCTTCAATGAATTTTGCGATAGCTTCAAATGCGGGGTTAAGTGCCGAATAATTCCTTAAATTTTTTGCGGTATTGTAAATCATGCTTTATTCTCCTTTTTATAGTAGAGATATGACCCGATAACGGGTATTACAATCATTATAATCGTTATTGCCGCAAAAAGCCATACCCAATTTAAAAAAGAAGTTGCAATTATTAAAAGCCCGCCGCCAACCCAAACCTTGCCGGCAAGGCGGTGAGTATAATTCCAGTTCTTTTCGCTGTTTAAAGTCCACGAAATTTTGATTCCGATTGAATAATTCTGCTTGCATTTCGGTATATAGTTGCCGATTATAATAAACAACACGCCGAAGAAAAGCGTGCAGGCTGTGCTGACATCAATTTTTGAATTGAGTGCATATGCATAAATTATTCCGTTCACAAAAAGTGAAGTTGCGGGGCAAATCCAAAGCACCAAACCCATGGATTTTTGCGAGATGTTTTTCTTTTTCGGGTCAAGACCGGTCACCCAAGTGCAAAGCCAATGAACTGCCAGCAAAAACAGCGGCATGCCGAAAATGCCGAATTCTTTTCCTGCCCAGCCGTCGGCGGCTCCTTGAGCATTGAAATGAACAGGTATTTCATCGGGCAGCTTATCCCATAAAATCAAGCCCGCAATAATGGGCAGAAGAATGATAATTGATGTTAAAATCAAAAGCTTCAAATTCTTTTTAATCATCTGATTTCTCTCCTTTCAAATCGCTTATCCACAGCATGATTTCCTCAAGCACGGATGCGTTAAGTTCATAATAAATGAATTTTCCGTCACGCTCATCGCGGATTAAATCAGCTTCCTTTAAAACGGAAAGATGCCTTGAAATCGCCGCAAAGCTGATATCAAATTGCTCTGAAATGTCGCCCGCAGATAAGGCGCCTTTTTTTAGTATGTTCAGAATTTCGCGCCTTGTAGGGTCGGCAAGGGCTTTTAATGTATTTTGAATACTCATTTACCCACCTCACATTTAACATTTAAATTAATTGTTAAATGAATTATATCACACCCGATTTATTTTGTCAATACAGATTGACACTTTTTTGCGCTCATGTTAAACTGAAAGAAAAAACGGAGCTAATATAATGAAATATATCTGTATAATTCTTGCAACGCTTCAGCTTTGGACATTTAATATTTTTACACTCGGCAAAACTCAGTCGATAGGGGTGAACAAATTCGTGGAGCATCAAACCTTTGAAACCTTCGGCACAAGCTCGGCATGGTGGGCGCAAACAATAGCCGATGAGGCAACAGCGCGCGAAATTGCAAGGCTTCTTTATGATGATGAAACGGGTCTGGGTCTTGACATTTACCGCTATAACATCGGCGGTGGCGAAAAAGAAAACCCCGATTGCCGCATTTGGGATGTTACAAGGCGCACCGAAAGCTTCTATGTTTTGAATAAGGAAACGGGTGAATATGAATATGATTTCACCCGCGATGCCAATGCAAGGCGCATGCTCGATATGGCGGTTGAATACGGCGCG
>JAZSGU010000075.1:0-6384 GCA_045532895.1 Acutalibacteraceae bacterium | reverse complement strand
CCCGACAGCATGCGTATGCTTGATGCCTGCGAAAAAGGCGATTTCGAGGGTATATGCAAATATGCGGGCAACGTGTTTGAACAGGTTATTGAGGTTGCTGACCGCGTTGAGTTTAAACGCATAATGCGCGAAAACGGCTGTTCACTTTGCCAAATGAGCGGAAGCGGACCCACGGTTTTTGCTTTGTTTGAAAACAAGGATAATGCGGAAAAATGCGCAGGGGAATTAAAGAAAATCTGCCCGAATGTGTTTTTGACAGTGCCCGTTGCACACGGAGCAATAATTGAATAAAAAAGAAGGGCTGACTTGAGTGTCAGCCCTTGATTTTTTGCCTTTTGCGGCGGTAAAACATGTAAAAGCAAACGGACATAACCGTGCAGGTCAGCCAGCCTATCGGCCACGCCGCCCAAATGCCGTTTGTTCCGTAATCGGGTGAGAGAAGATAGGCGAAAATAACTCTCAAAATCAAATCCGCAAAGGTTGTTACCATGAACGCTTTCATTTTGCCCGTGCCTCGCAGAACGCCGTCGGCAAGAATTTTAAATGCTATGGGGCAGTAAAACGGAGAGGTGATTTTCAAAAAATCCATGCCCGTTTTCAGCGCATCGGCGTTTCCTTCTTCAAGAAAAAGCATTATAAGCGGTTCGCCCGCAAAGAAATACGCAACGGAAAAGGGGATTGTGATAAACAGCGACATCAACAGCCCCGCGCCGAAGCCCGAATCAATCCTTGAAAGCTTCTTTGCGCCAACATTTTGGGCTGTGTAGCCCGAAATGCCGTTGCCGAGGGTTGTGAGGCTTGTTATGCAAAAGGTGTTCAGCTTAATTGCTGCCGAATAGCCTGCAATAACCGATGAGCCGAAGCTGTTTATGAGCCTTTGAATGAACAGGTTGCCTACGGAAACAAAGCTTTGCTGCAAAATGCTGGGTATTGCAACAAGGCATATTTCCCAAAGCGTTGAAAAAGAAAATTTCTTATATTTTTCGGTAATCTTTATTTCTTTGATTCTTATTGAAACGGTGATGAGTGCAAGTATGCATGCCGCACCCTGCGCAATAAAGGTTGCCCATGCAACGCCCGCAACGCCCCAATTAAAGAATTTAACAAAAACATAGTCGAGAATGATGTTGCCCACCGAGGAGCAGATAAGAAAAAACAGAGGAGTTTTTGAATCGCCGACCGAAACGAAAACAGCCGTTGCAATATTATAAAGGAAAAGAAACGCAAAGCCGCCTATGTATATTTTGAGATATAGCGCAGAATCGTCAAAAATATTTTCGGGTGTGTTGAGAAGCCGCATAACGGGGGTGCATGCTGCAAGCCCCGCTGCCGTCAGCCCGACGGAAGCAACGACAGCCGAAATAACCGTTGTTGATATTGCCGTGCGTGTATGCACATAATCGTGAGAGCCGAAAATCCGAGCGATAACAACCGAGCAGCCGATATTGCAGCCGATTGCGACGGCATTAAAAATCATCGTTACGGGGTATGATGCGCCGACTGCCGCTAACGCATCCTCGCCGGCAAATCTGCCCGCGATAACGGAATCCGCGATGTTATAAAGCTGCTGAAAAATAACGCTCAGAAACATTGGTATCGTGTAGCTTCGCAAAACCTTGGAAGGCTTGCCTGAAGTTAAATCCCTGACCACGTTAAACCTCCGAATTATTTTGAGTTTTTCTTTGTTCTGAATCTGAAAAGCCCGATGAATATTGAGAGCAAACACAGAATTTCGGTAGCGGTTCCGGAATATGAGCCGCAGATTATGTTATAGATAAGCCACATGAGGGATGTGGGAATAGTCAGCGCGCGAAGCTCCTGCGTTTTGGGATTCCACATAACAAAAGACGAAATAATCATTGCCGCCATCGGCAGAAGCGAAACCGGGCTTTCGTAGGTGACAGCTCCGCCTATGCCCGCAAGCACGGCAAAAACAATCGGGCACGCAATGCTGTCAACAAATTTGGATTTGCCTCTGAAGCAGAATGCAACGCTTCGTGAAAAGCCGACTATGTTGCCGACCATGCCTTCGTATGCGCCAAGCAGAAAATACTGCAGCGCAAAAAGCAAGCCGGAACAAAACTGCATTGCAACGATTCGTCTGTGGGTGCGCTGCTGATATGAAAACAGAAGAAGTGCCGCGGCAACAAATCCGATGACCTGCGATATTATAAATGTTGTGTCTTTTCCCACAAAAAAACTTGTTATAAAATCCATAAAAACCTCTGAATTTGTATTTTTGTTTATTATATCTTTTTTGTTCTGTTATAACAATGCCAAAAATGAAGAAATCCCCGCTCGTTGAGCAGGGATTTTTGTGTAAATTAATTGTTCGAGTCTTTTGTTTAACATATCTGTAACATTTTAAAAATAGCAAGCAAACAAAACGTTTATATATTATTTGTGATTTGTTCGCATACGGAGCAAACGTATCCGTCAGCTATGCTTATAAACGAACACTCAAACCCGTTTTCGGAGCATACAACGCCGTTTTCATCAATCTTAAACGAAACATTTTTTATATCTGCCCCCAAGCCCGTGCCGATGCATTTGAAATACGCTTCTTTAAGAGTCCATATTTCAAAAAATCCCGTTTCATTTGAGTGGATATAATCAAGCTCGTCGGCGCAGGCGAATTTTTCGGCGATTTTAGTGTTAATCGGGCGGATTTTTTCAATGTCAATTCCGATTTCCTTATCCGAAACGGCGCACACAACAATATCGCCGCTGTGGCTTATATTAAAATAAGCCTTGCAGTTAACGGCAACGGGTTTGCCGTTTGCAGACAGAGCAAATTCAATGCGGTCTTTTTCAATCCCGCAGAATTCGGATAATGCAAGGCGGCAAAGATAATCCGCTGCAATTCTTGACTTTTGCTTTTTTGCATTTTGCAGGCGCAGAGTGCTTTCCTTGCGTTCGCTGCTCATTGCGTCAAAATAATTGCGAAACTCCGCTTCCGATATATCGTTTATTTTACATGAATAAATTTTCATAATTCCTCTTGCAACTTACAAATAAAAAGCCGCCGGAATAATCCGTCGGCAAATTTGAAATTAAAATAATCCGGAAAATTTAACCATAATAACGCCTACGGTTGCGCCAACAATAAAGCCGCCGATGATTTCGGGGATTGTGTGACCCTCAACTTTTTTAACATCCTTGGCATCGCGTCCGCAAACCTTGCCTTGAAGTCTGTTAAAAGCATCGGTCAGCCTGCTGATAGGGAGCCTGACCTTGAATGCATCAAACATAACAATGAATGCAAAAACGCCGCATGCGGCAAAAATATCCGAGTCAAAGCCGTTGCGCAGGCCTATGCAGGCACAAAGGGCAATGACTGTTGCCGTGTGCGAGCTGGGCATACCGCCGAGCTTGAAGAGAGTTTCAATGGTAACCTTGCCGACAGCAAGACCCTTTCTTTTACCGTTATAATATTTAACTGTATTCAAAATCACTTTAATAAGCTGCGCAACAAACCAAGCGATAAGGCAAACAAAAAATATTCTCATTGAATTAAATTCTCCTTGATAAACAGATACAAAACATAATTCAGCTAATTGTACAATATTGACTGACAAAAAGCAAGACTTTTTTTCTTGAAAAACAGATAGAATTGTGTTAAAATATCGACAAATAGGCTGAAATAACTAAAAAAATACAGTATTAACGGAGTCTGACATGAAAAAGAAAGTGAAAATGGCGAATGCCAATTCGCCCACATACTCAACAATTAAAGAAATTGTTGTTACCGGTGCTGCAAAGGGCGGCGACAAAAGACAGTTTGTTTTTCTTGACAAAAATAAAAAAGAATGCGAAAGAAGCTTTAATCAGACATGGGCGGAAATCAACGCAATCGGCACATTTTTCAGCGTTAAGGGTCTTAATGGCCAGAAAAAGATTGCCATTATCGGTGAAAACTGCTTCGAGTGGATGATTGTTTATTATGCAACTCTCGTTGGCGGCAATGTTACAGTTCCCATGGACTGCAAGCTCCCCGCCGATGACCTTGCCGACCAGCTTATCCGCTGTGACTGCGATGCGCTTGCTTATACAAGCAAATTCGTTGATATGGTTGAGGGCTTTAAGGCTGACCCCAACATGCCCGCAATGCAGTATTTCAATATCAGCGAGGATTATGAAGCCTTTATGGCAGAGGGCAATGCCGCTCTTGCTGCAGGCGACACCTCTCTTGTTGATGCAGAAGTTAAACCCGACGACCTTGCATGCATCGCCTACACATCGGGAACAACAGCAAAAAGCAAGGGCGTTATGCTTACTCATAAAAATATTGCAAGCAACTGCTCATCTGCTTGCCGTGCTCACACAGGCAAACACGCTATCGGATTTTTGCCTCTTAACCATACATATGCATGGGTTAGTGCACTTTTCTCATCATATATCCTCACCGAGTGGGGTTATCTTTGCGACAGCATCGGCAGCATTCAGAGCGATTTGAAGAAATATAAGCCCTATAATTTTTCCGGTGTTCCCCTTGTTGTTGAAACAATCTATGACCGCATCTGGAAAACCGCAAGAAAAACAGGCAGAGAAGATATTCTCAAAAAGGGTCTTAAAATCAGCAAAACTCTCATGAAGCTCGGCATTGACAGAAGACGCAAGATTTTTAAAACAATTATTGATAACCTCGGCGGCAATCTCAACATGATTGTTTGCGGCGGTGCAAACCTTGACCCCAAATACGAAGAAGGCATGCATGACTTCGGCATTGAAATCTATAACGGCTACGGCATGACCGAATGCTCACCCGGCATCACCTGCAACAGACCCGGCAAATTCAAGTTCGGCTCTGTAGGAACTCCGCTTGACTGCTGTGAAGTTAAAATTAACAATCCCGATGAAGAGGGCGTTGGCGAAATCTATGTAAGAGGCGACAATGTTATGGCAGGTTACTACGGTGACCCCGAGGCAACTGCCGCTGTTTTTGACGGCGAATGGCTCAAAACGGGCGACCACGGCAGAATTGATGAGGACGGCTTCCTTTTCATCGTCGGCAGAAAGAAGAATCTTATCTGTCTTTCAAACGGCAAGAATGTTTCTCCCGAAGAGCTTGAAGATAAGCTTTCAAGAATTGACTATGTAAAAGAAGTTCTTGTTTATGATGAAGATAACAAGATTATCGCCGAATTCTTCCTCAACGAAGAGGATTATCCCGATGCAAGAAGCAGGATTGATGCGGATGTTCAGGATTTCAACCGTAGCATGCCTCTCTTTAAAAACATCAACAAGATAAAAGTGCGCGATGAGGAATTCCCCAAAACAACAACCCTCAAAATTGCAAGAAATTATAAATAATAACAAAAGCCGGCTGCAAAAGCAGCCGGCTTTAAATTTTATATTTCAATTATTTCAGCCTCAATGCCGAGCAAGGGCAAAAGCTTTTTCGTTATATCGCTTGTTTTGATTTTCAACGTTGCCGTGTTGTCACTCGGATGACAGCAGATATATTCTTCTTTGAGTATATCCGCATCAATCGCAAGGGCAACGCGCTTTTCTTTGTCAAAAACAAGGCTTGTAACGCTCAATGAACCCGGTGAAGTGTTAAGCATATCCTGCATTGCTTCGGGCGTAGCAAATGACAGGCGCGACGAGCCGAGCTTTTTTGAAACATCCTTGGTAACGAACTTTTTACCGCCGTCAAGCATTAATATATAGTATGCATTCCCGGAGGTTGTTTGCAAAAACAGATTTTTGCATATCTTGCCGTCGATAAGCTTTTCGACCTCGGCACATTCCTCAAGGGTAAAAGCGGGTGTATGGGTTACCAAAGAAAACTCAATATCGGAACGCTTTAAATATGCGCATATTTCTGCCGCTTTTTTGCTTAAATTTTTGATGTTGTTCATGTTATGAATAGAAAGCGGAGGCATATCCGTCCGCATCGATTTGAATGGATTTCCACGGGCCGCTGCTGCACTCCTCATGGGTCAGAATGCCGTCTTCAAAGGTGTGAATGTTCAAAAACTGTGATTTGCCTTTTGAAAGCACCCAGCTTTTGCCGAGCAACTGCTCCGTTGAGGGAAAAATGCTCTCATCAAGCGAAAACTCCTCATTTCTCAACTCACCCGCACAGAATGCAACGATTTTATCGTCGGCATCAAATTCGATGAAACAGCGCGAAGTTTTGCTCTGCATTATATATGCTCCGCTCGGAGTTTTGGCAAATTCAAGAAACTCCTCAACCTGCTCGCCGACTTCGTTCTCTGTTTTAAAAACAAATCTGAAGCTGTCGGTTTTTTGATTGTATTCCGCAGTGTATTCCTCTATAAGCTCTTCGGAAACGAATTTCAGCGAGAAGCTCGTTTTGCCGTCGGAGGCATAAACAATGTCCATTCCGCGGCTTTGGAGCTTATAAAAATCCTTTGC
>JAZSGU010000009.1:0-3213 GCA_045532895.1 Acutalibacteraceae bacterium | reverse complement strand
GTTGCTTGTGACCTCGTCAAGGATGTTGACAACGGCAATAAGAAAAAGCAAAATCATGAAATATTTGCTTCCCGAACTGCGGTTTTGCATTTTGCCGAGCCTTGCAAGCTCGCGTTTTTCGCTTTTTATAATTTTTTCGGCAGTTTTCATATAATCTTCCCTTATAATTTATTTATAAAAACATTATAAAGCAATACGTAGCATTTTACAACATAAAAATTTCCGTAAAACCAAAATCCCTCTGCCGTTACCGACAGAGGGATTTGTTATTATCAGAATAAAACGTCAAAAACAAGACCGATTTCTTTGAAGAAAGCAACCATGTATCTGAACACATCACCGAAAACAGTTTCGAGAATGCCAAGGAATGAATTATCAGGCTCGGGAATTTCGTTGCCGTCTGTAAGCATCCATACCTGACAGGCATAGAAGGGGTTTGCCGTGCCAATCATAAGCCCGTCATCCATTGCGGCAAAGGTGCGCAGACCGTGGTTATAGGGGTCGCCGAAGCCGTTTGTGGTAATGGTTTCAAAGTTTATGCCGTCTTCTGTTACATAAAGGTCAAAACCTCTTTCAGCATCCTTCATATAGCCTGCGGTTTCAAGAAAACCTTCAACTGTTTTAAACAGAGTTGAAAGTGCAAGCTCTGACTGAGGAGCAGTTTTTGTGCCCTTGCCGTGAACCTTGTCTGACATCATTTTTGCAAGTTCATCAACCGAGTATTTATTATAGAGATACTTGAGGTCATCGATATCTTCGTCGTTTATCGACTGTGTTGCAACAGCATTTTCTCCTGCAGCAGTTGAAATTTCAATAAAAGTCTTTATATAGCCGATAAGCTTTGCCCACTCTGCGGGGGTCATTGAAAGAAGGTCGCCGTTTGAGAACTGACCGACAGGTTCAAGAAGGCTGCTTGTGTCGAATGTGCCGACATAAAGCTTGCCGTTATATTCTTCCATTCTCCAGATATACTGGTTTTCGTTTCTGCCGAAGCCTGAGCCGAGACCCGATTTTCCGCCTTCGGGGAACATTTCGGTTGCATCACCCATGATAAGCTCGATATCTTCGTTCTTATCCATTCTGTAAAGGCTTACGGATTGCTCAAGGTTTCTGTTCATAAATGTGAAATCAGCCTTGAAAAGGATATGTTCCAGAGGAATTTCTTCGTCGTTGTATTCACCGATGTAAAGGTAATCGTTATAAACATAAATTACGCCTGCGCCCGCTCTTGTTCTTTCGGGGTCAATTCCGAAGGTGTACTTTGCGCCGTCGTTCTTGTCACCGATAACGGGAGTCCAGGTCCAGTCTGTTGCGTTTTCACCCATTTCACCCTTAACAAGCGCAAACGACTGCATTGTATATTCATCGGGCTTGTTGTCGGGAGTACCTGTGCAGATTGAAACATAAAGGTCGTCGTTATATTCAACCATTTCCCAGATTGAACCGCCGTAGATACTGTCGGGGAAATGATATGCGGGATAATCGAAAAGCTCCTGTTGGTCAGCAATTACGGTGAATGCTTCCTGGCCGGCTGAGGGATTTGATGAAATAAGAATCTGTGCACCGCCGAGTGTTACCATGCTTACGATAAGGTAATCCTTATAAGCGCAAAGGCCTCTGATACCCGTGCAGATGCCCTGAAGATATGCCTGGTAGTAGTCCTTCTGGTTGATGCCTTCATAAACGATAGTGCACTTATCGTTGTTGTTGGGGTCAACCTCGATAATCTTGGGAAGACCGTTAACCGAACCGCAGAAATAAAGCTTGTCATTAAACTCGCAAGCGTTTCTGAGCTGAACATTGTGACCCGTTGTTGATTTGCTCATAAGAACGGTAACTTCATTTGTCTTTGTGTTAATTTTTGTAAGAACACCGCCTGTGTTTCCGCCGTCGGGTTCACCGGTATAAAAATGACCGTTAAACATAACATCAAGTGTTGCGTTCATTTCGGTGGGGTCAAAATCGTTACCGAGAACGGAATCCATGAATCCGAGAGTAAGACCGAGCGAGTTATAGTTTGTTGAAACATAAACACAGTCGCCGTAAGCGATAGCGGACCATGCATAGTTCTGACCTCTGTCGCCCTGGCCTTCGTCCTTTGCGGAAACGGCGCCTTCGCCTATGTAGTCAACAATGCCGTCAACTTCACCGAGTCCCTTGTCGGGATGTGAAATCTTGGTTAATTCGTATTCGCCCGAAGTGTACTTAACCTTTCCTTCAAAAGCGAAAGTTCCTGTTGCCATTCCGAACAAAACGGAAATTGCAAGTGCGATGCTGAGAATGCGTTTAAAGTTCTTCATCTTTTTCTCCTTGTTGTTTTTTGCGGTGTAACCGCATGCATACAAATATTAATTAGTTTTTGTTGCGCACAAGTTGATGAAGTGTTAATGAAATGTTAACAGGTATTGCTTTTTGATATGCAAAATCATACATTTGTCTGATTTGATGTTTTGTTTTACAATAAATTTACTGTTCAGGAAACGCTTGGAAATATTCGCATTGCTGATAAATATTCCCCTACGGTTTCTGTTTAGTGCTCGCACACAAAATTTGAGAGGTTTTTTGATTCTGTAGTTTTATGTGAAAGCTTTCAGCGGCCCCACCGCACCGGCGATTAATGCAACGGATGAGAGCATGATAAATCCGCCTGTGAAGATTAACAGCAAGATGAACGCGGGGACCGCGATTGCAAGCAGTATTGTTGAAGCGAGTCGGCTCGCCGTAAATTTCGGTAAGCTGCATTACCTCATCGGGAGTTATGGGGAATTTGCCATTTTCTATTCTTTCAAGACGCTCGGGCTGAATGGAAATATTCATAAGCAATGCTTTGTCACAGACATCGTCTCTCGTCAGTTCATGCGCTTTGCGTATTTCTTTGTATATAGTATTAGGCATATCAAATATCATACCTATATTTTTGTATTAAATTAAACTACGTAATGTGCAAAGTCAAGAAACAAAAATTTCTGCCGTTGATATGAGCATTATTATTACTTGCAATAAATCTTGATTGTTTCTGAAATGAATGTTGCCGTGCCGCTTCCGTTTTTGTCGATATTGGCTTTGAATCTGTCATCGGCGACATACATCTGCCCCAATCCCTTTAGGATTTCGTTTGTGCAGGTGTAGAAATTGTCGGTTATATATTGCTGAAGCTTTTTAACGAGCAGCTGCGCGGCTTCGCTTTCGGGGGCTGTGCTGTCTTTAATTGCT
>JAZSGU010000173.1:0-2165 GCA_045532895.1 Acutalibacteraceae bacterium | reverse complement strand
GTTGCTTGTGACCTCGTCAAGGATGTTGACAACGGCAATAAGAAAAAGCAAAATCATGAAATATTTGCTTCCCGAACTGCGGTTTTGCATTTTGCCGAGCCTTGCAAGCTCGCGTTTTTCGCTTTTTATAATTTTTTCGGCTGTTTTCATAAAATCTTCCCTTATAAATTTTTATAAAAGTATTATAAAACAATAAATAATATTTTACAATATAAAAATTCCTCTGAACTTGCGTCCAAAGGAATTTATTTCGGCGTTACGGAAGAATGTTGCCTGCTGCTCTGTAAATTTCATACCATTCTTCGCGGGTGAGGGTGAATTTTGCGGCGTTAAGGCTGTCTTTTAATCTTTGAAGGTTTGTTGTGCCCGTAATCGGCTGCATTTTTGCGGGGTGGCGCAAAATCCATGCGATTGCAACGGATGTTTTTGAAACGCCGTATTTTTCCGCAAGCTTTTCCAATGCTGCATTAAGCTCGGGGAACTGTTCGTTATCAACAAAACAGCCCTTGAAAAATCCGAACTGCATGGGTGACCACGGCTGAATTGTGATATTGTTCAAGCGGCAGAAATCAAGCACGCCGCCGTCGCGGTTGACCGCCGAATCGTTATACATATTTACGTTTATGCCGGACTGGATCATCGGCGCATGCATAATGCTGAACTGAAGCTGGTTTGCGCAAAGAGGCATCTCAAGACAGTTTTGCAACAACTGCATCTGATAAGGGTTTTGGTTTGAAACGCCGAAATGGCGCACCTTGCCCGAGTCTTTAAGATAAGAGAAAGCCTTGGCAACTTCTTCCGGCTCCATAAGCGCATCGGGGCGGTGGAGAAGCAAAACATCAATGTAATCCGTGCCGAGGCGTTTAAGACTGCCGTCAACCGAATTTACGATATGCTCATAAGAAAAATCAAACATGCCCTTACGGATGCCGCATTTAGTCTGGATTATAATATTTTCACGCATGGATTCGGAAAGAGCTTTGCCGAAAACCTCTTCGCTTTTGCCGCCGCCGTAAATATCGGCGTGGTCAAAGAAATCTGCGCCGTTTTCAAGCGCAGTGGCGATAAATGCGGAAACTTCTTTTTCACTCATGTCGCTTATGCGCATGCAGCCAACCGCAACGGCGGGCACCTGCATACCGCTTTTGCCGAAGTTGATGTTATACATAAAACCACTCCTTTGACTCAAAGTATATCATGTTTTTTTCAACAAATAAAGAGTGTATTTTCAACGGTGCGTAGGTTGCGGGTTTTGCTATTATGATTTATAATGAGGGAAAAGGGGAGATAACTATGGATAATTATATAACAGGTGCAACAATAAAACGTTTGCGCGAAGCAAAAGGAATTACCCAAACACAGCTTGCCGAGCAAATCGGTGTTGGCAACAAGGCTGTTTCTAAATGGGAAACCGCAAAGGGCTTGCCAGATATCACGCTCATTGAGCCGCTTGCAAAGGCTTTGGGTGTTTCGGTTATGGAGCTTATGTCGGGCGAAACAGTTATTAACAAGAACATTTCGTCAAACATTCTGCGCTCAAAATTCCATGTTTGCCCCGTATGCGGAAATATTATACGCACAACAGGCGAAGCGGTTATAAGCTGCTGCGGAATTACCCTTCCGCCGCTTGAAGCGGAAGAAGTTGATGAAGCGCACGAAATAACCGTTGAAAAGGTTGAGGACGAAAATTTTGTTACGGTAAATCACGAAATGACAAAGACCCATTTTATTTCGTTTATCGCATATCTCACGTCGGACAGGGTGCAGTTTGTCAAATTTTATCCCGAGGGCAATGCCCAAACCCGTTTTCAACTGCGCGGCAGAGGGTATTTCTATATTTACTGTAACAAACACGGGCTGATGAGAAAGAAAATATAATATAAGCAAACAGATGAGTTTGCAAATGAAAAGCTGCCCTGCTCAAAACAGGACAGCTTTTGTCTTACCTGCAATAATTTTTTACTGCTTCCGAAACAAATTCCGCCGTGCCGCTTCCGTTTTTGTTGATGTTGTTTTTGAAGCGTTCATCGGCGACATACATCTGCCCCAATCCCTTTAGGATTTCGTTTGTGCAGGTGTAGAAATTGTCGGTTATATATTGCTGAAGCTTTTTAACGAGCAGCTGCGCGGCTTCGCTTTCGGGGGCTGTGCTGTCTTTAATTGCT
>JAZSGU010000072.1:0-5147 GCA_045532895.1 Acutalibacteraceae bacterium | reverse complement strand
GGCGAATGGATTTGGGCAAACGGCCTCAACGACCTTGAGCGCTCGGTTGATACAGTTGACGCTCTCATTGTTTCGGGCGACCTTACCAATTACGGCGACAGCCCCTCTATGGAAAGCTTTTATAACATTATGGCGGATAGTCCGTGTGCTGAAAATTGGGTTATCGCAATGGGTAATCACGATGTCGGCCATGTTGATGATAAAACGCAGGAGGAAGCAAGGCAGGAGTTTGTTGACCTTTATAATGAACTTAATCCCTCGGGTTTGCAGATTGACAAGGCGTATTATAAAACGGATATAAACGGCTACCGCTTTATTGTTCTTGTTGATGACGGCGAGGACACATGGGACCATCCCGACATGGCGGAGGAGCAATATCAGTTCCTTGACGATTCTCTTGCCGAAGCGGCTGACAGAGATTTGCCCATGTTTGTTGTTTGCCATGTTCCCGTTGAGGGCGTTAACGGTCAGGATAAGATTTGGGAGGATGGCGGTCTTGGCGATTGCAGTGACAGAGTTCAGTCCATTCTTGAAAAATATGAAAATGTTTTCTTCATCAGCGGTCATGTGCATACGGGCATAAATGGTCCTCTTGTTGAAAATGCTTTTGGTTTCTCTTGTGTTGAAACAATTAACGGCGTTAACTACATTAACCTGCCCACATACATGATTGTTAACAGGTACGGCGTGCCTTGGGGCGGCATGGGCTTCCAAATGGAGGTTTATGACGATGAGGTTCTTTTCAGAGCAAGAAACTTCGGTTCCTCAAAGTGGTATCCCGTTTATGACCATTCGGTAGAACTTGTGTAAAATTAAAGTCAGGACCTCCGGCTAAATCGGAGGTCCTGACTTTATTGTTTTATGAGGTCTGCGCTTTTTTACAGCCCCTTTTTATTGACATGATTTAATTACTTCATATGCCATTTGAGGATAGTCGGTCATTATGCAGTCCGCTCCGTTTTGGGTGAGGGTTGCAACCTCTTCCTCGCTGTTGACAGTCCAATACTGAACGGCAATATTGTTAGCATGAGCGTAATTCAGCATTTCCCTTGTACCGAGGTTGATAATATTATCAAAAGCACTTGAGCCGTAGGGAATCTGAAGCGCAATGTAAGACGGACTGACATCCGAAAGCTCCCAGTTCATTCTGAAATAAAAATAAAACTGAACTGCTTCTATGGCATCTGCCGTGCGCGAAATTTCGGGGTATTTTGCTTTCATATATGCGGAAACATCGGGAGCAAATGTTGACCATATTACCCTGCCCTGCAAGCCGCGCTCTGTGATAATTGAATAAAGCTTGTCAACCGCCTTATAACCGTTGAGCCCTATGCTTTTAATCTCAATAACATAGTTATAATTTTTGCCCTTGCTGTTTGCCTCAACATAGTCGATTACCTGGTCGCAGGTAACCACCCTGAGGTTATAGGGAATATCGTCCCCTCTCAAGCCTCTGTAAGGATATTCGCCGTTTTTCTTGAAATTTTCGCCGAGGTTGAGCACCTGCGCCTCCTCAAAGGTTATTGAGGAAACATAAACATTCTTTTTGCCGAAGGCTTCCTCGGCATTCGAAGTGTCGTCATATGTCAGATTATGAAGCAAAACAAGCTCGCCGTCGGCTGTTATCTGAACATCAAATTCAAGAGTATCAACGCCGAGCGAATCCGACTGCTCGATTATATTCTCAAATGCCATAAGTGTGTTTTGCGGAGCAATACCCGCACCTGAACGGTGAGCGGAAATATCCGGGGCAAGGTATTCTGCTATATAAGGATTATCCGACTCCGGATATGTTTCAACGGGTGTGTTCGGGTCGCCCGCATCACCCATTGTGAGCATAATGGGGATAAGCATTGCCGCCGCCACAAATCCGTGAAAAATGTTTTTGAATGTCAAAATAATTGCTGACATGGCTTTCTCCTTTTAAAACTGAGGGATTTCCATGGGTACGCCGCCCTGAACAGCCGATTCATGGGCAAGAATGCCGGGAAGGGACATGTTAATTGCAAAGTCAACATCAAGCACGGGCTTTTTGTTCTCAACAAGGCAGTTGATGAAATCCTTAACCATTTTTGCATCCGCGCCGCCGTGACCGCTTGAATCCTCGCCCTCGTAGCAGGTGGTTACGGGAATATCCATCTTTGAGTTGGCGGAGAATGTGCCGGGCACGCTGTAAAGGCTTGCCAACGAGTGAGCATTGTCAACAACGGCTCTGCGGTCAGTTTCAATCGTTCCTCTTGTACCGCAGATGCGGTAGTTATGGTCATAGCTTGTGTATGCACCGAAGCTGACAAGAAGCCTGATAACCGCGCCCTTTGCTGTTTTGAAAAGAGCAACGCCCGTTTCCTTGCGCTCGGGGGTATAAGGGTCATAATTGACATCTGCTTCAAGGCAGGTTACGCTCACACAGCGGTCATCCATAACATAAAGCAGAGGACCAAGCTCATGCGTGAGGTATCTTATCGCGGGCTGATACGTTCTCCAATGTCCTTCGGGATAATATGTGGGAGAAAACTCATCGGGATTGAGCGCGTGGAGATATTCCGCCTCGGCATAGGCAATCTCGCCGAACAAACCGTCCTGATGCATTTTTCTCCATGTTTCAATAAATGCCCAATAGCAGCAGTTTTCAGCCGCCATATATGTGAGCTCGGGGTGCGCCGCAACGGCAGCTTTGAGTTCTTTTGCTTCTTCAATCGAGTTGACCGAAGGAATTTCGCAAAGAACATGCTTGCCCGCTTCAAATGCCTTTATAACAATGGGCACATGATAAACAGCCTCTGTTGCAACGATAACCGCATCGATATCTGATTTCAAAAATTCGTCATAGTCGCTGAACTGAATAAGATTGGGGTCGTTCACCGCCTCGGCAAGCTCCTCATAGCCCGATTTAAGAATGGCGGGGTTATGGTCACAAACAGAAACCAACTTTGCATTTTTTATACCCGCAAGGCATCTTGCAACGGCAGTGCCTCTGCCGAGACCGACAACACCGCATTTTATGATTTTATCGCTCATACTATCGCTCCTTTTTATTAATCACCCAACAAACCGTGATATCTGCCCATCCAATAAGGAAGAAGATAGATATAGGGCATCATTGCTCTCTTGCCATTGGCACCTGCCGTGCCGGGCAAGGTTGATGTGCGGTTAACTGTTTTGCTGTTGATTTCAATAAATTCTTCCGCGCCCGAGTCGCAGACAAACTGGTTGCCGTCATAATGAACAAGAACTCTTGCCGAATATTCAACAGGATATTTAAGCTGAGGCGGAATACCCATTGACTCCTGCTCGGTATCCCAAACAATATCCTTTCTGTGGCTGTTGTAAACAGGCCATCTGATAAGGTCAAGGTTCATTTCGGAGAGTGATTTTGCGGCGTTTTCGATGTCGCAGTTATGGTTTGTCAGCGCGCCGTAAACGATATTAAAGAACGGTGAGCGCTCAACTCTTTCATACTCCCAATGGTGGGTAAGACCCATTTTGAAAATTTCTTTCTGTGCATCGTTATCGGTATAAACGATAAGCGGATAAATGTTAACAAAGTCAAGCTGGTCATCAATGTGAGCTACATGACCGTCTTCGCATTTATACTGCATGCAGTTCATCGCATAGTGGTGCTTTTCGATAAGCATATCGAAAACCTTGTTATATTTTTCATCGCCCGTAACATGATATGTTGTTTTGAGGAAAGAAAGGATTTCGAGCGAGTTTGTGCCTCTTTCATAATACCATCTGTCGTCGTTGTTGAGCAGGTCGGGCTCCCAGTTTGCCCATGTAGTGGGAACTCCGTCAACATCGGTCAGGTGGAAATTATTTTCGAGAATATGGTCGGTGATTGTTTTAACAACCTTTGCAATTTTTGCCTTTTCTTTTTTATCGGCAACCAGGTCATAGTAAATGCCGTAGGCAAAATAGTGACCCGTCATTTCGTCGCTGGAGGTTTCGCCGAGCCACTCGCAATCGGGGTTATCCTCGCAGAAATGCCATTCCTCTCTGTTTCCCGTCGCAAAGTTTTCTTCATATGAATATCTTGTTGCTCTTGCGGTGAATCCGGGCTTGCCGGTAACCTCGGTGAGCTTTATCATAGCTTCAACGGCTTTCTTTGCGTTTGCTTTCGCTTCTGCATCACCCGTTACGGCATAGCGGAAGCACTGGCTTGCGCAATAAACGCCCGTAAAAAGCCCGTCATTATCGGAATTGGGGAGCCAGCCGGAGTCAAGGTCGCCGTATTTGCGAAGCTCTCTTGTAACCTGATAGCCCTCGTTTCTGGTGAAATACTTGACGGCAAGTGCATCGTAATGGTTTGCCTTTTCTTCAAGGGTCATATATTTGCAGGTAATAAGGCTGACGCCTCTGGGAGTTACCGCCGCGATTGTGCCGTTATCGGAAACGGCAAGCTTTGTAACCTTGGGATGCATAAGCCATGCGCCGTATGAGAAATATGAAATCTTGCCCTCAACAAGAGTGATAATGCCCGTGTTGGTTGCAAAATACTTTTTACCGTCGGCGGCAAAAAACATATCGTTGAAAGAGCCGTCGGGCACGGAATAAAAATCGTTGCCGTTGAACCAAAAGTTTCTGCCGTCATAGATGTTGAGACCTTCGTCGGAGCCTACCCAAAGGTGACCGAGGGCATCAATGGCGATGCAGTTGATTTTCTTGCTCAAAACGCCCGACATATCGGGAGTTATTTCTGCCCAATGACGGCGCTTGCCCTTCATTGAAAGCAAACCCTCCTGCTCACAGCCGACATATACGGTTTCGCCGTATTTGAACTTGTTGTTGAGCGCGGCAAGGCAGCCCGTATTTTCTGGAACATCAACAATTTCCGTAAATTCTCCGTTATCCATAAGATAAAGGGCTTTTTCAGTGATAAGCCAGAGAGAGTCATCAAGAGCAACGGAAATATCAACAACGGGTGCATCAAAATCTGCGATTTTTTTAGCCTTGCCTTTTTTGATTTCCGCAAGGGAATTGCCGACCGCCGCAAAAAGCCTGCCGCTTCTTGTGAAAAGCTTTGATGCTTTTACGGGAAGCTTTTTTGTTTTGCCGTCTGTATATTCTACAAGGCAGTCAGGCTGGGTGATGTAAAGTGTTTCGCCGTCAAAGGCAACAGAGGTAACGTTTTCAACGTCGATTCCGTT
>JAZSGU010000122.1:0-11471 GCA_045532895.1 Acutalibacteraceae bacterium | reverse complement strand
GGTCTGTAATCTTCTGCAAAGCCTGATTTTTCGAAGCCGTCGATAGCGCATCGATATGCGTTAACGGAAACGGCGGTATAATATGCCGATTTTGCTCTGCCTTCAATTTTAAAGCTGTTGATTCCCGCCTTCACCAGCTCGGGAATGTGTTCAATAAGGCACATGTCGCGTGAGTTCATTATGTATGTGCCGGTGTTATCCTGCTCAACAGGGAAATATTCTCCCGGGCGCTTTTCCTCAACAAGGGAATAATGCCAGCGGCAAGGCTGAGCGCAGTCTCCCCTATTGGAATCTCTGCCTGTCATATAATTCGAAAGCAGGCATCTGCCGGAAAAAGAAACACACATTGCGCCGTGAACAAAGCATTCTATTTCAAGGTCACTCGGTGTTTTTGCACGGATTTCGGTAATTTCGTCAAGCGAAATTTCCCTTGCGGTTACGATGCGCTTTGCGCCCATCTGATAGAACGCGTTTGCTGCCGCGTGGTTGGTTATACCTGCTTGGGTTGAGATATGAATTTCAACATCGGGAGCATATTTTTGAGCAATGCCCATAACGCCTATATCGGTAACAATAAATGCATCAACTCCGCTTTGCGAAGCATATTCAAAGAAAGCGGGCAAAGCCGAAAGCTCGCTGTTGCGCGGAACAGTATTGCATGTTAAATATACTTTAACGCCGTTTGAATGCGCATAATCACATGCTTTTTTTAATTCATCGCCGCCAAAGCTTGCCGCCGCTGTTCGCATGCCGAAACGGTCAGAGCCGAGATAAACGGCATCTGCACCGTATTCAACAGCTGCTGTTAGGCGTTCAAAATCGCCTGCAGGGGCAAGAAGCTCCGGTTTAATTATATCAATCATTAGTATTTGCTCCTGTCAACGGCTGTTAACTCTCAAAACTTCATTGCCGTTTTGGTCGTGCTCAGCCTGTGTTCGTGCCATATAAATTTTACCGTATTTATCGTGACGGAAATAATAATAGTTGGTGTCTTCGGGAAAAAGTGCTGCATGGATGGCATCGTTACCGGGGTTACAAATCGGTCCGGGAGGAAGCCCGATGCAATAATAAGTGTTATAATATTGTTCAAAAACTGCAGCCTGAGCGGAATTAATATTGGGTCGCACATAATTGGTTATATAATTTTTGGTTGAGTCACAACCGAGTGTCGGCCATGAAACGGAGTGGCTCAAACGGTTATGAAGAACTGAAGAAATCAGACCCATCTGTTCTTTGTTAGCAGCTTCTCTTTGAATAATGGAAGCAATGTTAATTATTTCATCGCGTGTAAGACCTAGTTTCTCTCTTTGAGCCTCATACTCATCGGTCCACCTTGCCTCAAAAGTATCAAGGAATTTTCTGATAACGCTGTTTGCATTGCTCTTTTCATAAAATTCATAGGTTTCGGGATAAAGATAGCCTTCAAGTTTAAAAGTTCTGTATGAATTGTCAGGAATTTCGCTGATAAAATCATAATCAAATTCCGCACCGCTTATTGAAGACAGAAGCTCGGTTTTACTGCAAACACCAAATTCGGCAATTTTATCAAAAATCTGGTATATAGTCCAGCCTTCGGGGAAAACAAGAGAAACCGTGTCAGCCGTTTTTGCAGTTCCTTTAAACTGTGTGAGGTAACCTTCAAGGCCCATATCTTTTGTAACATAATAGATATCACCGAAATAAATAGGTTCTGCGGGCTTTTTTTCCTTATTAATATTTTTTATAAAAGTAAATCCCTTATAAAAAATCTTACAAAAAAGCTTTTGCTTAACAAGACCCTCATCCGCAAGAATGTCAATTACTTCGTCTGTTGTTAAACCGTTGGGGATATTAACGGTGACCCTTTCGTCGCTTCTGCCTATTGCAAGAATGTCATTAATGCACGAAATGGCTAAAGCGGAAAATGCTGTTGAAAATATAAGAACGACAGCGCAAAATACGGCAACAACCGAATCGACTGTCTTGCGCTTAACAGACTTTTTACCGCTTGCTTTTCGTGTTTCGACGGTGCGCTGAGGAGCGGACTGCTTTGTGGGACGGCGGTTGGAAAAATAGATTTCACCGTTATATCTGGGCTGTTGGTCATCAAATTCAAGGGATTGCGATTCATTGTCATCAATATGAACTTCAAATTTCTTTTTAACAACGGGAGGTGTGGACGGTATGAGGTTGTCCAAATCCTCGGGATTCAGAAAACCGTCATCCTCAATATTCACCTTGAAAGGCTTGTCCTTTTTGTTGTCATTATTCATATGTAGAAGCCTCCTTGTTTAGAGTTTCTAAAGTGTTTTCGGTTAAAACTGAGTCGATTTTTACATCAAAGGATTCTGCGGGAAGTTCTTCTGCAAGGCATTTATCATAGCATAAGCCCAGAGTAGCAACTTTATTCGAGGCAAGAAAACGGTCATAATAGCCTCCGCCGTAGCCGAGGCGGTTGCCTTTACGGTCGAACGCAAGAGCGGGAACGATGCATAAACAGCCGCTGTAATCTTTTATTTCCGTTGCGTTTTCGGTATTTACGGTAGGAATGCCGAAAGCCCCGCTTACCAAATCATCAAGCGAATTTATTTCATGAAAAGTCATAACTGAGCCGTTACAATACGGAACAGCCACACGTTTTCTGTTTTGCAATAAATAATTGATTATATTATGCGTATCTGCTTCCGTATCGTAAGATACATAAATCAAAAACGTTGAAAATTCATCAAAATATCTTGATTTAACAAATAAATCAAATATCTTTTTATCGGCAAATGTTTTTTCGCTGTAGGTAATTGAGTGTCTGACAGCTTTATAATGCCGCCTTAATGCAATTTTATCCGTCATGAGCATTGAAGGGTTGCCTTCAGCTTATCGGCAATGCCACTACCCTTGATTGCGGACACAATTTCAATACCGAAATTGATTGCACTGCCCATACCCTTTGAGGTTATAATATTTTTATCGCGGCAAACGAACTTATCGGAGATTTTTGCCCCAATCAGTTCATCTTCAAAACCGGGGAAACAGATGGCTTCCGAGCCGTTTAGAAGACCTTTTTTGCCGAGAATCATCGGAGCGGCACAGATGGCGCATATTAAAAGATTGTTTTCGCTGCAATAATCAATAAAATCATTAACAGTCTTGTTTTCCATAAGGTTTGTTGTTCCGGGCATGCCGCCGGGAAGAATTATGCCTAAAAGAGAATTATCAGTTGATATTTCGGATTCGGTTTTATCGCAGAGAACAGTAATACCATGGGAGCCGGTTATTCTATCGGAGCCGATGCCTACACTTTCAATTTCAATTCCCGCACGCCTGATGACATCAAGCGTTGCAATAGCCTCAACCTCTTCAAATCCGTTTGCCAAAAACATATAAAGCATTGATTATTCTCCTCTTCAGTCAAGGGTTAAGCCAAGATAGGCGTATTTAATATTATGGATAAGATTTTCAGCTTCGTAATCAATAGGAAGAAGCATGCCGCTATTCTTTATTTCAGTTTTACCGATAGGGAATTCGGGATAAAACGGCAAAGAAAAAACAACCTCATTAACACCGTGTTTTTTTATAAGGAAAGCTGCAATTTTTATCAGATTTTTGTGTGTGAAGGCGCATTCCTTTACATGTGCTTTCTGCTTGTTTATACTGTAAAGTGAATAGCCATTACATGCCACAAACCGATGACCGCCATACATTTCAGTATGCTCAAACGCAAAATTGATATCATTATTGCTCCATTTGAATCTGTCAATGTCTTTAAACGCACTTTCACGGAGCTCTTCGAGGGCTGAAACGGTGGCAGTATCAAAATCAAATTCGGTATTTTCTGCTATTTCATCGCCGGATATGGTTAAAATTCTTTTTGAAAATACAGCCTGATAGCCGAAACGCGCATAATAATCATATAAAGAATCCTCCGCAGGCAAAAGGCAGATATAACGGACATTTCTATTAGATGCGGTTTTTTCAGCGGCTTTGAGCAAAGCTGACATGATTCCCCTGCCCCTGTATTTTATCGCGGTACATGCTGCATAAAGATAATATGAAGGATAATCCCTGCTGCTTATGCACATTTCACCCTCAAGCAAAAACAGCATTGACGCGATTTCTCCGCATTCTTCATAAACCAAGGTGTTTTCCGGCTTGAATTTCTTATCCAGAAAAAACTTGATTTCTTCTGCGCTGTCACCGAAAGCCTCGTGCCAAAGAGATATAATGCCGCTGATATCATTATTGGTTGCAAAACGAATCATAATTCAATTCCCAGCGAATCGGTTACGGCTTTGAGCACCGCTTCGGAAATTGTTTCTATCGGCAGAGGCTCGCCGTCGCTGCTGCACTCAATGCGCTTCCAGCCAAGCTTGCGGCATGCATAATCCGCCGCTTCACGGCAGCTATTGAGATATGCAACATCCTTTTCGTGAATATCTTTTTTGGATTCATCGCCGTTGTATCTGCCCGTCATAAGCTTTTGTGAAACTTCAATAGGCATGTCGAGATAAATTACGGCGTCGGGCTTCGGAATACCCATTTTGTTATATTCAAAATCCTCAAGCCATTCAAGATAGGAATCCCAATCACATTTGTCGGTTTTTGTTAGCTGATGATATGCATTCGAGGTGGTATATCGGTCTGCAAGAAAGATTTCGCCGTTGGAATAGGCTTCTTTCCAATAGCAATTATAGCTGACATATCTGTCAACGGCAAAAAATGCTGATGCTGCATATGCATTAACATCACCGGGCTTTTTGCCGAATCTGCCAGCAAGATACATTTTGACGGGTTCACAAGCAGGGTCGTCATAGTTAGGCAACTTTATAAAATTTACCTTAATCCCCTTTTTTGTAAGCTTTTGTTTGAGCAATTCCTCTTGTGTGGACTTGCCGCTTCCGTCCAAACCTTCAATTACAATCAGCTTTCCTTTCATACTTCCTCCATCATACCATATAATTATTGATATTATATCAATAAAATATGTACTTTTCAAGTATATATTTCCATTAGAGTTACGAGTTATACAAAAAGAGTACCGCAAAAACGGTACTCTGATAATCATATTAGTATCGGTTGGAGCTGTTTTCCGTCAACGGCATTCAGAATTGTGTCATATGTCTTTGAAAAATCCGCAACAACTGAGCGCGGCTTTGCATTGCTGTCATCCTGCTTCATCGGAACAAAAAACACATTTTTATTGTTAAGGAGTCTGCCGATGTTTGATGCGGCAATCGAAAGCGCATCATTTGTTGAAACTGCAATTAAAAGCGGTTTTTCGTTTCTCAAATGTGCTTTTGCGGCTAATGTTACGGGAGTATCGGTTATTCCGTTTGCGAGTTTTGCTATTGTGTTGCCTGTGCACGGTTCAATCAAAAGAATATCAAGCATTTTTTGGGGACCAATCGGTTCTGCTTCGGTTATTGTTGCAATGATTTTTTTGCCGCAAATGCTTTCAATTCTTTCAATATGATGAGAAGCTTTACCGAAGCGGGTGTCTGTAGAATAAGCGTTATATGACATAATAGGCACAATTTCAAAACCCGTTTCTTTTAGATATTGCATTTGAGTGATTGACTTTTCAAATGTGCAAAAGGAACCGCAAAGAGCGAAACCTACTGTCAACTTATCCATAGTCTTCCTCCTTGAGGATGCTGATTATTGCATCTGCAATTATTTCCCCGGCTGTTTTAGGAGCAACCTTGCCGGGAAGCGACGGGCATTGAACAGCATTCAGTCCCAGTTCAAATGCTGCAGCAAAATCTGTGCCGTAAGGGGCGGAAGCAACATCGATTATCAAACAGTCGGTTCTCACATTTTTAAGAATTCGACGGTTTATTACAACAGACGGTACCGTATTGATGATAATATCGAACTTATGTGCAATATTATGAAAATCTGAAATAAGACAAGCGTTCATGCCTTTTATTTCAGCATAGGCAATGTCGGCATTTTTTCTTGCACAAACGGTGACTTCCGCACCGATTGATGAAAGAATATCAGCTGTAACCTTTGCCACTCTTCCGTATCCGAAAACCGCGCATTTGCTGGAATGAATAGTATATTCAATATTATCAATCATAGTTTTCAAAATACCCTGAGCTGTCGGAATTGTGTTTTTTATCGTAACATCTTCGCGCTTAAAATAGTCAAAAATTTTGTTTGTTTTTTTTAGAATTTTTGCTTCGAGACCCTTGCTGATCATCCCTGCAAAAACATAGTGATTTTCATTTATACATCCTATAATTTCATCTATGGTTTCTTTCATAGGTATTTGTGTAGTAATAAACTTACCGTCCTTCGTTGCAGGTAACGGTAAAATTATAATATCGCTCTGATTGATTGCTGATTTGATATCGCATACGCATTTTCGTTTTTTTTCGGGTAAACCGTAAACAGAAACATTAAAGCCGGTATTTTCAAAATAATCGGCCATATACTGCTGACGGCTGTCGCCTCCGATTATTACAATATTTTTCGATTTTTGCAAGTTTTCACCTCCCAAGGTTTGACATTAATATTTTATGTGAGCACAAACACGCTGTTACATTTCCAAAAAAATTATATATCTCTAATTTTTTACTTTATTTTTATGAAACAATGTTATATAATATTGTTGATACTCTGAAAAGGAGATTTTTTATGTTTGAAATAGACAAACAGTTGAAAACAGTTAAACGCATTCATTTTATAGGTATCGGCGGCTCGGGTATGTGCCCCCTTGCGGAAATACTTCACAAAGAGGGTTATCTTTTGAGCGGCTCTGATAACAACGAAACGGATACTCTTGCCAGAATACGATCCCTCGGAATCCCCGTAACTCTCGGACAGCGCGCTGAAAACATTGTAGGCGCGGAAATGATTATCTATACCGCCGCATTGCTTCCCGATAATCCCGAGCTTGTTGCCGCAAAAGCTTCCGGTATTCCGACTTATGAAAGAAGCAAGCTTCTCGGAGCGGTTACTAGACTTTATCCCAACAGCATTTGCATAAGCGGAACGCACGGCAAAACAACTGCCTGCTCAATGCTTACACAAGTTTTAATTGAAGCAGACTTTGATCCGACAGCCGTTATCGGCGGCAAACTTCCTTTGACGGGCTCAAACGGACTTGTAGGTCATAGTGAACATATGGTTTGCGAAGCATGCGAGTTTGTTGATACTTTTCTTGATTTATCTCCGGACATTGCTGTTATTCTTAATGTTGATGAAGACCATCTTGACTATTTCAAAACATTTGATAATCTCAAAAAATCATTCACCAAATTCGCTTCAACGGCAACAAAGATGATAATTTATAACGGTGATGATTTAAATACCGTTGATACCGTTGGTCCTGCAGTTGAAATTAGCCGAAAGCCCGTGATTACTTTTGGTTTGGATGACGGAAATATTTATCGAGCTGTGAATGTTGAGCTGAAAAATGAATTTGCTTCATTTGAACTTATAAGATACGGCGAAAACCTCGGCATGGTTACTCTCGGTATTCCCGGCAAGCATCATGTTTATAATGCCCTCGCTGTTATTGCATCTGCCATGGAATCGGGTGTCAGCTTCGAGCAATGCGTAAGCGGCATAGCGAATTTCCACGGTGCGGGCAGACGCTTTGAAATACTTGCACAGATTGACGGAATCACCATAGCTGATGATTATGCGCATCACCCCAAAGAGCTTGAGGTTACTCTTGAAACAGCCATGAAAATGGGCTACAATAAAGTCTGGGCAGTTTTTCAGCCATTCACTTATTCAAGAACCGCGATTTTGTTTGATGACTTTGTCAGAGTTCTTAAAATTCCCGACAGATGCATTATGACCGAGATTATGGGTTCGCGCGAGGTTAACACATATGATATTTATACCTCACAGCTTGCCGAAAAAATTCCCGGCAGCGTTTGGTTTAACACCTTTGAAGAGGTTGCGCAATTTGCTGTTGACAATGCTGAAAGCGGTGATTTGGTTATTACTCTCGGATGCGGTGACATCTATAAAGCTGCTAAAATTATGATTAATAAGTTAAGGGAGAGAAAATAAATGAAATACACCATTAATAAAACTAATTTTAATGATTTTTCGGTTTTTGAAATCAACAAGCGCGAAGGCAGAGGTTATTTCATTCCTTATTCCGAAAAAGCTGTTCTTAAAAAGACTTCGTTTAAGAAAGAGCGTTTTTCTTCAGATATGGTAACCGTTCTTTCGGGCAAATGGCAGTTCAGATATTATGCAACCAACAAGGATTTGCCCGATGTTATAGATACTGAAAAGGTTGCTTTTGACACCGTGAAAATCCCCTCAACATGGCAGAGAACGGGATATGACTCCCCCGCTTATATTAACTGTCCCTATCCTTTTGACGACAAGCCGCCTTATGTTCCTGCCGAACAGCCTGTCGGCGTTTACAGAAAGACCTTTGACATTGCCGATGCAAACAAAGTATATATTATTTCTTTCCTCGGTGTTATTCCGTGCATCGACCTTTATGTTAACGGCAAATTTGTCGGTTACAGCGAGGGTGCGCATAATACCGCTGAATTTGATTTGACAGAATTTGTTGTTGAGGGCAAAAATGAACTGCTCGCGGTTATTCACAAGTGGTCTAATGCAACATTCCTTGAATGTCAGGATATGTTCAGAGAAAACGGAATATTCAGAGATGTTCTTCTTTACGAAATGCCCAAAACATATTTAAACGATGTTTATTTCCGCACAAAGGAGACAAAAAACGGCTGGAACCTTAACATTGCCGTGAAAATTGACGGCGTAACCGAGGGTTATACTCTTTGTGCCGAAATCTATGATAAAAACAGGCTTATCGCGACAAAAAAAATTGATGCTGCTGCAGAATGCAATGTTGCATTTAAATCGCTTGATGTAACAGCATGGAACGCTGAAATTCCCACACTTTATACGGCATTTCTTACCCTTTACAAAGGTGAAGATGAAGTTATGACCACCCGTAACTATGTCGGTTTTAAAACTGTTAAAATCAAGAAAGATATTTTTACTGTTAACGGCAAAAAAATTAAGGTTAAGGGCGTTAACCACCACGACACGCATTATAAAAACGGTTATGTTATGAGCTTTGATGACATTGAAAAAGATATCAAACTAATGAAATCTCTGAATGTCAACACCGTCAGAACATCTCACTATCCTCCCGATGCGCAGTTTATCATTCTTTGTGATATTTACGGTTTATATGTTGTTGATGAAGCTGATATTGAAACTCACGGCTGCGGCTGTGCCCCGCATAACAATATCGATCTTATCAGCCACGACACTGCATGGGCACCAAGATATCTTGACAGAGTCAAGAGAATGTATCTGCGCGACAGAAGCCGCGCAGGCATAATCATGTGGTCTCTCGGCAATGAAGCCGGCGGCTATGCATGCCAGGATGTTTGCTATGAATATCTTCACGATGTATGCCCCGAAATTCCGGTTCATTATGAAGGTGTCGTAAGAAACGCAAGGCATTCTTATGATGTTGTTTCCGAAATGTATACCAGCCACAAGGATGTCGAAAAATGCGGCAGGCATGCCCGCGGCAAAAAGTATTCGCCGAAGCCCTTCTTCCTTTGCGAATATGCGCATGCAATGGGTGTTGGCCCCGGCGGACTTGAAGAATATTGGGATATTTTCTATAAGTATGACAACCTTATGGGCGGCTGTATTTGGGAATGGGCAGATCACTCCGTTTATCATCCCAACGGTAAAAACAAGTTCACTTATGGCGGCGACCACGGCGAATGGCGTCATGACGGTTGCTTCTGTGTTGACGGCCTTCTTTATCCTGACAGAAAGCTTCACACCGGCGCAAAAGAAATGAAAAATGTTTACCGCCCTGTCAGAGCTGAATATAAAGACGGAGTTATTACCTTTATCAACACAAACAGATTCAGAAACTCATCATATTTAACTGCGGTTTGGGAGCTGGTTAAGAACGGCAATATTTTGCTTGCGGCAGATGAGATTATTCTTGATATTGATGCTGAGCAAAAGAAAGAATATGCAATAGATTTAAGCGTTCCCAAAGAAGATTGCGATTGCCACCTGAACATCTATTATTTTGACGGCGAACAAGAGGTTGCCTTTGAGCAGATTACTCTCAAAGAGGAATATGAATTCTGCAAAAACAAATCAAAAGATAAGCTTGCTCTTTCAAGCGACGGCGAAATCAGCACAATTAAATTTGCCGGCGGCAGCGTGTCCTTCTCAAATATAAGCGGAATGCTTGAGAGTTATGTTGTGGACGGAAAAGAGCTTATCAATTCCTCCCCCGCCTTTGCAAAAGGTTTCTTGCCCAATATTTACAGAGCCTTCCTTGATAACGACACATGCTACAGAGATAAATGGATTGCTGCTGGCTATGATGATTATAAATGCATCTGCACCGATTTCGAGATTGAGCTTAAAAAGGACAAAGCTGAAATTGAGGTTGGATACAAGCTCAAGAGCAAAAAAACGCTTCGTCCTCTCGGGAAAGTTGAGCTTGAGTATAAGGTTTACGGCGACGGTTTAATTAAAATTGAAGCAAAATTTGAACCTGTTGCCAAAAAACGCCTTTCTGCCCATCTTCCCAGATTTGGTCTGACTCTTGAAATGCCTGAAGAATTTACAAATGTTGAATACTACGGAATGGGTCCCGATGAAAATCTCTGCGACATTTATGCCCAGTCAATTATCGGAGTATACGAAACAACCGTTGATGAAATGTATGAGCCCTATATCAGACCTCAGGATTCCGGCAACAGAACTCAGGTCAGATATCTCTCGGTTACCGATGATAACGGCGCAGGTATTAAGTTTGTTTTTGATGATGATTACTTCAGCTTCAACGCAAGACCCTATACCCAGATGCTGCTTCAAAACGCAAAACACCGTGAGGATTTGCACAGCGAAAAGACTGTGGTTGTTAACATTGACGGCTTTATTCGCGGCACAGGCACGGCAAGCTGCGGCCCCGATGTTCTTAAGCAGTTTGAGCTTGACGGCAGCAACGGTCTTGAATTCAGCTTCTATATGATGCCTGCCAAAAAGTAATTAATTTAAAAGCCGACGCTGATTTTTCGGCGTCGGCTGCTGCTTTGGCTTCTTGACAAAAAACTGCTTTCATGATAATATCAAATGCAGCGAATGCACCTGTGGCGGAATTGGCAGACGCGCCAGATTTAGGATCTGGTATCTTTGATGTGCAGGTTCAACCCCTGTCAGGTGCACCAAACAGTATAAATCCGAACCTTATGCCAATCGGCGAAGGGTTCGGATTTGTTCTTTTTCTGAACGGTTTATAAAATGAAAAATGAGGGTAGTTTTATCGGCTACCCTCATTTTACGTTGGTTTATTCTGATTGTTCAGTCTTCCACTTTTCGAAGATTGCTTTGCCTTCTTCACTTTCGCAGAAGCTGATTATGTCCGGAAGCAAGGTTCTCACCAATGCATCCATTACGTCTTCCGATATGCCCGAAATCATTTCGGACGGCTTATTGTTTTCAGCCAC